>JAIPBX010000015.1 GCA_021738485.1 Bacteroidales bacterium | reverse complement strand
ACAGGAAAAGCTACCCGGCCACAAAAAAAAATAGGTATGAGGGCGCACCATGAGATAAGCTGGCTGGTTAAGGCCAGCCAGCCTTTTTTATATTTTACTGAAAATCAGATAATTAAAATTTTAGCTTGACGGCTATGCCAACCAACCCCCAGGGCTGAGTGAGAAAAAATAAATTCAACCGGATTATTCATATCGAGCAACCTGTTTTTATCCCGTAAAATCAAATCAAATATCTCTTTATTCCTGGTCATGGAATATTCATTATCGGTAAAAGTGCCCTGCCCCGTGCGGGCAAAATAGTATCCCTGGATGCTTTCGATATAACCGGGAGAAACCTCCTCCCCTATTAATTCACGATGCACCCGGGCATATTCACGGTAAAACAGCTGCCTGATGATGCCGTCTTTGGCCATATAGTTATTCACCCTGTCGATAAATATCAGCGAAAGACACTTAATGCCTTTCTTTTTATAAAACTGCTTTTTTTGAATATGCCGCCTGATAAGCCATTCCAGTTGAATCCTGAAGATACCTTCAAAATCAACCGATTTGTTGCTTTCAATCAATTCAGTACCATTGGAAAACTTCACCCTGAACTTTCGATCAGACCTGTTTTTATAGATGCGCTCAATGGTATAATCGTGGTAACTGATATTCCCGGACTTTTCCCCGAGATTATCTCCCTGCTTTAACCACGGTGTCTCTTTCCAGGCAAAAGCTCCATTGGCCGTCATCCAAAGCTTTAGCTTAATTTTAGGCCATTGCCCTTGTTTTACCTGTACATCTTTTATCTCAATTTTTAATGTGGCTTCATCGTTTTTTTCCGCCACGGATAGAACTTCGATTTTTTTCACCAGTCCCTTTCGGTAAGCATCATAAGGCATTAACCGATACATCAGATTTTTCACAACCTTATGGGTAGCCGAATAGCGTATCTTGCACAATGGATTGAGCGTTTTTATTCTTTCTCCAGCATTTGCTGTGTCCATACCCTCCTGGGGCTCATCCATAAAAACAATGGGTTGGGTAGCCCCTAAAGCCTCTATATACGATAGTCCAAGAAAGGAGTCATCACGTTTAGCCTGATTGATAATTCGTTCATTCGTTGAGAAAGACTGAACCGTCATTATCATAACCTGGGGTTGGCTATCCTGGATGAAATGACGTACGTTGTTGAGCTTTTTGCTGTCATAGGCAAAGTATTTCGGGCTGAAACCATAAATATTTTCCAGTTGTTGCTCAAAGGTAGCGAAGGTTTTTATCACCCCTTCCTTGATAGCGATAGAAGGCACAAGAATAATAAACCGGCTGAAGCCATATGTTTTATAAAGTTCATAAATAGTACGAATATAAACCAGCGTTTTCCCCGTACCTGTCTCCATTTCGATGCAATACTCATTATCATCACTCAAATGAGCTTCTTCAATTCCATTTTCATGGATAATGTCTTTTTTATTTTCATTAATTTCTGCCTTGGTAAGATGGGATAGATTGGATTGAATTTCGCGGTCGTAAGAGTTGCCGAAGGTGTTTTTCTCCTGACCCTCAAATAACCGGACAATGGAGTTGATAGCTGCTTCCTGGTATTTAAGCTCTTCTAATTTTAGATTCATTGAAAATTTTTCCTGTTTGACATTAAAACATCTGTAAAATTACAGATTCGTAAAGGCTCTTCAAACCGCCGGCAAAAGAAAAACATATTTCAAATTTCGTAAAAAAAACAGGATTATTATATGGTCTTCATAGCATGGATAAAATAAAACTATAAATATCGGGTTATGTCTTGATAAACAAAACAACAATTTTATAAATTTGTACTCTAGTTAAAAAAAATGATATATTATGAAACCGATAACAGTCTTATTTGTAGCTTTAGTATTCAGTTTTAACGTGATGGCTCAGGATTCGAATGCCAATGCCCCAGAAATCACATTTGACAAATCCGTTGTAACCGATAACGGCAGCATCGTATATGATTATGGGAAAATTTACCGGAACAGCGATGGTACTTGCCAGTTCACCTTCACTAACACCGGTAAAGAGCCCCTGGTTCTATCAAAGGTAAGGTCTTCCTGCGGCTGCACTGTTCCAGAATGGCCACGCAAACCTATATTGCCGGGTAAGAAAGAATCTATTGAGGTGGAATATGACACTAAAAAACCCGGCCGGTTTCACAAAACTATCACAATATATTCCAATGCGAAAAAGTCGCCGATTGTAGCCCGGATTAAAGGGGAAGTCTTAAAGAAAAAAGATAAGAGTATCCCTGAAAAATCAAATGAAAAGGGAGCTACGCCTTCAGCAGATGGCAATTAGAGACTTCGTATAAATTTGCTTACAGACAAAAAAATAAAACCATGCCGAAAATATCAGAAAGAGGAAAGCAGATGCCGGCTTCACCCATACGGCGTTTAGTTCCTTATGCAGAAGCTGCCAAAAAACGGGGAACAACCGTTTATCATCTCAACATCGGACAGCCCGATATCAAAACGCCCGAACATGCCCTTAATGAACTGAAAAATCTGGATAAAGAAGTATTAGAATACAGCCATTCGGCCGGTTATGAAAGTTACCGCCGTGGATTGGCCGGTTATTACAAAGAACAAGGTATCCGCATTGACTTCAATAACATTATGGTTACGACCGGCGGCTCAGAGGCGATTATGTTTACCTTTTTGAGCACGCTCAATCCGGGTGATGAGGTTATTATCCCCGAACCTTTTTATACCAATTACAATGGCTTTGCCGTAGCCACCGGTGTAAAGGTAGTACCTATCACCTCAAATATCAAAGATGGTTTTGCCCTGCCACCTATCGAAGATTTTGAGAAGAAAATCACTTCCAGAACCAAAGCTATTATGATTTGCAACCCCAACAACCCCACAGGTTACCTTTATTCGAAAGAGGAGTTGGAGGCCCTGCGTAAAATAGTTCTCAAACATGATTTGTATCTGTTTGCCGATGAGGTCTATCGTGAATTTGCCTACGACGGCCACGAGCATCATTCGGTGATGAACCTGGAAGACATAGAAGACCGCGTTGTTATGGTCGATTCCGTTTCAAAGCGTTACAGTGAATGCGGCATCCGTATCGGGGCAATCGTTACCCGTAATGATGAAATTATCTCTACGGCTCTTAAATACGGTCAGGCTCGCCTGAGTCCACCGGGATTAGGTCAAATTGTTGCTGAAGCCTCGCTTCATACCCCGAAAGAATATTTCGACGAGGTATATAACGAATACATCGACCGCCGCAACCTGGTGGTAGAGCGCCTTAACAATATTGAGGGAGTGTTCACCCCCAAGCCCACAGGGGCTTTCTACACTGTGGTGAGCATGCCGGTAGACGATGCCGATAAATTCTGCCAATGGTTGTTGGAAGAATTCGAATACGAAGGCCAAACAGTAATGCTGGCTCCGGCTTCCGGATTTTATGCCACACCCGGCCTTGGGAAGCAGGAAGCCCGCCTGGCTTACGTGCTGAATAAAGAAAGCCTCGAAAAAGCCATAGACGCGCTGGAGGTGGCCTTTAGGCAGTATCCCGGACGAACACTGGAGCAAAAAGAAGCATCTCAGGCGGAAAAAGGGAAATAACGCTTTTGAGGCTCTGTTCAAAAACTGTCCATAAGGATATTCAGCAACTTTTACCCTTAAATTCCCTAAAGGGAAGTTGCTGAATATCAGTAGGTCTTAAATTATTTTTTTTCTGAACAGCATCATTTTTTAAACAATATACAGAATATAAAAACCCAGCTCATCATTCCCCGGCCTTATCCATAGCTTCCAGCCTGCTTAATAGCGGAGGATGCGAGTAATAAACAAACACATAGGCCGGATGGGGCTGAAGATTGCTCAAATGCTTCACAGATAATTTTTTCAAGGCATTTTTGAGAGGTTCCGCCGCATAATGCTTTACGGCAAAACGGTCAGCGCTGTATTCATGCCGGCGACTAATCATATTCATGCCTATGCCCAGAATTATAGATAGCGGGGTGTAAAGAATGCCAAAGGCCAGAATGCCCAAATGAAAACCGGCCTGCTTAGCACCCAGCGCATTGGCCAGGTATCGTGGCCACATGGTATCCTGATCGAGGAAAAACGAAAGAACCGATAACATGATAGCCGTTTGAAGAATAGCTAAAATAAAATTAATTATTGTATGCTGTTTTTTGTAATGACCGATTTCATGGGCTAAAACCGATACCAGCTCTTCTTTGGTGTGATCGTTTATCAAAGTATCGAACAATACAATCTTTTTCTTCGTACCCAACCCGCTGAAAAAAGCATTGGCTTTGGAGGAGCGCTTCGAACCGTCCATCACGTAAATGTCCTTCAAATTAAATCCTATTTTATCGGCCAGTTTTTCTATCTCCTCCCT
The DNA here is from genome assembly GCA_021738485.1 of Bacteroidales bacterium. GTDB lineage: Bacteria > Bacteroidota > Bacteroidia > Bacteroidales > JAIPAH01 > JAIPAH01. The sequence continues at coordinate 40,194 of JAIPBX010000015.1, read as the reverse complement.
TAATTCTCCCTGCTCGAGGGGAGTGAGTTTGTTGAAAAGGGGAAGAATGACCGAGGAATAAAACATCGTCATCAGCCCGGTAAAAGTTATCAATACCACAAATGCCAGGATCCAGAACCAGCCGCCGGTGGAATAATAAAGCCAGATGATGAGGGATAGCAGGCCTCCGCCGATTAAAGCCCCCAGCAACCATCCCTTGACCTTGTCGAGGATAAAAGTTGTGGGTGTGGTTTTGTTGAAGCCGAAGCGCTCTTCAATCACGAACGTGCCGTAAATCTGAAAAGGCATGGAAAGGATATCTGCCGCAAGGCCCAGAATACCAAAGAAAATTAAAGCGATGAGGATAGGATGGTCAGTAAAACTTCTTGCTATACCGTCGATGTAGGCAAAACCCCCGTAATAAATCATTGCCAGCATAACAAGAAACGACAGCGTACTGGTAAGGAAACCGAATTTCTGATTTACCTTAAAATATTGCTGCGATCGCTTGTATTTTTCCTCATCATAAATACCCCTGAGTTCTTCGGGAAGCTTTTCACTTAACCGTGAGGCATTCAAATAATCCAGCGTTCGCTCTAACAGGAAGTCGAAAATTAAAATGCCTAATATTATCCAGAGTAATGTTTGAACCATAGCTTGATGCTCCTTTTATTTTGAAGTGCAAAGATAGGGATTTGAAAGATTCTTTGACGATATGAAAAGTATCATGTCCTGAAACAGATTTACAGTAGGTGTGTTTAAGTGCGTCGGTGTTTAAGTTTTTAGGTTTTTAAATTTATAGGAATCAATCTCCTTCAATCTTCCTTTTCAATCTTCTTCAATCTTCTCCTTCAATCCGCTATTAGCACTTTTCAGGAACAACAAGTCAACTAAACTTCGTGTCAACCATATTTATGAAAGGTCAAACAACGAACAACAAACAACGAACAACGAACAAAGCAACCTACTCAATATATCCCCGGATATCATAAACCACATAACCGATCCATTCGTGAATCAGCATATGCCAGTAGTAATAGGAGTTCAGGCTCGGAACAAAAATGGTTTCGAGGTTATTGAAATTCTCACTTGGTACAATCCGGTCAGCACCAAAGATATCGACCTCCAGCCCCACGGATTCAAAGCAGGCTTTAGCCCGCCGCATGTGTATGGCCGACGTTATCAGCAATTTCGAGTCAATTTCCGGATGTTGTTCAATCACTTTTTTTGAATACACCGCATTCTCATATGTGTTGCGCGATGTGGTATCGGCAAGAATGTCTTCTTCGGGCATACCTATCTCCAGGAGATAATTTCTGACCACCTTCGACTCTTTTTTCCACGGATAAAGGTAATGACCACTACCCCCGGAAATAAGTATCTTATCTATATGGCCGGTGCGGTAAAGGCGATAAGCCTGCAACAGGCGGTCGGGAACTTTTTTAAACACAGCCCGGTCGAGCTTTTCGTCATACTCGGCGATCCATCCGCCTAACACAATCCCCACATCATATGTGCTATCAATTTGGGTCTTTCCCTGCTCTTCCCATGGCTCAAGAAAGGTTTTCAGTAAAAAATTATTGGAAAACACATAAAACAACACCAGGGCAAGGACAATCAATCGTTTACGCCATCTTCCCTTTGTAATGACTGCTGCCACCAGTGCCATGAAAACCCATGCAGTGGGATTCAGTAAGTAACCGAAAATCTTTGACAAGTAAAAAAACATTAGTAACCTCCATGGTATTTACGTAAAAACCATTCCGTTGAAAGCAACAGAAGGATGATCACCAGAATCCATTCCACATCAATCAAAGGCCGGTAATCCAGGCGGGAGTACCTTACGGGTTTAATCTTCTCATTATTCAGAAGCGTATCGGCCAAGGGTTCCATCTGATTTTGAGTAAAGAAAGCGCCATTGTATTTTTCTGACAATTGCTTCAGCATTTCATGATTTGCCTGGGTATTCCGCGCTTCCAGGTTAACCGGCGTAACAACAAAGCGACCTTCTTTCCGATAGTTCTCTCCTCCCCGTTTGGTGGATGCCGTAAAGTTATAGGTGCCTGTTTCAAGTGCTCCGGCGTTCAAGCGGTATTTGTCAGAAGTACGGTCAAAGACATATTCAAAAGTCTCGCCCTGCTGATTTTCCAGCATTAGCTTCACTTCCGGTTCATTTACAAGCTCATAGGAAGAGTTATACAACTCGGCTGTAAGAATCACTTCTTCATTTTCAGCATAGCGGTTTTCGTAATCCACCCTGAAAAGGTCCCGGTCGCGGTTTAAAATCATATACCGGGCAATCGCGTTGACAAATTCGTTGAACGTTTCGTGGTTCTCATGCATTAAGTAATCCCTTACGCGCCACTTCCAAATGCCCGTACCGGCGATCACTCCGGTTTTTTGTTCCTGCTGCGACGACAAAGCTATCAAAGGCATCTTGGTGGAAAGGTCATCCAGCTTTTGGTATAAGTAGGGATTCATTGAAGGCGAGCTCTCATAATCCCCGAAAGGAGACTTCAGGGGCGGAGCCTCTTCAAAAAGGTTTTTTAACCGGACATTGGTATTAAACAAAGTAAAATCATGGTTGAATTCCGGTAAGACTTCATTAAGACTTTCATTCGTATTGTTGATTTGCAAGCCGGTGTTAAGAGAGTTGAAAAACCTAATACTTGATTGCTGGCCGATGACAAACAACGAAGGAATTTTTTGCTCAAAAATGCGATCCAGCATCTGTGCTGATTTCTTATTTTCGGCCGGGATTTGGTGCAGTACTACCATATCGTACTTAGCTATCCGGCCATCGAAAGCCTCTAAAAGAGATACTTCTACTTCGTTGCGTTTACTCTGTTCGAGAGCGGTTTTTATCGCATTTACATCAGGATGCGGTGAATGGGAAAGGACAAGAATCGAAGATTTATCATCCAACACATCCACAAAAAATTTCCTCTCATTATTTACGACATTCTTCTCCCTTTCAAGGCTATCCAGTTCCAGGCGATATTCCTGCAGTCCTTTTTCTTCGGCTTCCAGGTAGAACGATATCTTCTCCGAAAAAGAATTCTGATTTATCCGGATTTCACGGGTGAAAATTTTCTCATCATCACGGAATACTTTAAGCACCGTTCTTTCTCCCTTAGCCATTGAAGCATTTATCAACACTTCCACCGGAAACTTATTTCCTATAAAAGCGATATCATTGGCAATCACCTTTACGATTCGTGCCTCTCTGCGGGGTTGCGGGTCCCCTAATCCCAGCGAATAAACATTAAAGGAAGAACTCAGATCACTATACAGCGGATTAATGCCCTGGTTGTAAATCCCATCGCTTGCTAATACGATCGCTCCGACATTCCGATTAGCATAGTTGACATTAATATTTTCAACCAGGGGCGCAAAGTTGGTGGTGGTCTCGTCAAAGGTAATCGAATCGGTCTGCTCCACCCTCTCTCCGAAGGTATAAGTCTCTACGGCATATTTTTCGGACAACCGATCCTTCAGACGTTTGACATCCTTTACATACTGCCGGCCAAAATCTCCCGCAGATTCAGATAGTTTGACGGAGGCAGAGTTATCCTGGGCAAAAACGATTACGGGCTTTTCCGTTTCATAGCTTGTGTACCTGAAAAGCGGTGACAAAAGCAAAAACGCGATCACAGTTACGGCAATAAATCTCAGAATAGCCAGACCCCACTTCAGTCCCAGGCTATAGTTATATTTTTTATTCCTGACATAAAGGATGGAAGCGTATAACAAACCTCCTGCAATACATAGCAGAAGGAACCACATGGGATATTCAGTAAGAATTGTATTTTCCAATGTTCAGCCTTTTTTGAATGCCCAAAGCTACAAAAAACCAATGAAATAAGGTTAAGGGGCCCCCAAAGCAAAAACAATAAGGTTCAATTTTCATTGGGAGGACAGTAAAAACTCATTAAATGATTTTTATAGAAAAATATTCAGCAACTTTCACCTTTAAGCGTCAAGGAGAAGTTACTGAATATCATTCGGTTATGATTTTAAGAGATATTTGCCGGATTATTTCAAGTCAAATTATTTCCCTTTTTGGTTAACCATTTCCATAGTAATAATGTTATGTCGGCTTTAAGTATTCATACCACCGCACACGCTAATCACCTGGCCTGTAACATAGGCTGAAAGGTCTGAAGCAAGATACACCGCAGTATTAGCCACATCTTCCGATTTTCCAGGTCTCTTCAGCGGAATCAACTTAGCCCACTCTTCGCGCACTTCCTCCGAGAGCTGGCCCGTCATTTCGGTTTCAATAAATCCGGGAGCTATGGCATTGCAGCGGATATTCCGCGAGCCGAGTTCCTGGGCAATGGATTTGGTGAACCCGATAATCCCGGCCTTCGAGGCAGAATAGTTCGACTGGCCGGCATTGCCATTTACGCCCACTACTGAACTCATATTGATAATACTTCCCTGGCGGTTTTTCAACATATGGCGCTGGATGGCTTTGGTGAGATTGAAAACGGACTTCAGGTTTACATTCATAACGGCATCCCAATCCCCTTCCGACATCCGCATAAGCAGGTTATCCTTTGTAATGCCGGCGTTATTGACAAGGATATCCACCCTATCAAATTCCTTTAAAATTTCTTTCACCACGCGGTCGCTATCTTCGGTAGAGCTGGCGTTTGAGGCATATCCTGCGGCTTGTACACCATACTCCTGCAGCTCTTTTTCGAGCTGTTGGCACGCGTCATTATATTCTAAATCTGTAAATACAACATTGGCACCGTGCTCAGCGAATTTTAAAGCTATAGCTTTACCAATACCTCGCGCAGCACCTGTTATCAGAGCAGTCTTTCCTTCGAGTAGTTTCATATGGCTGATTGTTTTGATTTTGAGCAAATATAAAAAAAGATAAGTTGAGGAGTGCACGGCTATTTCTATATTTTTGGGAATCCACTCACTTTGCGTGATTTTACTATCTTTATGATAAACAAAAGGCCATGCAACATCATTTAACCAATCACCGTATTTCGGAAATCCTCCCGAAGCTTTTCAATTCGCAGGTTTTCGACAGGCGGCGGGACACCTCTGCGTTGGTGTATGATTTGCCTTACTTGCGCGAACGCCTCCAGAGCATTCGCCGGGCCTTCCCTGATAGTGCCTTTCATACTATGGCTATCAAAGCCAGTCCCAACTCAACCCTCTTAGCCCATCTGCGCGACACGGATTTCGGGCTGGAAGCAGCCTCGGCCGGTGAGCTGGAAATCGCCCGCCAAAGCGGTTATCCCTCATCGAAAATCGTCTTTGACTCACCCGTTAAAACCCACGAAGAGCTGGAAAAGGCGCTGACCCGAAACATCCACATCAACGCCGATTCGCTGCAGGAGCTGGAACGCATTGCGGCTATCAAAAGCACCCAGGCTTCTCAAAGCAACATCGGCTTACGCATAAATCCCCAGGTAGGTATAGGAACGATAGCTCTTACCAGTGTGGCGGGTAATTACTCGAAGTTTGGAGTGCCGCTGGAGGAAAAACAGGACGAAATCATTCAGGCTTTCCTGGCCTACCCGTGGCTCAATAGCATCCACCTGCACATAGGCTCGCAGGGCTGTCAACCCGAAATGTTGGTGACAGGCGTCCGTAAGGTGCTCGACCTGGCCGGGGACATCCACAAAGCATTTGCAAAACACGCTATCAAAAGACAGCTGTCCTATTTTGATATTGGCGGCGGTTTACCGATCTCCTACCATCACGCTACCTCACCCCCAACTATGGCTGGCTATGCAGCAAAGCTTAATGAGGAGTGCCCCGAGCTCTTTGGGCCGGACTGCCAACTTATCACTGAATTCGGCCGCTACATTTTCACCAACGCCGGATTCGCCATCAGCCGGGTGGAGTACGTCAAACGCCACCGCAATGTTAATACCGCCATGATTCATGCGGGGGCCAATATGTTTATCCGGGAGACTTACCACCCACAGCAGTGGAAGCACGAAATCAGTGTGGCCACACCCAGTGGCCGCATCAAAACCGGCCGGGCCGAAAATCCCTGGGTTATCGCCGGGCCGCTGTGCTTTGCCGGGGATATTCTGGCCCGCAACATCCACCTCCCTCCTATTGAAGAAGGCGATTATATTATCGTTCACGACAGCGGTGCCTATACCCTCTCCATGTGGTCGGAATACAACTCACGCCAAAAGCCGCAGACATTTGGCATCACACCGAAAAACCAAATAGTGAAGCTGAAGGAAAGAGAGAGATGAAGGGGGAAGTCTTAAAAGCGGGTTATGGGATGATGTCATGTTCTTTTTGTCAAAACTTGCTGATTCCGATAACTATCGGGTTAAACCAGGTAAATAGAAAAATACAGATTGCCGGTAAGGAAATAATTACTTTAATTTGTGTTAAACTACATTTATATAATGCCAAAAATCATTGAATATTTAGGAATTTTAATCTTTTTCTATTCAAATGAACATGAACCTATTCATGTACATGCAAAAAAAGGCGAATTTGAACGTATAACAAAAAGATTGAAATGAAAACAACAGTTGATTATAATGAGCAAATAGAAGAAAAGAAACTCAAGGTTGTTTCTGCAAAATATCTTATAGATTATGTAATCCGGATTCATTTTAATGATGGGGTGAAAGATTGATTGATTTTAAACCTTTTTTAAAAAAATCAAGTCATCCGTCAATAATAAAGTATCTGAATGAGAACCAGTTTAAAAAATTTGAATTAAACTTCTCTTTTCGCCGAAAACCCCAATCTGAGCAAGACAAGATAAGATAGAGAATATCGCGAATAGGTGAGAAAAAAGCCATACAATTGCTTTAAAAAATTATGCAAGGTTTCTTCGTTTTTTTCTCTTGGCGAAAATTAGCTATAGGTGAGTCATTAAAAGTTTGATGTCTTGGCAAGACAAATAAATGCGCGATAAAAAAAAGCACATAAATAACCATCCCTCCAACCATACATCCATTCAATCATACATTCATACATCCATTCAACCCTGCATCGATTCATTCCAACATCCGTTCATTTTCGAATATGCGTTACCTTTGTTGTATGGAAATGCCGAACTTATTTCTTTGCATACCGGTGATGAATGAGCGCGAGAACCTGCCTTCGCTCATCCAGAGTTTCCAGTTGCAGGAGACAGAATATCCCTTTAAGGCTATCTTTTGTGTCAACCAACCCGGAGCATGGAAGGATGACCCGGCGAAACAACACATTTTTGAAGATAACCAACAGAGCCTTACATATCTTCAAAATCTGGCTGATAATTTTATAGAAGTAATTGACCGATCGAGTCCTGGAAAAGGGTGGGATGAAAAGAATTACGGTGTGGGATGGGCACGAAAAACGGCGATGGATGCCGCTAGCGAACAGGCCTACGGGAAAGATATCATTTTCAGCATGGATGCGGACACATTCTATCCTCCGGACTACCTGCAGGAAACGGCGGAGAATCTCCTGGAACATCCTTCGGCTATGGGTGCAGCCATCCCGTACTATCATCCTTTACCCGGTGATGAGAAAGCTTCACGGGCGCTATTGCGTTATGAAATTTACATGCGCCATTATGCTTTGAATATGTGGCGGATTGATAGCCCCTACAAATTTTCGGCCCTGGGTTCGGCTATTGCACTACCGGTGTGGGCCTACCGAAAGGTGAACGGACTAACTCCGAAAAAAGCCGGCGAGGATTTCTATTTCCTGCAAAAGCTACGCAAAAGCGGTAAGCTCCTTCATTATAACCCCACCAAAGCCTTTCCGGAAGGTCGCTACTCCGACCGGGTGATTTTCGGTACAGGACCGGCAATGGCTAAAGGAGCCGTCGGGGATTGGGAAAGCTATCCGATTTATCACCCCTCCTTATTCGACCGAATCAAGGCCATTTACAATGCATTTGAGGAATATTACCGTTTTCCTGATAGTGAAAATGTATCCGGGATTCTTAAAACCGCATTCGATGACCTGTCATGGCTGGATAAGCTGAAGCGCAACTCGGCTTCGGCCGAGGAATTCCTAAAGAAATGCCATATCAATTTCGACGGGCTGCGCGTCCTGCAGTACCTCAAGAAGCATCAAAAAATGATAGCGGAATCCCCTGAGCACATTTTAAGCGAATATTTGTTGAAAAATTACAGGGAGGCGAAGGCATACCGCCCGGTGCTGGGTAATCTTTCATTTGCAAATAGCTCCATATCCGATTTGAATAATATCCGAAACCTGTTAATGAAAATAGAAACCAAAATACAAAGAGATGATCACGATTTTAGGACCCACAGCTACCGGTAAAACGAGGCTTGCAGCGGCAATTGCCGACAAGGTCGACGGAGAAATCATCAGTGCCGATTCGCGCCAGGTATATCGTGGGATGGACATCGGCACGGGCAAAGACCTCAATGATTACTACATCAACGGGCGCTGGATTCCTTATCAACTCATCGACATAATCGAGCCGGGAGAGGAGTATAATGTCTATGAATTTCAAAAGGATTTTATGAAAGCTTATAAAGATATTCTCGCCCGCGAAAAAACACCAATAATGTGTGGCGGCTCGGGGATGTACCTGGAATCGGTCCTGAAAGGCTACAACCTATTGAAGGTTCCGGAAAATGAATCGCTGCGCTGGGAACTCAACAAAAAAAGTGACCCGGAACTAAAGGAATTACTAAAAGCCAAAAGCAGGAAGCTTCACAATACGACCGACCTCACTGACCGCCACCGTATGATACGTGCTATCGAAATTCAGATTCATTACGAAAACAATCCCGGAAGCCAGGGCAAAAACCCGGAAATTGAGTCCGTGCTTATAGGTATCCATTATGATCGCCTGGCCTTGAGGCAGCGGATTACTGAACGCCTCTATTCCCGCCTGGAAAATGGTTTGGTTGAAGAAGTGCAGCACCTTCTCGATACCAAAGTATCCACCAACAGCCTGCGATTTTACGGGCTGGAGTATCGCTTTGTTACCGATTACCTCACCGGGAAGCTGGATTATAATACCATGGTTAGCAAGCTCAACACCGCTATCCACCAGTTTGCCAAACGTCAGGTTACCTGGTTCAGGCGCATGGAGCGCAGCGGACACACAATACATTGGATAGACGGGCAATTGAGCCTTGAAAAGAAATTGGCCGAGGCGCTGAAAGTTACTAAAGCCAAAGGCTATTAAGCCTTCCATGGGGAATAACTCATAAAAATCGTTAGGGCTCCTTATATAAAGTCAATTCGACAGTGAAAGCGGAAAAGAACTGGAAGGATGTTACATTTCATTGTTGTAAATGACCGTCACTTCTGGTATATCGTAATACCTACTCTTTCGATATGATCCAACAATTCCCGGCTTTTAATGGTATGATAATTTAACACATCAAAATGATAAGGCATTGTTGTTTCCTCATTAAGGAGATAACTTATATGACTGATAGCCTTATAATCGATATGCTCTCCCTTCACAGCTATATCCACATCACTTCCATTCCGTGAATTCCCTTTCGCTCGACTACCGAACAAAATACCCTGCTCCACCTCGGGGCTTTTCTCCAGAACATCGATAATGGCTTTTATATCATCACTTCTCAGTTTCACTTCATTGGCCATCTTCCAACCGTTTGAATGTCTTTTCCAACTCTTCAAGCAATGGATAATATTTTCCTTTAATTAAGTTTGTTATTTTTTCCACTGTATCCTCATCATATGTATGCGCGGTAAGATTTCTGTCGTTTAACAACTCCAACCATTTATGCCCGTCCGAAATAAGTTCTGATTCAAAAGCCCTTTTTATTGCACTGCGGGGAGATTTAACATCAATATACCCTTGCTCCTGCAGATAATCCTTCATAAGATTCCAGGCCAATTCATAAGTAATTTCAAAAAACTGTATCAAACCGGCCTTCTGAACAATATCCGGATTTTCAATCTCCATGGCTTTCTTCAAATTCGAAAGGGCATTCTTATAATTCTGAAAACGTTGTTTCCACCTTATATCCGGTTGGTTCATAACTTTTATTTATTCCAAAAAATTTCTGTAACAAATTTACCTTTTTTCAATTAATCTTAAGATCTTAACGAAGCTTATTTTGTGGGAAGATAGACTTAAAAAAGAGCCTGCAAAAAGCGCCTGAAATTCCAACGCTTTTTGCAGGCATGTTTCCTGGTTATATCTCCCATACCAATAAGCCCTTTCATAGGAAGCTAGTGTGAAATCTAACCGAACAAGTGACAACGCTCTGCCAGACGAAAAACCGGTAAACTAGTTCCCCATACCGCCACCGACAGGCTGTTGCTGCTGCATCTTTTCCTGAAGCCTCTGCATCAACACAGTATCCTGTTGCAGCGCGCTTCCGATTGCTTCATAGCGGCTTTGGGTCATCCCTTCGGCCTTTATCTTTTTTTCCATCTCTTTTTGAGCTTCCTGCTGTATCTGCTGGATTTTCTGGTTCGCCTCCTCAAATTTCCGCATTTCTTCCTCTGTAGCATCAACTTGCTGATCGGGTGATTGTTGAGCTTTATGTATTTCACTATACCGCTGAACGTCTATTCCTTCTGATTGGAGAGAACTAACCATTTCTTGCTGGGCAGATTGATTAATAGATTGCATTTGCCGGATAATGGCAAGAAACTGATCCAGTTCTTCATCACTTACTTCCCCTACATCCTGTTGCTCCGCTTGACCGGACATTTCCGTTTGCTCCTGGTTTTCTTCCTCACTGGCATCTTTTTCCTTTTGGGATTGATTACATCCTACCATAAAAAGAAATGCTAAACTAATTATGATGCTCCCTAAAATCTTAAAATTCATACTGTAACTTTTTGTAAATATTAAATTGATTATCAAAAAAATTAGCCCAATAAACGCCTGGGCTTTTGTCTTATTATTATCTCCATCACAAATCTACAAAAATCTTGGATACCTCCCGGTTCTTCATACGTGAATCCTTCCCTACTTCCTGCCACGCGCTCAAAAAAATTACATGAAACCACTAAATTAGCTTTTCTAAAATTTTGTTTAGACAAAAATCGTCACATCTGGAGAAAATATGGAATTGCCAATGGAGGTGGCAGGCGCGTTCTGATTGACAGTACAGGTACCATCCTGGCAATCAATCCCTCTTTTGAGAAACTGAAAAAGTTGATTGAGAAAGAAAAATAAAACTTCAATAGATTGATATACAAGTAACTACTTCAATCTTCACGAGGAACTTGAAAGTTTGTTTAACCGTATAGTAGACCTTGTTACTGACAAGTCGCTCTCTAATCCCTACTTATAAAAAGCATAGAGCAAACCAAACAACTGTTATATGCAGCTTGAAGTTCAAAAATACTTGTTCGGACATTAAAGACTCAATAGATTCCATTTATGAATATCTGGATGATAAGCGAGATCTTTTTATTTCCCTTAAATCCGCAGGTCATATCTAAAATTGCCACGAATTCTCGAATTAAAAACCTTAATCCCCCACCTCAAAATAATTCAGATGAAATCCTCCTTTCTTAGCTACAATCTTAATCTTGTGCTTTCCTTTTTCAAGATGCCTTTTCTGCGGGGATATTGTTTTCCATTCCTTAAATCCGTCGGTAACGGGAACTTTTATCTCATCAAAAACCGGTTTTCCGTTTAACATTAATTTGATTATTCCTCCTTGAACTTCCGAAGATACTCTGAACGCAAAATCATACGTTCCCGCCTTTTTCACTTCAACGGTATATTGCATCCATTCCCCGTCTTCTATCCAACCTACCTTAAGGCCATTAGTAATAGAATCGGTGCACGTAGTAATATCCACTCCGTCATTTCGATAAGCATGTCCTTTGTTTGGCGTGGTGTTCATATCGAGGTTTTGGTATTCGGTGTCGTACCAGGCGTGGCGGACCCTTCCCATATCATAATCCACTGCAAAGACTCTTCCCGGGAGGGTGTGTGGTTTGAAAGGTTTTGTTTCGGATATTTTTACTCTTCTGAACATGGCATCAATCACATCTTTGTGGTACACGCAGTTCTCCAGCTTCGCATCTTCAGCCAGTTGCAGAAACCCTTTCTTCACTTCTTTGCGGCCAGGTTTAACTCCTTCGCCCCGCCAGTAAGCCACTGTTTTTCTATATTCAGGGTTTTGAGGAATGATAAACGGATCGTCAATATCATTAAGTTGTTTTACGGTCCACCACGACCACCCGATTTGGTGTTCTTCCATCAGGGAAATACATTCGGTAAACCATGTATTGGAATTTTCGCCTGTTTCGCCCAGCCAAATGGGGACGTTAAACCGGCTGCGTAAGTCCAGAAACTCCTGAATTGCTTCCTTGTCGTTATCGTTCCAGTACTTATGAAAGCTATACACCATATTGTCGTCCCATGGCGGAGTGAGTCCGGAAAAATTATTCGCCCAGCAGTTGCCTTCAATGATGATCATGTGATTAGTATCCACCTTTCGTATCGTCGAAGTGATTTTACCCAACAATTTCCTCAGCGGACTGTTGGCCGTATCCTGGCAACCGTTTTTAGCAATGTCGCCGTCAAAATTTCCTTCAAATGTCCAGTTGGTTTCATTGATGAGATCGTATCCCCCAACCCAGGGTTCTTTTGCACATCGGGAAGCAATTTTTTTCCACAGAGCAATCGTTTTTTGCCGGTTAGCTTTACTTTCCCACAGGGAAGGTTTGGTGGTATCATAATCGTTAATGGAGGCATTGTAGCCCTGCCCACCCGGAGCAGCATGTAAATCAAGAATAAGATACATCTCGTTGGTAGTGCACCATTTAATCAAAGAATCAAGTAAAGCAAAACCTTTTTGTCGCCAGGTAACCTTCCCCGGAACCGCTTCTTCTACGGGCGGCGTAAACCACTTGTAATGTAATGCGGGACGTACAGCATTGAAGCCCCAGACTTTCAGCGAATCCAAATCGCGCCTGGTAAAATGATTGTTTAGCCAACGATTGTAAAACTTCTCCTTAAAATCTTCACTGGTGAGGTCCACCAGTTTCTTTTCAATTTCATGTTGTGTATCGGCCGCCCCTGCCGTGTTCATGTGGTAACCTTCCTGCAACATCCATCCCCCGATACCCATCGAGCGGATAATAAAAGAATCCCCGTTTGCATCTACTATATCTTCTCCTTCGGTATGAAGATAATTCTGGGCTAAGGATGGTACTACATTAAGGAAAAGGAGTGGTAGAATGACAAATAATGATTGAATAAATTTCATTTTTTCCGGGATTTTAGGCTATATCTAATTAATAACAGGTTGAAAAATAATACTCAATCCCGGGAAATACCGCACTTGCGGCCTCCCGGGATGAGATAACTATCGAAAACTAAGCTATGAAACGACTACTCTTTCAAATCAAATTCTGCTTCCAGGGTGTTTTGTGAATCGCCCCCGACAAATACCTTAACCGTTCCGGGTTCTGTGGTCCATTCCCAGTCGCGATTGTAGAACGCCAAATCCTCAGGGGTCAGCGTAAATTCCACTGTTTTCTTTTCGCCGGGTTTGAGTGCGATCTTTTTGAATCCTTTCAATTCCTTAACCGGACGCGTTACAGAGGCTTCGAGGTCTCTCACATAAAACTGAACCACCTCTTCACCTTCCATATCTCCGGCATTTTTTACCTGAACAGAAACCTTGAGAGTTCCGTCGGTTGTCAACTCAGCGTTGCTCAGGCTCAAATCCCTGTAATCAAAATCGGTATAACTCAGTCCGTAACCAAAAGGATAAAGCGGTTCATTCGGGCCGTCGATGTACTTCGAGGTGTAGCGCGCCTCCGTTCTTGGCCGTCCCGTATGTTTGTGTGCGTAAAAAATCGGAACCTGTCCCACGCTGTAGGGGAACGTAGCCGTCAGTTTTCCTGAGGGATTGTACTTACCCAGCAGCACATCTGCAATGGCGTTTCCGGCTTCCGTTCCGGGCAGCCAGCTTTCGAGGATAGCCGGAGCGGCTTTGTCTACCTCCGTCAGTACCAGCGGTCTCCCGTTAAATAGCACTACCGCCATGGGCTTATCCAGCTCGGCCAATTCCAGCACCAGGTCTTCCTGCACGCCCGGTAATCCGATGTCCATGCGCGACAGGGCTTCACCTGACATCATTGCTTTTTCACCAACCGCAGCAATCACAAAATCAGCTTCTTTGGCGGCTTGCATTGCCTTGTCAAAACCACTCTTGTCGGAGTCTTCCACCTCACAGGCTTTCACGTAATTGATTTCCGCATCCGGCAGGGCATTTTTAACTCCCTCCAGCAAGGTAACCACATGTTTGGCTTCACCCTGGGCGCTCCAGGTTCCTATCATCTCTCTTTTCGCGTCTGCGAGAGGGCCAATGATGGCCACTTTCTTCACCTCCGCATTCATCGGCAGGATATTATTATCGTTTTTAAGCAACACCATCGATTTGCGGGCTACATCTCGCGAGAGTTGCCGATGCTCATCGGTTAGCGTGACTTCTTTTTCAAGCTCTTCGTCGCTGTAACGATAGGGATTGTCGAATAAACCCAGTTCGAATTTCTTGTGCAAAATTCGGCGGACGGCAGCATCGATCTGCTCTTCAGTTACTTTGCCTTCTTCAACCAGCTCTTTCATGTGCGGCAGGTATGCATGGCCTTCCATATCCATATCGACAGTGGCATTCATGGCGTAATCGGCAGCCTCTTTCAAATCTTTAGCCGATCCGTGAACAACCTGCTCCATAACTGATCCCCAGTCAGAAACAATCAGTCCGTCGTAATTCCAATCATCCCTCAGGATGCCTTTCACATGTTTCTTACTTCCGGTTACGGGAACGCCATTCAATTCGTTAAAAGAAGTCATGAAAGTCCCTACGCCGGCCTCTACGGCTGCTTCAAACGGAGGCAAATATACCTCATGCAGCTTTCTCTTCGACATATCCACCGTGTTGTAGTCCCGGCCTGCCCTGGCAGCGCCGTAGGCAACAAAATGCTTTGCACAGGCTACCATAGTGTTTTTCTTCTCCAGATCAGCTCCCTGAAAGCCTCTGACACGCGCTTTGGCGACTTCGCTTCCAAGGTAAGGGTCTTCCCCGGCACCTTCCATAATTCTACCCCAACGCGGGTCGCGGGCAATGTCGACCATAGGGGCGAACGTCCAATGTTGGCCAGCCGCAGTTGCTTCTACAGCAGCCACACGGGCTGATTTCTCTATCGCCTCCAAATCCCAGCTAGCACTTTCTCCCAGGGGAACCGGGAAAATCGTTTTGTAACCGTGAATGACATCGTAGCCAAAAATCAGGGGAATGCCCAGGCGGGTTTCTTCCACAGCGATTTTCTGTATTTTTCTTGTGTAGGAAGAGCTGTTGATATTTAACATCGAACCGACATGACCCTTGCGAATCGCTTCCTGGGATTCATTATTCAAGCTAATCGGACCGGTAACCTCTCCGTCTCCGGATAATTGATTGAGTTGCCCTATTTTCTCTTCCAGCGTCATCAAAGCCAATACCGAATCCACCTGCTCGGCGTACTTTGCATCCTGGTTTAAACCTGTTTTGCTCATTTGACTATAAGCAAAAGAAGTCATTAATAGTAGAACAACTAATAAACTCGTTAATCTTTTCATTTTTATTATTTTAATTTAAAACAATATTAAGCTTTGAAATAGTTGGAAGCAATTTTTCTCCTACAACAAATACTGCTTTGAGAATTTTAGCTATTACATCATTGCTACATCACGCTTTCAGTGTAATTTACGAAAAATCCGCAAATAATTAATAATCTGATCGATACACAATTCTGACTACTATCACACCCTCATACAACATTTCCATGCATAAACCTATACCCAGAATTTCGTATTGATTTACATACATTCGCATTTCCCATCTCATTTATATTCCGTAATTTGCCTGGTTCAAAAGAAATAACAACACCAAAAACCGGAACAATGATCCTTCAAACCATTGACTGGCTGATCATACTGGCCTTTTTTGTCTTCTCCCTGGGGTTGGGAGTTTACGCCTCACGTACGGCAGGAAAGAACTTTGCCGAATTTTTCCTTTCCGGAAGAAATATGCCCTGGTGGCTTCTGGGTGTTTCGATGGTGGCCACTACTTTTTCGCTGGACACCCCTAACCTGGTGACAGATATTGTACGACAAAACGGGGTAGCCGGTAACTGGGTATGGTGGGCTTTTCTGCTTACGGGTATGCTGACGGTATTTATCTACGCCAAACTATGGCGCCGTTCCGGTGTAAACACCGACCTGGAGTTTTATGAAATCCGCTACAGCGGAAAATTAGCTTCTTTCCTGCGAGGGTTCAGAGCATTGTATCTGGGCGTACTATTCAATATCCTGGTAATGGCCACCGTATCGCTGGCATTGATTAAAATCGGGGCTATTATGCTTGGCTGGCCGGCCTGGCAAACGCTTACCATTGCCATGATTATTACAGTGATATACAGCACGCTAGGGGGGCTCAGAGGAATTGTGTTAACCGATTTTTTCCAGTTTGCCATTTCTATGGTAGGGGCCGTCGGGGCTGCCATTATCCTGCTGAATATGGACCAAATCGGAGGCTGGCAGCAGCTTGTGGAGCATGAGGCGGTATCCTCCCGCTTAAACCTGCTACCCGATTTCTCTAACCGTGACCAGCTTATCACTTTACTCATCCTCCCTATCGCTGT
Organism: Bacteroidales bacterium; assembly: GCA_021738485.1. GTDB lineage: Bacteria > Bacteroidota > Bacteroidia > Bacteroidales > JAIPAH01 > JAIPAH01. Next base: position 23,598 of record JAIPBX010000015.1, on the reverse strand, counting down.
CCAATGGTGGAGTGTATGGTATCCCGGCTCCGAGCCGGGCGGTGGCGGATATATTGCTCAGCGCATGCTGGCTACCCGCACCGAGCGTGGAGCTATGAAGGCTACCCTCTTTTTCAATGTGGCTCACTATGCGCTACGGCCCTGGCCCTGGATCATAGTGGCGTTGGCGTCACTCATCGTTTATCCGGATCTGGAGAGCATGCGCGCAGCCTTTCCCAATGCCGATGCTTCCATCGTTAAGGATGATTTTGCCTACCCGGCTATGCTTTCTCTTTTACCCGCGGGATTCTTAGGATTAGTGGTGGCCTCTTTGGTAGCCGCTTTTATGTCGACCATCTCCACCCATCTTAACTGGGGATCATCCTATGTAGTCAACGATTTTTACAAACGTTTTGTAAACCCACAGGCCAGTCAAAAGCAGCTGGTGGCCGCCGGGCGGTGGTCTACCGTTGGGCTGATGATCATCACCAGCCTGATGGCTTTATTGCTCTCCAATGCCCTACAGGCCTTCAACATCCTGCTGCAGGTAGGCGCCGGCACGGGGTTGATTTACATCCTGCGGTGGTTCTGGTGGCGGATAAATGCGATCAGCGAAATTACGGCGATGATCGTTTCGTTTTTGGTGGCCGTGTATTTTCAGCTTATCCACCCGCAAACAGCGTTTCCTGAGCTTAGCAGCTCCTTCAAACTGCTTTCGGGGGTAGGATTTACTACGCTGGTGTGGCTGACGGCAACCTTCCTCACCAAACCGGTCGACCGGGAGAAATTGCGCAGCTTTTACCGGCTCATTCAGCCGGGTGGACCGGGATGGAAAAAAATTGTAAGGGAAGCAAGAGAAGATGGAGAGCCAGTAGATGAAGATGAAGGGCATTGGGATGTGCCGATAGGGATTTTGTGTATGGTGCTGGGGATTACCTCCATTTATTCCGCCCTATTCGCCACAGGTAACTGGATCTATGGACATTTCGGAATGGCATCGGGTTTGACCGCATTAGCCCTGCTATCGGGCTATTACCTTTCGCGGATGTGGCGGAAACTGAGGCTAAAGTAAGCACTGCGTATTACTGTCGCTGTCCGTAAGAATGAGTCATGTTATTCTGATAGAATTTGGTGATGGGGTGAATGGTAATCGGTTAATTGGTGATTAGTTAATTGGTAATTGGTTGGATGGCTGTATGGTTGGATGGTTGAATGGTTGTATGGTTGTATGGCTATATGGTTGTATGGTTGTATGATTTTAATATGTCAAGCTGCCGCGCTTCTGGGCCTAAATACCGTAAGTTTCGCTACGAATACCCGCCTGACCGGCAAGGGCAGGCCCGCCTGAATGGCAAGGGCAGGCACGAATAATTAACGAATCTATAAATGCTTTTTGAAGCTATTTTCAGGTAAAAACAATTCGTCTTAAATTCGTGAATTCGTGGCAATTTTGAAGATGACCTACGGTATTTAGGCTGTGACGCGTGGCCAACCCCTCTTAGCGTTTGTAACGCTATTTTCGGGGTTGGAAAGCTGCAAACCATTCAATGTTCTGCAAGTATGCCAAAGCCGCCAGGATCATCCGCACGCGAAAAGCTCACGCGCAAGAGACTCGTGTCTAAACAAGCATGGAAGCCCCTACCTCCGGCGCTTAACCGATTGTACTTCCGATTTTCCAATCAATATCCAAAGATTCAGCGAACCGTCTTATAGCTATCGAATCGGCTAAAGCGCAACTTTTCAACTACCTAATAACTTAAAAACCTAAACACCTACGCACTTAAACACTTGATTACTAACTTACTAACTTACAAACTTATAAACTTATAACCCTAGAAACTTACAAACTTATAAACTTATAACCCTAGAAACTTACAAACCTAGAAACCTAGAAACCTAAAAACTTAGCCATCTCTCAGGGAGTTTGGTACATAAAGGCATTAATATTCATGCCCGCCCCAACAGAAGTAAATACGAGCGGATCCCCGGCATGAATTTCCTGGCCTTCCAGCTTCCCTTTAAGGATTAAATCATACATAATAGGTATGGTTGCCACCGAATTGTTACCGAATTGATCCAGGGTCAGCGGCATCATTTGATCAGGAATATTTCTTATTCCATACAAGCGGAAAAACCTTTTAACAATTGCTTCATCCATTTTCTCATTAGCCTGGTGAATCAGGATTTTTTTGATATCGGAAACCGGTATTCCGCTTTTATCCACTACCTCCTTCACTAATGGCGGCACATTAGTCAGGGCATATTCATACAACTTACGCCCGTTCATTTTAATAAAAGTAGAATCCTGTTTATATTCCGGGTTGTTGGATTTTCCCATGCTCAGCAAATCTACATGCTCTATTGCATCCGAGCGAGTAAGATGCGACAACACCCCTGTGGCCTTCTCCTGCTCGCGGGCTACCAGCAGAGCAGCCCCTGCTCCGTCGGAAAAGAGCATCCCGTCGCGGTCGTAGGGGTCCACAATTCGTGATAATGTCTCACTGCCAATGACCAGGGCGCTTTTCGCATCGCCCGATTTAATATAATAATTGGCCTGGATGATCCCCTGCACCCATCCCGGACATCCAAAGGGAATATCATAAGCCACAGTGTAAGGATTCTTTATCCCCAATTTCGCCTTTACACGGGATGCAACGGGTGGTAAAATATCCATCCTTGGATTCTCATAAGGAGCATCTCCCAGGTTATGAGCCACTATGAGGTAGTCCAGTTTTTCCCTGTCAAATCCTGACGTATCAAGCGCATCCTCAGCGGCCAGGCGAGCGATATCGGAAGAAACATGCTCTTTATTGACATATCTCCTTTCCCGTATTCCGCTTATTTCGTATAATTTATTAATTATCTCACTGTTTTCCCTGTCAATCTTTTCACCCTGAGGAGAATAGAATGCATTTTGAAGGAAATCTTCGTTTTTAACGACATTTTCTGGTATGTAGCTCCCCGTCCCGAGGAATACACTACTTATCATAAGCCTTGTTTTATATAGTAATATTAATTTGCAAAACGCAAAAGTAATTTTTTTAATCATTCATACCACACCCAAAATACCATTATTATATCAATACTATCCATTATTATCAAGTGCTCTGCAGATTCTCTCTATTTATAGCCCCAATACAATCAGCATATACTCATAGTTTTTCCAGTCGATAGTTCCATTACATCTATTTAATAAAGGTTACCCCATCCCTTGCAATAATAAATTTCTTCACTATCAGTATTCTCACACCTCCCGGTCATTTACTCTGCCTTGTCACGAAGCAAGGGAACAAATGCGAAATCACCATGGTTTTCCTCAATTATTTCCTCCTGTGTTTTGATAAATCTTTTCATGGTTTGCACGCCGCCTTTTCCGAAAGGCACTACCAACATGCCCCCTTCTCGCAACTGCGAAAAAAAGGTATCGGGAAGTTCCGGGGCTGCTGCTGTTACCAGGATTTTATGGAAAGGGGCATAAGCAGGTAACCCTTTATAACCGTCGCCATAAAAAAGGTTTACACCCTGAAAACCAATCATTCTTAGATTTTTCCGGGCTTTCTCTTTTAATGATTTAAACCTTTCAATGGTAAAAACCCTAGCACCAAGATCGGCCAGCAAAGCGGCCTGGTATCCTGAACCCGTTCCCACTTCAAGAATGCGGTCATTTTTTTTCACCTCCAATAATTGTGTTTGAAACGCCACGGTTGTGGGCTGGGAAATAGTTTGCTCATTCCCGATAGGAAAGGGACGGTCTTGATAGGCATATTCTTCAAAGGAAGAATCAAGAAAAAGATGACGGGGTATCCGCATCATGGCTTCAAGGATTCTTTCATCATGAATCCATCCTTCCTGCCTTATCTTCTCCACAAGCTTTTTACGCATTCCTTTATGCTTAAATGAGTCTTTCATTATAAAAATTCTCTTACTTTTGCACCAAAATTACACCAAGCTACCGTTTAATGCAAAAAAGCATTGCAGGAACTAAAAGAAAAGCAATAAGAAATAATATAAACCGTTCAGATAGCGAAAAAAAGCGCAGCATGAAATTTAGCGGCATCACTTTACTCTCTCTGATTTTTATTTTTGTCATCGCGGGATGCGATAAAGATGATAAGGGACAAAAAATACCATCCTACATACACATTGATTCGATCAGCCTGCACGGCAATGAATATTTCTCTGAAGGCAGCCTCTCCCATAAAATTACCGACGCATGGGTGTACGTCAACAATCACTTAATCGGAGTATTTGAACTGCCGGCTACCTTTCCGGTTTTGGATGAAGGAAAGAATGATGTGATGATCAGAGCCGGTATCAAAATGAACGGGATTTCTTCCACGCGAATTCCTTACCCCTTTTTTTCCGACTATGACACTTCAGGGGTCATGCTGGAAAAGGAGAAGATTACCACGCTGATGCCATCGGTGCAATACCATGACAGCACGAAGATACCCTGGAGAGAAAATTTTGATAATTCCGAATTAAAATTGAAACCGAAAGATAGTGATACCAACATTTTGATCGATAATGCAGCCCCTTTTGAGGGTAGTGGTAGCGGAAAGGTTGTTCTCGAAGGTAAAAAAAGAATCTTCGAAGCTATCTCCGATACTACTTACCAATTTCCGCGGGGGGAAGCCGTATTCCTGGAAATGAACTTTAAAACCAATATTGAGGTAAAGACCGGAATTTACGCTTTAACATCCACGGGAGATCAGCAAAGGCCCATTGTAGTGTTGAATCCGACAGACCATTGGAAAAAAATATATATCAATCTCACCAATAGTATTGGAAATGCATATCCCGCACGCAACTTTAGGATTTTCTTAAGCATCTTAAGAAAAGAAAACGAACCGGAAGCGAAAGTTTATCTGGATAACCTTAAAGTAATTCATTTCTAATGAAATACAGAATTCAACGACTGAGATATATAACTTTAGATTTTTTCAGTGCGGTGATTGCGTGGAGCCTTTTCTTTATCTATCGCAAGTACACCATTGATCCCGATATTTTTGACAAGTTCGGACAGGTAACCGCTGACACAAATCTTTATCTGGGTATTACATTGGTTCCTCTATTCTGGTTGTTTTTGTATTATATCTCAGGTTTTTATCGAAAAGTGTACCGTAAATCCCGCCTCCGGGAGCTTAGCCAGACCCTGGTTGTGGCTGTCATAGGTGTAACGGTAATTTTTTTCGCCCTCATCCTGGATGATGTCATTTATTCCTACAGGTCGTATTACCGCTCATTCTTCACCTTATTCGGTTTGCATTTCGGATTCACCTATATGTTTCGCCTAATCTTAACTTCTATTACCAATCATAAGATACACAAAAAATCAATCGGTTTCAACACCGTAATTATCGGCAGCAATGGAAATGCCAGCGATATATATCACCAGATAGAAAGCCAGGAAAAGGCTACCGGTCAGTTATTTAAGGGCTTTATCTCGATCAACGGAAATAAACACAATCCACTGGAAAAAGACCTCCCCCATCTTGGCTCTTATAAAGAAATCAACAAAGTGATCAACAAACATGGAATAGAGGAAGTTATTATTGCCACCGAAAAGTCGGAAAACGGGCTTGTAGAAGAAGTCATCACCGAACTAGAAGCCTCGGACGTCATAGTCAAGATTATCCCTAAGATGCAGGACATACTGATGGGTACGGTGAAAATGGGCGCCATTTTCGAAACTCCTTTGATCCAGATATCCCCGCAAACCTTACCCACCTGGCAGCAATCGCTGAAACGCTTAATGGATGTATCGATTTCTTTGTTGGCCATGATTCTCCTATCCCCCCTCTACCTGTTCTGTGCTATTGGCGTGAAGCTGTCCTCCCATGGCCCCATCATTTTCAGTCAGAAACGCATCGGGCTGCACGGCAAACCCTTCATGATGCATAAATTCAGGTCAATGGTACATGACGCCGAAAAGGATGGAATTCCAAAACTCTCTTCTGAAGAAGACCCCCGCATCACACGATTCGGAAAATTTATGCGCAAAACCCGCCTGGATGAGTTACCGCAATTCTATACGGTACTTAAAGGAGATATGAGCATTGTAGGTCCGCGTCCTGAACGGCAATATTTTATCAACAAAATCATCGAAAGGGCGCCCCACTATAAGATGCTTCAGCGTATCAAGCCAGGCATAACCTCATGGGGGCAGGTAAAATACGGATATGCTTCAGATGTGAATGAAATGATTCAGCGGTTGAAATATGACATCCTTTATCTTGAAAATATGTCGCTGGCTATGGATTTCAGAATTTTAATATATACAGTACTGATTGTTCTTCAGGGACGAGGGAAGTAAATGAAAAGGCTCTGTGCTAATCAATGGTTGATAGATTTAAAAAATAGTGTTTTGAAATCATTGATAAAGACCTTTTTGGCTACTGCTCCGTCTGCCTCCCTACGATTTGTACCTATATTTTTCCCTCTTCAATAAGCCTGACTATCTCCTCTATCTCCTTATCCTTCCCTTCGGGGTCGTAGGGGGCCTTAAGATTATAACCGAATATTCTAGCCAGCGATTGCCAGAAAAAGGCAGTAAATTTTCCGCGAAGCTCCTGCACCAACTCGTAAGAGGTTTCGCCGGTTTCACGGTCGATCAGTTTCAAAAGCAGCCTTCCCTGGGTAAAATTGAGCTTTTTTAGCTCGTGCCCAAACTCTTTCTCCAGCTCCTCTTCCGCTTGTTTCATAAGCTTCCTTCTTTCCCGATCAGAATCTGCTTTTTTAAGTTTATTCTCATATTCCCATAGCTTTAGACTCGCCAGGCGAGCATAGGGATATACTTTTTTTATATTGTAAATAAGCTTTCTTTTTCGACGGCTGGGAGGCTCTTTCCAGGCAAAAATAACGACCGGGTCCAGCTCTTTGATAAGCATAGTATCCTTCCCATCAACTTTGGCTTGCATAGGTTCCAGCCTTTGCACACCATCACCTTTTTCTTCCCCACGCTTTTCCTGGCTAAAAGCATCGGGAAGGGTAATAATCATCATCAAAAAAAGGATTATTACATTACGCCACATCATGCCCCCTTTTCTGTCAAGCTGTTTTTCAATTATCATACCAAAGTTAATAGTATTGAAAGAAACGATCCATGGATTAAAATTAACATGAAAACGCCTAAGCAGTTAAATTATTTTCAAAATTTGTTGCTCCTTTTAAATGAGGTGGATTTATGATTGACTTTAATGACAAAAATAAGTATTATTGTGAGTAACAAATAAAAACCCCGGTAAAATGATGAATGAATCATACCTGCATTACCTGTGGAAATACCGACTATTTGAGAATGAGCTTACCTCAGATGAAGATGAAGTTATAAAAATTGAAAACCCGGGTCATCATAATCTTGATGCGGGCCCGGATTTTTTCGAGGCAAAAATCAGAATCGGACTAACCCTTTGGGTAGGAAATGTGGAGATTCATGTAAGAAGTTCTGACTGGCACAAGCACAACCACGATAAAGACCCGGCTTATCAAAACATCATTCTTCACGTAGTATACGAAAACGATAAAGATATTGACGTTAATGCCCCTACGCTTGAAATTAAGAATAATGTCAACAAAAGGTTGTATGAACGCTATCTCAACTTAATCAACAATAAAAACTGGATACCCTGCGAAAGCCTTGCTTCCCGGGTGGATTATTTTATCTGGGAGAGCTGGAAGGAGAGGCTGGCCATAGAGAAACTCGAGCACAAAGCTGATGAAATCAAAACCTTACTTACCAAACATAAAAACAGTTGGGAAGAATGTTTTTACATATCCATAGCCCGCAATTTTGGGTTCAAGATAAACAATGCCCCCTTTGAGTTGCTCGCCAAATCACTACCTTTAAAATACCTCGCCAAGCATAAAAACAATCTTTTCCAGCTTGAAGCGCTGTTATACGGTCAGGCCGGTTTTTTGTCGGGGAGGGAGTTCGAAGACGCCTATCCCAGGGCTTTGCAAAAAGAATACAAACATCTGCAGGCCAAATTCTCATTACGCCCTGTGGACCAAAAGCTCTGGCGATTTCTTCGCTTGCGGCCTGCCAACTTCCCTCACATCCGCCTGGCTCAATTCGCGCAGCTTATCCATAAATCGTCTTCGTTGTTTTCTTTTGTCCTTGAAGCCCGCGAAATCGAAGACATCAAAAACCTATTAATCGTTAAAGCCTCCAACTATTGGCAGGATCATTATACTTTCGATAAAGCTTCGGCCGGAAAGGCAAAATTTTTAGGGAATGCAGCGATAGATCTTATCATTATCAATACCATTATCCCTTATATTTTTGTTTTCGGCATGGTTAAAAACCAGCAGCTTTTTAAGGAGCGAGCCCTGGATTTTCTCTCTGAACTACCACCCGAATCGAACTCCATCATCAAAAAATACAGCACACTGGGATTGGAAATAAGAAATGCCTTTCATTCCCAGGCTTTAATCTATCTGAAAAAAAATTATTGCACTCCGAAGAAATGTCTTCATTGCCCGGTAGGTAAAAAGATACTTACATAAGAATATATGAATCAACATCAAATAGCCTTTAGATTAAAAATTTCATAAAAAAATATTTTTACATTTGTCTTAATATTCTCATTTGAAATTATGCAGCACCACAGGAGGAAAGAAAAGTCCTAGATCATTTATATAGCAATTCTGATTGTCATTACGATTATACTGGTAGGTGTTGCAGGTTACATGATCATTGAAGGGTTCTCGCCCCTGGAAGCTCTTTATATGACGGTAATCACAGTAACGACAGTAGGTTTCGGTGAAATCAGGGATTTATCCGTTGATGGACGCATATTTACTATTATTTTAATTATCAGCGGATTGGGGACAATCACTTATACTTTATCAAAAATCACATCTCACTTTCTTGAGGGGCAAATCGGAAATCTTTTAGGCAAGTACAGAAAAAAATCCACAAAAGCTATGAAAAATCACGTCATTGTTGTAGGATATGGGCGCAACGGAAAACAAACGGTCTTAGAACTCCTGGCGCATAACAATTCATGTTTAGTCATAGAAAACAACCACGATCTTGTTATGGACAACAGGGAACAAAACATCCCTTTTTATGAAGGGGATGCTACCGATGATGACATATTACTAAATGCCGGAATTAAAGACGCTAAGGCCCTTATAGCCACATTACCCACCGATGCCGATAATGTATTTATTGTCTTAACCGCGCGTTCACTGAATCCCGATTTAACCATTATCAGCCGGGCCTCAAGCGAGAGTGCCGAAAGAAAACTACGTATCGCAGGGGTCGACCGCATTATTATGCCTGAAAAGGTTGGAGGAGCGCATATGGCTAAGCTGGTAGCCCGTAGTGATATAGTGGAATTCCTCGATTACCTTTCCGTGAGAGGCTCTGCTCCTACAACAATCCAGGAGATTGAATGTAAAAATATGCATGAAGATTTTAATAACAAAACGCTTTATGAATTGGATATTCGAAGAAAAACCGGGGCCAACATCATTGGTTATAAAAATCCTCAAGGACAATATATCCTTAACCCCACGCCGCAAACAAAATTGCTACCCGAATCAAAATTATTTGTATTGGGGACAAGCGAACAAATCGACAAAATGAAAGCGATTTTATCCCATACCGATAGTGAATAATATTGTTAATTTGCTATATTTGGTTGGGAAAGACGGACATTCATGAACAAAAAACCACGGAAATTTTTCGAGTTCAACACAAAGGAGCGTATAGGAGTTTTAACCCTGTTAGCGATACTTCTCCTGCTCATTGTTATCTACTTGCTTTTGCCCAGATTTATCTCATTGAATGGAAATACGAGTAACAAAGAATTTAAAAAACAAGTAGAAGCGTTTATCGAAGCCCGCAAAAAAGAAAAAGATAAGAAGAAACAAAAAACAACGAAAAAAGATACACTGAAGAATAAGGTCCGTAAACCCGAACAACTAACTCCTTTCCCTTTTGATCCTAATAATTTGCCTGAAAACAAGTGGAAAGAAATAGGCTTCTCACAAAATCAGATACAAATCATAAAAAACTACGAGAAAAGTGGCGGGTCCTTCGATAAAAAAGAAGATCTGAAAAAAATCTACGGTATTACTCAGCAAGAATTTGCCCAATTGGAACCCTATATCAACATTAAAAAACCGGAAAAAAAGAAAGCATCCGGAAAGCAGAATAAAATCAATGAAGATTCTACTACCCCCCGTACCACCTTACATATTGATTTGAATTCCACTGATTCGTCTGAATTGATCAAAATCAGGGGCATTGGTGAGGTTTTTTCTCAAAGAATCATCAAATACAGGGATTATCTAGGGGGTTTTTATACCAAGAAACAACTCCTGGAAGTCTACAATTTTGATTCCTCCAATTATCTGCCGTTAAAGAATCATTTTTGGACGGATACCACTAACATTCAAAAAGTGAATATTAATACAGCTACATTTAAGGAATTGCAGCGTCACCCTTATATGGATTATTACCTTGTAAAACAAATTGTCAATTACAGGGAGGACCACGGAAGATTCAAAAGTCTCTCCGAGTTGAACATGCTGGATTTAATGTATGACGAATTATATGAAAAATTAAAACATTACCTGGTACTATAATGAAAAAGAAAAACTTAACATACCAATTATTAACCCTAAGCATGATTTTTCTTCTCGTTATACCGGTGATTGTCAGCGGGCAGAAAAAAATCCAGCAGCTAAAATCCGAGCTGGAGCATAGTCCTACCTCCCGGAAAATAGAAATCTATAATGATTTGTCGGCCGAATTGCGCTTTAGCGAGAGGGACGAGGCTCTGTGATATGCCCGTAACGCTCTTCATCTGGCTAGGAATATAAAAGACACGGCCAAAATAGCCCTTTCGCAGAAAAACATTGGTATCATTCATTTTTTTACCGGCGAAATGGATAAGGCCAGAAAGGCTTATGAGAAGGCTCTGGATAGATATACCCAAATCAATCATAGAGAAGGTATGGCCAATTTAAATCATAACCTGGGTCTATTGTTAAAAGAAAAGGGGAAATATGAGGGAGCTATTAAATACTATCGCCGGTCGTTACAATTTGAAAAAGAGCAAAATGACAAAGAGGGGGGTGGCCACTACCCTGAATAATTTGGGGAACCTCTACAATTTTATCGGCGAATTTGATTCCGCCCTCAGAAATTTACGGCAATCAACAGCATTTTATGAGAAGAAAAACGATGAGGAAGAATTGATTGATAACTATATAAATCTTGGCGACATATACATGGGCCAGGATCTGATAAAGAAAGCCTTTCATTATTTCAATAAAGCGTTAAACCTGGCCAAGAAAAAAAATGACCTTTATGCCAAGGCAATATGTCTCAATGAAATTGGAATGGGACATTATCATTTGGAAGAATATGATTTTGCACAAAGCCTTCTGAAAGAGTCGCTCAATATCAGGCATCAAATTGACGATAAAAGAGGAGAGATGGTATGCCTGATTAACCTGGGACATATCCACAATAAGCTGGAAAAATATGATAAAGCCAATGAATACTATCGGAAAGCTCTAAAAATTGAAGAGAACCTTGACGATAAGAGGCTGCTGGCTAACACATACACGGGTATCGGCGAAAACCTGATGATGAAAGGAAAACTGGATAAGGCCATCAATTATTTCAAACAAAGTATAGAGATTGCCCGTGATATTGGCGCTAAACCGGAAGTGCGTGATAACTACGAAAAACTTGTCATGGCCTATGCTAAGAAAGAAGATTATGAAAGTTCCAAAAAATACATAGAAGCTTTTGCTGCTATGGATGACAGTTTAAGGCTGGAAAACATTGAAGCTGAACTGAAAAAAATGGAACAGAAAAAAAACCAAAGTGGCTGGCAATGGCACTATTACATTCCGGCCGCTGCAATATTGATTTTATTGATTGTTTACCTCTTTTATATCATAAAGCGCAGGAAAACCTGACAGGGTTAGGCCGCAACTCTATTTATTATTAAAAGCTATTTATTCCACCATCATTCCCCTTCCTTCTTTTCCTCGCTGTCTTTTTCTTTTATTTCATAATGAATCTCCAGCTCATCGGGGTAATAGCCCTGCATCCTCCTGATGCGTTCTTCCCATTCCTCATCATGCTCTTTAAACTCTCTTTTCGCTTTTTTCGGGCCTTTATCGCTAAAGAAAAAAGCCAGTAGTAGTCCGGCTACCGCCCCCATCAAATGTGACTCCCATGATATAGGCTTTTTGGGATAAAAATCAGGGACAACACCCCATACCATGCTACCATACAGAAAAGCTACTACCAGGGCAAACGCCATTAATTGTTTCTGGCGGCGAATCAAACCACTGAAAAAATGAAAGGAAGCCAGCGCATAGACCACACCGCTTGCTCCGATATGTGAAGCATCTCCGCGGGCAAAAAGCCACACCCAAACACCGGTGGCTACATAGGCTATAAAAAAAATTTTGAAGGCCGTTTTATCATAGTAATAAAAAAGACCGGTGGTTAGTAAAAACAAGGGAGCAGAATTGGAGGCCAGGTGTCCCAAATCTCCATGAATAAGGGGAGCCGTTACAATACCGGGAAGGCCTACTAATTCGAGCGGAATTATGCCATGCTGCGAAAAACTAATCTCAAAACCTATTTCGATGAATTTAACCGCCCAAAGCACCAATACCAGGATAGCAGGGTATATCATGCTTCCGAGAAGCTTTCTCTTTTCGTATTTGCTGCTCAAAACTGTTAAAGTTTATTAATAATCATATTGTTTTCTTACGTGTTTGGACGAAATTAATATATCTTTGAATCTAAAGTAACAACATCTTATAAAACCACAACAAAAGATCTATGAAATTGATTAATAGCACAATTATAATAATACTTTCGCTAATACTGGTTTTGCCGGCTCAGGCCCAATTTCAGAATAAGGAAGATGTTAAAAAGTTAATGTCTGCTATGAAAATTATCAATTACGCTTATGTCGACAGCGTTGATAATAGTAAACTGACTGAGGCAGCTATCGAAGCTGCACTGAAAGAACTCGACCCACACTCAAATTATTTCACCAAAGAAGAAATCCAAAAAGCCAATGAACCACTGGAAGGAAATTTTGAAGGTGTGGGGATTCAATTTCAGATCTATGAAGACACTATTCTCGTTGTAGCCCCTATCCCGGGAGGGCCTTCTGATGATGTAGGTATCCGTGCCGGGGATAAAATTGTCAAAATCAACGGGGAAGATGCTACCGGAGAAGATATCAATAACAAATACGTACAAAATCATCTGCGGGGAAAAAAGGGGACTAAAGTGGAGGTTTCCGTTAAGCGCAGTGGAAGGGACGAGCTGATTAAATTCACCATCACCCGCGATAAGATCCCCTTAAACAGTGTTGAAGCCTCCTATATGCTTACCGATAAAATAGGAACCGTCAAGATCTCCCGCTTCTCCAAGACCACCCTTAATGAGTTTAAAGAAGCCATGAAAGAGCTTAAAGAAGAGGGCATGGAGGAACTTATCCTTGACTTGCGGGGCAACCCCGGCGGATATTTGCAGACCGCCACAGACCTGGCCGATGAGTTTATCGAAAATGGGAAATTGTTGGTATATACGGAAGGAAGAAAAGCACCCCGGCGAGAGCTCAAAGCCACCAGCCGGGGAAGTTTTGAAAACGGGAAGCTGGTAGTCCTCATTAATGAAGGCTCCGCTTCGGCGAGTGAGATCGTCTCAGGTGCTGTCCAGGACTGGGACAGGGGTTTGGTAGTTGGGCGTCGTTCCTTCGGCAAAGGGCTTGTGCAACGGCCCTTCACTCTTCCCGATAGTTCTGTAATCAGGCTAACAACAGCCCGTTATCACACCCCCTCGGGCAGGTGCATTCAAAGACCCTATGAAGAAGGCGAAAAAGAAGAATACTACAAGGATATCCGGGAGCGAATGGAGCGGGGAGAATTTGTCAATAGCGACAGCATCACATTTCCCGATACTTTAAAATATAGTACCGACAACGGCCGAACCGTATATGGCGGCGGGGGCATTATGCCTGATGTATTTGTTCCGTGGGATTCCACCCGGTTCTCCGACTTCTACACAAACATTGTGAAAAACAGAATTCCGAATTCCTATATTCTTGACTATCTTGATGAAGAGCGCGGGGAGCTCAAAAAGAAATATGACAATGTAAAATCCTTTAAGTCAAGATATACTATTACAGATGAGTTTATGAATGAGTTTATCGATTATACAAAAGATGAAGGGGTGGAATTTGATGAAGAGGGCTATCAGCAGTCCGAAAAACAAATAAAACACATGCTGAAAGCTTTGATTGCAAGAAACTTGTTTGATATCAGCGCGTATTATGAGATTATAAGCATGATCGACCAAACGATTCAGAAATCGGTGGAAATCCTTAAAGAGGAAACCGCCTTCAATGAGAAAAAAATAGAATATTAATCAAAAAACCGGGGAGACTTGTACTGCTTCTCCGGTTTGTTGATTCTGAAATGTAGCATTACTTCATGGGAACCATTGCGATAATTCTGTAGATTGCCTGTGGTCATATCATATGAATAGGCTACCAAAAGATTTTCGGAAATACTGATTTTGGAAGACAGTATCAGCGCATCCTCAAGCCGGTAGCCTATCCCGACCCGGAGTTTATCGTTGTAATTGGCTAGCAGGCTCGCTTCAAAAACATTAATTGCGTCAATATTCGAAAACGAAAATACCGGTGTTAACGAAAAAGTGCTTGCTGTCTCGATTTTATAACCGATGTAAGAATACTGATGCCGCGGAACCCGCATAATATCATAGTTGTCGTATGAATGGGTAAGGTGATTGATAGCCCCTCCCACATAGAAATTATGCAGGTGTAGCTCCATACCAAAATCGAAATCCAGCTTGGTCTCTTTAAAATCAGCGTCTGTAATATGTTCATCACCAGGCTCTTCAAATTCCAAATCGGTTGATGAAAAAGATTTCACCATCACTCCCGCGCCCAGGCCGAATGAAATGTACTGTTCTTCACCAAGCCAGGCATGATAGGCATATTTGGCTTTGATGTTTTGCATGCTCTCTGCCCCCAATTGGTCGTTGATAACTGTAAGCGCAACACCTGAGCGATATTTAGAAAAATAATTACTGATACTAAGCGACTGCGTCGATGGAGCTTTGTCGAAACCTATCCATTGCTCCCTGGCCAATACGTGAATATCGATATATTCGGACTGAGCTGTGGCTGCCGGGTTAAACAACAATCTATTGTATTCATAAAGACTGGATTGCGGATCGTTCTGACTGTTCACTGTCAGTGCTGCAACCATGATGCCTATGTAAAGTACTAATCGTTTCATTCTCTTTTTTGTTTTGCCTTTTGCTTAGCTTTTTCCACTGGGATTTTCTTTCCATTGAAATAAGCCGTTATAAAACAATCTTTTTGTCCGAGGTTAACAATACGATTACGCAGGTCTTCGGCAGCTTTGTATGACAGGCGCTGACCGATTTCATATTTATAAATCCCATTAGCCCTGAGGACATATAGCTTAGTTCGCGGAATATTCTTCAAAAGACTAGCGAACCTATTTTTGTTGACTTTTGATGAAAGCGCCAACACCTGAACCCGAAATACTAACTTGCCCTGAGGCACCCTTAGAGAAGTAGCACTCGTTTGATTGGTTTGTGTCATTTTTTTCGAGGGAACCTCCGATGCGCTTTTTTCCATTACCGCCAACACCTTAAAACTCGTACGGCGGTTCAGTTGATGTTCTGTTTCCGTTTGGGCATTTTGTACCAGTGGGCGGCTTTCGCCATAACCTTTGGCAAAAAGCCGGTCGGTATCGATACCATGCCTGGTAAGGTAATCCACCACGCTCCGGGCCCGCCGTTGCGACAAACGCTGATTGTAGCTGCGGCTGCCGCGGGTATCGGTATGCGAATTAATCTGGATGATAACATTCGGTGTTTCCTTGAGCATCGATACCAATTTATCCAACTCCTTACGCGATTCCGGGCGTAATGAAGCCTTATTGAAATCATAGAGAATATTATTTATAACAATTTCCTTTTCCTTCTGGATGCGCGTGAGTTGAAAATCCATGTCGTACCCTGTCTTTGCCGAAAAGACAGCAGGGGTGGTCAGTTCGGGAACCATACACTGGCGCGATTCCGAGAAGAAACCTTCTTTGCTGATTTTAACCGTGTAATTGCCCTTCGAAGACAGGTTCTTAAAACTATATACGCCCCGGTTATCGGTCTTAGTAGAATCCATAAGCTGGCCTTCGCGATATAACCGCAGCTTCTCCTGTGGCATCACCTTTTTCGTCTTCCTGTTAACGACTTTGCCTTTTATGGTGGCTGCGGCCGTCTTTTTATTGAGATAGTAATTCCTTGTTATTACCGTATCTTTTAAAAAGAGTGACCTATTTTTCCATGATTCCGAAAAACTCCGCGAACTATAATCCCTGGCTGATACTTCTACTGTATAAGAAGCCATTAGAGGAACCTTGCAGGAATAATATCCCATACTATCAGCTTCGAGGGAGGTTTGAAAATTATCAAAGACAAGCTTGAGTGAAGCCCTTTCAACAGGGGTATTGGTTCCTTGAGCCACAACCTGCCCGTTGATTTCAATAAGAAATGGTAATCCTCTGAAAGAAAATATATCATCGCTTTTTCGCTTATTCTTACGGTTTGAACAAAACAGTCCTTTATCATTTCGGATTATCAAACCAAAATCATCTCTTGTGGTGTTAAAGGGAGAATCAAGCCGCCGTGGCTTCGCGAAAGTCCCGTTGCGGTTAACAGCCACAAAAAGGTCCAGCCCGCCCAGGGCCTGACCCCTGTTAGAGGCAAAGAAAAGCAGCGAATCGTAAGCATAATAAGGAAAAAGTTCATCGAATTCCGAATTGACAGGTGTACTGAGATTAACAGGTACACTCCACTCTTTATCCCCGAGTCTCCGCATTTTCCATATATCTTTTCCACCAACACCCCCATCTATATCGGCAACAAAATAAAGGGTATTGCCTTCACTATTCAGTGTGGGATGACCTACCTCCACGTTTTTATTAAAAGGTATTTTTTTGGGTCTGGACCATTCCCCTTCCCTGTCAAGACGGCTATACATAATCTGACAGGGCTTTTGGGTCTCAAAGCATCGCGTAAAATAGGCCGTACGACTTTTGCGGTCATATGCAAAGCCACCCTCAGCCTTGCGGCTATTGAGCTTATCGCTAAAGGCTTCCCCTCCCTCCCATTTTCCTGTCCTGCTGTTATATTCGGCTGAATACAAATCCGAGTAATACTGCCCTGTGCGGGGATTCTTTGAAGGTTTATTCCCGGCGCGCGCCGAAGTATAAACTATCTTTTCCATAAACCATCCCGGGGCATAGTCGCTATGTTTAGAATTAATCTTTTCCTGATCAATAAGATTTACAGCCACGGTTTGCTCGCTTTTCATGGTTTCAAGGCTTCCAATTCGCTGTCGCGCAAAGCTGTTGGAAGGATTCTTTTTTAGAATCTTACGATAGGCTTTCAGAGCTTTATCGATTCGCCGGCTGTTTGTAAGCACTTCGGCGTAAGCCATGTACTGCTTCTCATCATGATCCCCCGAAAAAACGGCTTCCTCCAGCCATGGAAGTGCTTTTTCAAAGCGGTTCATCTCAAGATAAGCGTATCCTATTCGGTAAACCAAATCCGTAAGTCTGTCGGGAGATAATTTTTGCCTGGCTTTAGGGAGCGCTTCTTTAAAATACTCCACAGCTTCAATATAATTCTGATTCTGAAACGCTTTTTCTCCCCTTTCCATATTCTTTTGCTGACCAAAAGAGCTTAATGTCAAAAAAATCAACATTATGGGAATAATATGCAATTTTTTAATTTTCATATCACTCATTCCTCCTTACCACTGTTACATCACCTTTGACCACTTTAATTTCTTCACCGGCATTATTTGTAGTACGGATATAATAGTAGGTACCTGCCGGGACCGGTTTTCCGTTATATGTTCCGTCCCATCCATCTTTACCTTCGTATAATACTTTTCCCCACCGGTTAAAAACCTTTATGTGATATCCTTCTAGGAAGATATCATTAGTTCCGTCTCCATTAGGTGTGAACGCATTCACCTGTGGAGCCTGAGCATCCTTCAGCTTCACTTTAATGCTGTCGATTTTGGTACATCCATACTTATTGGTAACCTCTACTGTATAGATTACCGTATCCTTGGGTGTCACTGTTAAAGTAGGGCCTTGCGAAGGAGGTGTGGTATTCCACTCATAACTTTCGCCTCCCGAAGCTGTGAGCACAACTTGCTGACCACTATAAACGGCGGTATCGGGTGTGGTTTCTACCTCTGGCAGAGGAAAGACCTCTATTGAAAGCGCATCCTGCATCATGGAGATACAACCCGTTTCTTTATTCACAGCTTCCACTATAAACAAACTATCGCCGGCCGCAACCGGAAAGCTTATCGCCGATCCGGTTCCTGTCAGGCTATCCCAGAGGGTTTGATTGGCATACAACCGATAAAGCACTCCTTGCTCAGAACCCTCCACGCCAATATTAAAAGTTTCACCGTCGCAATAGCTTCCTTCTCCGGTTAAGCTAAAACGTGCCGGATTGGAAGCCCGGGTTACATTTACGCTCCCCAACATACTTTCTACACACCAGTTGGTTGAATTAACCGCTTGAATAGTATAAAAGCCTTCGTTAGTGATATTCTCAAACACTAATGGTTGTCCGCTACCTGTTTTTTGTATTCCCGAAAATAAGTCGTTTCGTTGCAGTTGATATTGGATACCGTTATCTGAATTATTGAGTTTGAGGAAGGTTCCGGGTTCACCTTCACAATAATACTTATCTCCCGCAAGGACATACTTTTCGGGAGATGGAATAACGGCTACCCTAACGCTGTCGGTAGTGGTACTTACACCGTCATCCACATTAACATAAAAAGTTGTGGTTGTATCCACGGCGATACTGACAAAAGATTGTCCTGAAATTATGCCCCCCGGATCGGCACTCCAGGAATAACTATAGTCGCCACTCCCCCCTGATGGCAGCGCCACCACGCTAAAGCGGCGACCTTTGCAAATGGTATCAGTAGAAGCAAAAGCCATGACATTCAAATCATTTCCTTCAATGTTAACATCTACGGTGTCAGGTATGGAATAGCATCCTGATTGTAAATCGGTTAGCTCTATCCTGAAGGAGGAAGATTGTAGCATGGGTACTGTTTCCACTGTCGGTCCTTGCCCACCAGAGATATACCCTTCAGGATACCAATGATATTGGTATTCTCCTGATCCTCCCTGGGCTGTGGCCGACAAGGTGGCTTCCTCACCAAAGAAGACCGTTGTATCATCCTGAGCTATAACTGATGGAATTTCCTCAACCTCCACCTCCACCGATTTGGAAATACTGTTACCGCCATCATTTACCACAATGGTATAAGTAGTCGGCTGCTGCGGGTAAACCGTTGCGCTATATCCTGAAGCGGATACACCGCCGGGATCGGAAGACCAATTATAAGTGTATTCACCACTGCCTCCACCGGCGAGAGCAAAAATATGGACCGCCTCTCCCCGGCAGATAGTTTGTGAACTTACCTGAAGACTCAGATTTAAACTATTACCACTGACGCTAATTAAAACTGAATCCTGAGGACTTGTACACCCGGTGGCTTCATCGGTAACCTCAAGGGTAAATAAAGTAGAATTAGTAAGGTTAACGGTACTTGTAGATGGTTGGGTCGGGTTTATAACTTTGGAGGCCGGTGACCAGAAATAGGCATATTCTCCTGAACCCCCGTTCCCATAACCATTAAGCACAGCAGTTTCGTTTTGTCCTATGACATGGTCCTCGCCGGCCATTGCTTGCGGGGTCTCCATAGTAAAGACCTCTGCTGTAGGGTTCATTTGTTCCTGGCATCCGCTGGTTGAGTGGGTAGCCGTAACTTCGTAGGATCCCGGCTCATCCACTATACCAAAAGAAATTGCATTCCCGGTGCCCTGGACAGCATTGATTATCTCCTGGTCGGCAGATGACATTAATTCATAATAGACTCCGGTATCACTACCCGATAAACCTATTTCCACCCCTACCCCATCCTCACACATTTGTCCGCCCCCTGTAATCGAATATTGAGCCGGAGAGGCAGCGATATCAATATAAATGGAGTCGGTTATTGTGCTCACTCCATCGGAGAGGGTAACCACATACCAGGTAGGCACCTCGGGATAGGCGTAAATGACGGAATCGACCGATGAAAAACCGGGTGGGTTAGAAACCCACTGGTATTCGTAATCCTCCGTTCCTCCTTGTGCTATGGCACTAACTACCACTTCACTACCCGAACATACCTGGGTATTACTGGCTGAAACCTGGAGTTGCAGTTGACTACCCTGGGTTTGTACCAAAACACTATCCGGGGCACTTTCACATCCGGTATTGTCATCGGCAACCGTTAATGAAAAATACATATCCAAGAATACAGGGACCGTTTGTGGAGACTGTACCTGCGGCTCCTGGAGGTAACCCTCCGGCGACCAACTGAAGGTATAATCACCGCTACCACCAAAGCCTTCTCCCTGCAATTGAGCAGTTTCTCCTTCATAAACCGTTTCTTTTTCTCCTGCTGAAGCATAGGGCGTTTCAAATTGCTCGACCTCAACGTAACCGTCCATCATGGTGTTACACCCCTGGTGTGAGGCCTGTACCGTGTATCCTCCGCCATTCGAAACCGTAAAGGAAACCGGCGTTTCCAGCTCCTGCATCGAAAATCCATTACGAAAAAGATAATATGTTACTCCGCTCTCGCTACCCGATAAGTTGAGAGTAGCCCCTTCGCCGCCGGAACAAAAATTCGTTTCTCCTGTCAGTTCAAAAATTTCGGGTAGTTCATTAACAGTAATTGTCAAGGTATCTTCCACCGTAGACACTCCATCGTCAACCTGCACGATATATTGCTGAGTAGAAAGAGGAGAAACTACAGGGTTTTGCAACACGGAAGTGAAATCTCCGTTTGGAGAATACCAATAATAGGAATAATTGCCGCTACCACCCTGGACCAAGGCAAATAGCTGAACGGAATTCTCCTGGCATATGCTGTCGGAAGCTGCCGAGGCTTCCACCTGGAACGCTCCATTGGCCAGAGTAACATGGGTTGAGTCCTTCGGCGAGGAACAGCCGGTCACATTATCTACCGCCTCAAGAGTAAAAATATGTGGGCCACTAAGAGCTACGGTAATAGGATTTTGATTTTGAGGATTTTCCAGATATTCTACCGGTTCCCAGTTCCAGGAATAGTCACCCGAGCCTCCGCTTGCCGTTCCTATCAGCGTAGCCTGTTCATTTTCATTAATTTGTTGATTATCTCCCGCATCGGCTACGACCTCGCCGGCTTCCTGAAGGGAGGCTTCTCCGCTCATCATGTTTTCACACCCATTTCCGGGGAATGTGGCCCGGATAGTGTAGGTACCGGCCTGATCAACCATAAATTCAAGCACCTCGCCAGTACCTGTTTTCACATTACCGGTGGATTCGTTATTCCTGAAAAGATGATAATTTGTCCCTTCTTCGGAATTGCTTAGTGTAATGACACCTTCTGAACCGGGACATAAGTACTCATCGCCATTTACCTCAAAAACGGATGGAGCCGCTTGCGGAGTTACTTCCACTGTTCCTTCCATTATTTGTTCGCAGGAAGAATTATCGCGCACTGCTTTGACCGAATATACTCCCTGAACCGACACATTATTAAAAACAATTGTATCGCCATCCCCGGGTAAGGTGCTAGAAGTGGGTTCCCCGTTTCTGAGCAGGTGATAGGTTACCTGGGTTTCAGAGCCGGACAATGTTAAATTGGCACCCTCGCTACTTTCACAAATAATCCCGTTTCCACTGAAAGTAAAAACTTCGGGAAGGGTAGTTTCTTCCACCGTCACCGTATTATTCATAAATGCCTGGCAACCGGTCTGTGGATTAGTGGCTTTTATACCAAAAGATCCTGAATTAACTATGTTGCTGAAGCTTACCATACCCCCGGTCCCTTCCACTTGATTCCCGGTAGCGTTGCCATTAAGGTAAAGCTCATAAACGATACCCTGTTGTGAGTTTTCCATGAATACCTCGGCACCACTTCCTCCTTCACAGAAAGTTCCGGTGGTAAGCACTTCAAATGATTGCGGTTGAGGATTGACCTCTATTTCAACCTGGCCCGTCATAGAATTAATACAGGAGGTTTGGCTGTTGATTGCCCGGGAAGTATAGGCGCCTTCCTGCCCAAAAAGACCGAATTCAATAGGTTGACCTGTTCCGGGCTTCACCGCTACCGTAGAGGTGTCGTTACGGATAAGTTCATAATTGATTCCCTCCTGCGAACCGGTCAGGGAGATGGATACTCCGGCGTCTCCTTCGCAAATTGTTCCTCCGCCGGTAAGAAAAAACACCTGTGGAAGAGGATTAACCGTGAGTACCGCCTCTTCACTCAAATCGGAGCACGAATTGTTAAAGACCTTACACCGGTATTGATAATTATTAATTCCAAACACCGTAAAAATATTTAACTGGTCTGTTTGTGCCCCTTCATAAAAGGAATTGTCCTGAAGGTTGTACCAACCACTTCCCCGGTTTTCCTGCCATTGATAATCGGTCACATTATCGGCCCCGACCTGGAATGTGGCGGTTTCATTTTTACACACCACTTTATCGACAGGATGGATGTTAATTAAGGGAGCTTCGTAAACATTCAGTGTGGCCGGGTTGGAAATGACCGACTCTCCATTTTCATCTTCTACATAACAACGATATTGGTAGTCGTTAAGACCTGTAATCACATCCGACAGGGTGAGTGTTGCGGTATTTTCACCCGAGGCATAACTCACATCATCTTCTATGTCAAACCAACCGGTACCATCATATTCCTGCCATTGATAAAAATCGGCATTGGAAGCCAATACTTCAAAAGTAACTGCAGCACCGGCACAAACCGACGTATCGGTCGGGTGAGAAAGTATCGCCGGTTGTCCGGCAGTTGATAATGCCAGGTGTATTAGTATCACGATAGGGAATACACTTTTTCTACTCCACATACTTTAATTGTTGATGATGAATAAAAAATTTCTCTGCTCAGGTAAAAAAAACTCAGTAAATCGCTCTATGCAAAAGTAAACTAAATCAGACCATTAATGAATCAGATCTTTATTAAATGTCCATAAATTTTTGTATAATTTCTATTGCATTGGCCATTCGCTTTTTCCCTCTACCACTGACAATGTAAAAAGGTAAACGGTTGTTAACAAGCTCCTGTTCATAAATCGCCAAAAGTTCCTCTCTTTTATGGGGATGTTCCCGTTGTGGATCATCGGTCCATGGCAAATCAATATCCATAAGGAGATAAACATCATAAAGATGGTTTCTCACCTTATCTAATATCCATGGGGAGCAATGACCGAAAACATACTCGCTCCAAACTTTGGTAACGATAAATTCCGTATCACAAAAAAGAAGCTTGTTAGCTAAAGGAGCTTTACGTTCTTCTTCCTTCAGCTGGCCCCGGGCTATTGTTTCAATGTCTTCAAAACGGTAGGGTCTGTTCAGGTTATCGATATAATTCCTCGCATATTCGGGCACCCACACGGTATTATAAT
>JAIPBX010000090.1 GCA_021738485.1 Bacteroidales bacterium | reverse complement strand
CTATCCCAATCGGTAAACTGAACCCCCGAACAATGTTTTTTCACCTGAAAAGCCATTGCCCGGCTGCTTGCCACCGATTTTCAAAGAACGTGTTCGCTAAAAGCGAGTGCAAATATAGAGGGTTATTTTTGAATTACAAGGACTCTGGAGTGGAAAAAATATGTTTTTTTTCAATAAAGTTGAAACAGCTTGAAAGTCAATAAGTAAAAATTCCTTTCTCAGACCTGATGGTAAGCTTTTTATTTTCACTTGCCTCGCAATGGCCTATAATTTTAGCTTTCACCCCGAATTTTTCTGAAATATCAATTATTTCATCGGCGATATCTTTTGGACAGTATATCTCCATTCGGTGGCCCATATTGAACACCTGGTACATCTCTTTCCAGGTGGTACCAGCTTCACTTTGAAGTGCTTCGAAAATTGGCGGGGGCTCAAAGAGATTATTTTTAATGATATGTAATTTATCAACGAAGTTAAGGATTTTGGTTTGCGCCCCTCCGCTGTTATGTATCAAACCATGAATATATGGTCTATAGGTATGAAGAATTTTTTTCATTACAGGAGCATAGGAGCGGGTAGGAGAGAGGAGCAGCTTTCCGTAATCCATATTATTTATAAGCGCACTTTCTGTAAGCTTTTTGGAGCCGCTGTAAACCAAATTATCCGGTAGCGAAGGGTCGTAGGTCTCAGGGTATTTCATTGAAATATCCTTATCGAAAAGGTCATGGCGGGCTGATGTAAGACCGTTGCTGCCAATGCCGCTATTGTAGCTGTCTTCATACGTGGCCTGGCCGAAGGAAGCAAGGCCTACAATGACATCATCCCGCGTGATTTTTTCATTGGTTATAATTTTTTCTCTGGGGGCGCGAGCCATAACTGTTGAGTCAACGATAACTGTTCGTACAAGGTCTCCAACGTCAGCCGTTTCACCTCCTGTATTATGAATGGAGATGCCTTCATCCCTGAGTTTTTGTAAAAACTCTTCTGATCCATTAATTATGGCCTTAATGACTTCTCCGGGAATCCGATTTTTATTGCGGCCGATTGTTGAGGACAAAAGTATATTATCGGTTATTCCAACACACAATAGGTCGTCGATATTCATTACGATAGCATCCTGGGCTATACCTTTCCAAACCGATAAATCACCGGTTTCCCTCCAATAAGCGTAAGCCAGGGATGATTTTGTGCCGGCCCCGTCGGCGTGCATAATGTTACAGTGTGTTTTTTGTCCTCCTGTAATATCGGGGATAACTTTACAGAAAGCGTTGGGAAATATGCCCTTATCCAGATTTTTTATCGCATTGTGGACATCCTCTTTGGAGGCTGAAACACCACGTGCACCATATTTTCCTTGTGACATCATTACTTGTTTTTAAAAATAATCTGAAAATTTTTCTCATCGATTGTGTAATCCCCGAATTTTTCAAGGACCTGGGCCCCCATACGAATTTTACCGTCAAAATTTCTTGATGCAGTAATTTTAAGGTTATTCACCTTTTTGGCACCAATACGTACTTCATCGAGATCAATTTGGGTCATATTACGTATATTTCCCCTTTCAAGAGCTCTTTGGGCTCTTTCCGGGAAATCATTTTTTGTAATCACTCCCCTGTCAAGTAATTTCATTATAAACGAATTCGAAGCATACAGGCTCGCATAGTCTTTTGAGAAGGCTATATTGTAGGTGTAACCATTGATAATGACCGGAATATTTATTTCATCCCCTTTCCCTAGTACATAATTTACTTTGCTGATTCCGGGATCTTGAACGACACCGATCTTTTTCTTATCCTTTTCTTTTTGCGGGGTTTCTTTTGGTTTGAAATCTTTTCTGATTACAGAGAATTCTGTGCGCCTATTCAATTGGTGAGCGAATTCCTTATGCTCTTCAGAGGGTAATGAATCAATAAAGCTTTCTGTAAGTGTTGTTCCCTTTCTAATGGTGATAGTATCTTTCGAAATGTTTTTACGTAAAGTTCGCGGCTGTCTTTCTCCGTAACCGCGAGCTACAAGACGATCCGGATCAATTCCCCGTTTAATCAGATAATTCACAACCGATTCGGCTCTCTTTTGGGAGAGTACGTCATTGTACTCCCTGGAAGCACGCGCATCAGTGTGGGCCCCTAATTCAACCACCAGCTTTTTATTCCTATCCAGTCTTTCGATAAGCCCCTGCAGGGAATCCTGGTATTGTGGTTTTAGCTCCCATTTTCCCAGGTCATACAAAATATCGGGTAAGACAATAGGTTTATCGGGAATACGCTGCAGCGTGTATACTTTCTCAAGGTCTTTACTTTCTGTAATTCCCTGGGTTTTTATCGTATCAATAATATTAAAATAGTTGTTTTTGGATATTTCTATGGTATAGTTTTTTCCTTGTTTTATCTGGCTTTTGCCAAACCGAAAGAAACCTTTCACGTCAGTAACTGCGCGCTGGCTTGACTCGCCGGTAACAGGGATCATCTGGACTTCGGCCTTTTCAACAGGCTGAAGAGATTGCTGGTCTTTGATGTTTCCACTCAAGGTGATTTCTACCGGGGGATTGATAAAATAGAAAACATCATCCCCACCCCGGCTGCCCCGCCGGTTAGAACTCAGATACCCTTCTTTTCTATCTTTTTGCATGGTGATACCAAAATCATCGGCAATGCTATTGACAGGAGGTTTCATATTGACCGGTTTTTGCCATTCTCCGCCACGCTTGGTGGTTTTAAAAATATCCAGTCCCCCCATACCAATATGACCATTGGAAGAGAAGTAAAGGGTGGAATCATTTCTCAGAAAGGGAAACAGTTCATCACCTTCCGTATTAACTATTTCTCCAAGATTAACCGGGCGGTTAAATTCTTTTCCCGGTCCGTCTCTTCCGGCAAGCCATAAATCCTTATTTCCTTCTCCACCCGGAAGGTCAGCAGCAAAGATGATCAGGGTTTCATCATCGTTAACAGTAGGATGACCGACAATATCTGCCGAATCATTTCCCAAATCGAGGGATTTTGGTTTCCCCCAATTCATCCCGGATCGGCTGGACACAAATATTTCACAACCTGCTTTTTTATCTTCCCGCTTAAAGCACCGGGTAAAATATAGTTTACTAAACCCGGAATTAAGTTCGGGAGCACCTTCGTTTACTTTGGTATTAACGTTTTCTTTTTTATCGATTAAAACGGGATCATTCCATCTTTCTCTACGATTCTTTTTGGCATAAAATAAATCACTAAAGGGTTTGCCCGTCCACGGATCAATGTCTGTGCCGGTTGACCCTTCACGATTAGAGGTAAAAATAATCGACCGATGATATTTATCGGCATAGGTAGGAGCAAAATCATCTTCTCCGGAGTTAATCCGGTATGGATTTTCGACCGTAAATCCTGTGGGATTCTCTTTCCATTTTTGCGTAAGCTGGCACGATTTAATACCTTTTTGAGCTATTTCGGAGCCCGGCTTATATTCCAAATAATTTTTATAAGCTTCAATGGCATCTTCATAATCTTCACTCATTTGCAGCATCTGGGCATAATAGAGATAAACTTTGGGTTGCTGAGTGGCATAGTCAAAACGGATAGCTCTGTAATAATAGAGGCGGGCACGCCGAAAGGCTCCGTTTTTGCGATAGGATTCCCCAATGCGGTAAGAAATTTTTCCTTTCAGGCCATACTTCTTTCCGTCAATTTTAGAATAGCCCTTTTTATACTTTTCTATGGCAAC
Organism: Bacteroidales bacterium; assembly: GCA_021738485.1. Classification (GTDB taxonomy): domain Bacteria; phylum Bacteroidota; class Bacteroidia; order Bacteroidales; family JAIPAH01; genus JAIPAH01. The sequence continues at coordinate 8,865 of JAIPBX010000090.1, read as the reverse complement.
AGAATACTGCTGATGCTCGTATGCCTGACGGGCTGCCTCCAGGTGTCTGTTGAGGGGTTCTTTACTATTTTCTTCTTCCTCTTCCTGCGCCATGGAGGGTTGTATCATAAAGACTGCCAGGAAAAATAAAAAAACCGAAATGAATGGGGCCTCATTGATTTTGTGAAGGATCATTGTCTTGTTGTTTCTCTTTGTCCCGGACTTCGGTATTTTCTCTTTCTTCATTCGATGCCCTTTTTTTTGCTCCTCGCTTGTTGATATCTGTCTTAATGCTTAACTCGTTTTCGAATTTTTTATTTTCTTTATCAAACTCTTTTTTGGTATCATACACCTCATTCCTGATTTCCTTAGCTTCTTTATCGAGGGTATCGGTTACTTCGTTGGCCCCTTCATTAAATTCGCGGGTCAAGTCACTGGTAGCCTGTTTCATTCGGTTAATAGTTTTTCCTATCTTACGGGCTATTTCCGGCATCTTCTGGGGGCCAAAAACCAGGAAGAGCACTAACATGATGATAAAGATTTCTCCTGTACTTATGTCAAAAAACAATAATACCTGCGCAAACATTTTACCCTCCTTCAATTAAAACGATCACAAAAATAATAAAGATAATGTCATGAATGGGTGTTTGGGTTGCTATTAATAAAAAAACCATTTTGCCTGCTGAAGGCATCGTATCCCGAAGGATATTCTACCCTAAACAAACAAAATGGTTTGGAGGTTTTTTATATTAACCTACCTTATTTCGTAGCAGCTCTTTTGGCTTTATTTTTTGTTTTGCTTTTTGGAGCTACTTTTTTGGCTTCCTTTTGCGACAATTCATAAGCCACAGGAGTGGATATGAAAATCGAAGAGTAAGTACCGGCAATTACCCCGACAATCAAAGCAAATGCAAAACCACGAATGATTTCACCGCCAAAGAAGAATATGGCCAGGAGTACCAGCAGGGTAGTCCCCGAAGTCATAAAGGTACGTCCCAATGTGCTGTTGATAGCCGAGTTCATATTGTTTTTCAAATGGCGCTTGGGATAAAGTGTATTGTATTCCCTGATGCGGTCGAAAATAATTACCGAGTCGTTGATAGAATACCCGATAATTGTCAATATAGCTGCAATTGTGGATTGATCAATTTCAAGGCTAAAGGGTAAAATACCATAAAATATCGAGTACATAGAGATGGCAATTATCGAGTCGTGTGCCAGTGTTACAAGGCCCCCGAGACCATACTGCCATTTTCGGAAACGCGAGGCGATATAGATAAAGATGATGACCAATGCTATACCTAAGGCAAGGTATGCACGGTGCAACAAGTCATCAGCAATTGAAGGTCCTACTTTCGATGAACTAAGCTTACCGATAACTTTTTCCTCATCAGTATGGAACTCGCTGTAGGAGATATCGCTTTTGAAAAATGGCTTTAGTCCTTGATATAATTTAGCTTCTACTATCGAATCTGCATTATCGGCATCACTGTCTATCAGGTGCTTTGTGGTGACTTTAACCTGGCGCTCGGGTCCGAAGGTTTTAACCTCAGGGGCATGACCGAATGATTCTTCCAGGCTGGCACGTAGTTTGACTGGGCTGACTTCGTTATCGAACCTTACTACGTAAGTTCGTCCTCCTGAGAAGTCTACGCCCTGGTTTAATCCTTTGGTAAGTAAGGAGAAAATACCTATTAATATTATTATACCTGAGATGACATAGAATATGCGGCGTTTACTAATAAAGTCCACATTGATATTGGTAAATGCATGAAGCGTAGCTTTGTTGCCGAAGGCTACTTTGAAATTCTTGTCCATTGCCCATATAAAAATCACTCTCGAAATGAGGATTGCAGTGAACAAGGACGAAAGGATACCTATAATCAATGTAGTGGCAAAACCCTGTACCGGGCCGGATCCGAATATGTACAGGACAACACCCGTTAGAAGTGTAGTAATGTTACCGTCAATAATGGCGGAATAAGCGTTTTTATAACCGTCATTAAGAGCAAGGCGTATTCCTTTACCGGCGCGGATTTCTTCCCTGATTCTTTCGTAGATAATAACGTTGGCATCCACAGCCATACCGATAGTCAGGACAATACCGGCAATTCCCGGCAGGGTAAGTACGGCCCCTAACGAGGCAAGCACACCCATAATAAAGAATATATTGGTCACCAATGCCAGGTTAGAGACCCAACCGGCCCTGTTATAGTACATTACCATTAATACCAGTACCAGTATAAATGCAATGAGGAAAGAATTGAAACCGGAATTTATTGCTTCTTGTCCCAGAGATGGTCCGACCACTTCTTCCTGAACAATATCTACCGGAGCAGGAAGCTTTCCGGCTTCAAGGATATTGGCCAGGTCTTTTGCTTTTTTCACGGTAAAATTGCCGGAAATCGTTGATCGTCCATTTGGAATCTCATCGTTGACGTTAGGGGCGGAATATACATAACCATCCAGCACAATAGCAATCTGCCGGCCGACATTATTTCCTGTTAATCTTTTCCATGTACGGGTACCTTCCGAGTCCATTGACATGGCTACCTGAACCTGGCCGGTGTTACTATAATCCTGGCGGGCATCGGTTATCACCTCCCCGGTCATGGGGGCGCTGCCGTCCCGGGTTGTAACTTTTAAGGCTATTAATTCCAGAATATTGGAATCTTCCTGCCGTGGCTTGACACGCCAGGCTAATTTCAGATTCCTGGGAAATACGCTTTCCACCCTGTCGAGCATGCTATTAACCTTCGCAGTATCCTGAATTTTCGCATAACCAACAGTGGCTCTTTGAGCGGGATAATACTGACCGTCCTCAGATTGGCGGAAAGCCGGCTGGAGATACGCATACAGAGGATTTTCTTTGGCATACTGCTCAAACTGTTGATCCTGTCCTTCGGTGGTGGTATCTTCTCCCTCTTCCAGTTCTTTCAAAAGATCTTCATCCTCTTGCGCTGTGTCAGCTTCTTTCGCTTGCTGTCCCTCTTCGGAAGAGGTCTCCTGCTGTTGGCTTTTCCCGCCCTGGTTGTTCTGCCTGGAGGCTTCTGAATCCTCTACTAACTCCTCTATTTGGGCATCCGGTAATTTTTTTGCGAGTTCTTTATTTGCCTCCTGAAATTGTTGGTGAATTTCACTGAATTTATAGGTTTCCCAAAATGCCAGTTTGGCTGTGTTCTGGAGCAGTTCTCTGACCCTGTCCGGCTCTTTAACACCGGGTAATTCTACCATAATACGTCCTGAACTGGGGATAGGCTGAATATTAGGCTGGGAAACGCCATAACGATTTATACGTGTGCGAATAATCCTGACAGCACGGTCAAAAGCTCCGTTGACTTCATTACGCAATACCTGGATCACTTCATCATTCGTGGAATTATAAGTGATTTTATCTTTGAGTTCAACAGTGCTGAAAATGGCAGCGAGTTTGGCATTCGGAGCAATTTCCTCGAAAGATTGCCGGAAAAGCGTAATAAAATCCTGCTGGCTTTGTTTTTCTTTTTGCCGGGCCATCTGCATAGCCCTGCGGAAGGTGGAATCCTGGCTGTTATTGGAAAGGGTGGTAATGATATCATCCACTGATACTTCCAGCATCACGTTCATTCCCCCTTTCAAGTCGAGGCCGAGATTTATTTCACGCTCTTTGCACTCCTGGTAGGTATATTCACGTATGAGAAGATTGTATACCGGTTCTTTCTTCATTGAATCCAGGTAGAATCGCTCTCTGGCTTTTACGATCGAGTCGTAATAATAACTTTCCTGCAAGGGATTCTTTTCTGCGTATTGCTTCGCTAATTCGCGGGCTTCCTCTTTGTGCGCATACTCTTCCGCCTGACTTTCTACATTTTTGGCAAAAAAGGTGAAAGAAAGCTGGAACAAGCTTACTAAAGCAAAAGCAATAGCAAAAAACTTAATAGCTCCTTTATTCTGCATTTGTTCGCTGAGTTTTAATAATTAATTCTTCTTTACGAGCGTGCAAATATAGAACATCGAATACAATTTAACAATGAAATCTTTTAAAGTTTGGCTTAGGCTTAGCTATCCACTATCATAACAAAAAACCCCGATTTAATCATAATTAAAACTACTTCCACCGAGAAATTCCCGTATGATGGATGTGGGAGGGATTTCTAAATCGCTGACAGAGCGGAAATAACTGAAAAATTTTAATAACCGCTGAGCGGTGTTAAACTCCTCCTGGTTCGGTTGTATTTCCCTGAGTATCGGTTCGACATGTTTTTTCAATATGGCAAGTTCATATAATAATGCTGAGTTAAACATGATGTCGGCCTGTTCCTGGAAAGGGAAGATATATTTCTCTTCTCCCCGTCTGACGCTGGGCCAACGGGCAATGGTTTCGGCGGCATCGTAACCGCGGTACCGATAATCACGAATCATCCTGCGAACAAGGCGGTTGTCCGAGGTCTTTATGAGATTGTGTCCGTCAATCGAAATAGAAGTTAATGCGGAGACATAAATCTTATATTTGTTTTCTTCCGGGATTTTTTTTGTAAGCTCGGGATTTAACCCGTGAATTCCTTCCACAATAATAAGGTCTTTCTTTTTGACCGAAAGTTTTTCACCGTCATAATAGCGTCTGCCTTTTTCAAAAGAAAATTTGGGCATTTCAATCTCTTTGCCCTCCATTAAATCAAGAATTGTCTGATTAAAAAGCTCTGTATCAATAGCCTCCAGAGCTTCAAAATCATAATTCCCGTTTTCATCAATGGGATTATCTTCCCGGTTGACGAAAAAATTATCCAAAGAAATCTTTACCGGATTTAGTCCGTTTACTTTTAACTGGATGTCCAGGCGTTTGGAAAAAGTGGTTTTGCCTGAGGAGGAAGGGCCGGCAATCAGAATTAGTTTTAGTTTCTTACGTTGCTTACGGATTTTGTCGGCGATTTGACCTACCTTTTTTTCATGAAGCGCTTCGGAAATTTTGATGAGCTCATCGATTTGCCCTGTTTTAACCGTTCTGTTGAGATCCCCGATATTTTTCACATTAAGGATTTTTCCCCATCGCTTGAATTCGCTGAAAATTTTCAGAAGCTTTTTTTGCTGGACATATGGACGCAGTTGGTTGGGGCTTTCCTGATCGGGCAACCTCAGCAACATACCGTTGTAAAAGGATTGAAGGTCAAAAACCTTGAGGTAACCTGTGGACGGTACCAAATGGCCATAGTAATAGTCTACTTTTCCGTTTAAAAAATATACGGAAGTAAAGATATATCCCCTGGTTTTGAGCAATGGAGTTTTGGCCTGGAGGTTGTGCTTCTCAAACAGCTCGATAGCTTCCTCGGTTAACATTTCTTTTCTTTCAAAGGGATAGTCCTCGGCAATCAGTGATTGCATCCGGTTTTTAATTTTGTCAACATCAAGTTTTGTCAGGAAAATATTGTCTTTTTCCAGGGTACAATATAATCCGTTGGAGATGGGATGGCGGACACTCAATTCGCTTTTCGGATATAATTCACACACAGCTCTGAAGAGTACAAAGATTAGTGAACGTGTATACATCCGCATTCCGTCATCATGAGTAATGTCGATAAATTTGACTTTTTTGGGTTTGTAGATTTGGTAAGTTAATTCTTTTAATTTGTTATTTACCAGGGCACCTACCACCGAATGCTTAAGATCCAAATTGATATCTTCGGCTATTTCACCCAAAGTAGTCCCTATAGGATAGAGATGGCGGCTTCCGGTATTTTCGCAAATTATTTCTATATTTTGATGCCTCATATTTATTCCTGTTCTTCAGGTTTCGTACTTTACTAAAACAGCAAACAATACTTAGGTACTCGTTAACTCTTCTTTATAGCAATGAAGGGTCAAAGGTAAAATTTTTCTGCCATTTGGAAGGTTTATTCTATAGCCAGCGGGCTCTTAGTCAGAAGTAATAAAAGTATGGGCGTTGGGTGTTGTTATAACTTAAAATGTTTGGTAGCTTGCTGATTATCCTTTATTCCCTATAGAATCTGCATACTTTTTTCCATACAATTTTGTTAATTAACAAATAAGATGGCCAACAAACCTCCATAGAGGGGTGTTAATTTGCTTACAAAAGTTAAAATTTCAGAAAGATTATTGTTAGTACAGTAACAATATATGTGGCGTTGGTGTAAATATTTCCTGAAGATTTATACCTTTGCCGCTATTGAAATTTTAGTGTTCTTTTACCATAAAAAAACAAAAGCAATTTTATGATATCAAACAACTTTATTAAGAGACACAATGGCCCCAGAGAAGCACAGGTTAAGAAGATGCTGAAAAAAACCGGGGCTGAGTCACTTGATCAATTGATTGAAGAAACCATTCCAGCCCCTATCCGCATGGAGAGCGATTTGAATTTATCTCCGGGGCTTAATGAACGCGAATACACGAATCTTATAAAAAAGATTGGAGCTAAAAATAAGTCATTCAAGTCATTCATCGGAATGGGCTATTATAACACTATAACACCCGGGGTTATTCAACGAAACGTTTTGGAAAATCCCGGATGGTATACCTCTTATACGCCTTATCAGGCCGAAATATCTCAAGGCCGGTTAGAAGCTCTTTTGAATTTCCAGACAATGATTGTAGAACTAACCGGTCTGCCCATTGCCAATAGCTCCCTTTTGGATGAGGCTACTTCGGCCGCCGAGGCTATGATCATGTCTTTCAATGCCCGCTCGAGGAAGAAAAAGAAGGCCGGCGCCAACAAATTTTTCGTTTCTGAGAAAATATTTCCCCAATCGAAGGCTGTTATTGAAACCCGTGCCGAACCTCTGGGTATTGATCTGGTGGTAGGAAAGGCGGAAGAAGTAACTATTGACGATTATTTTTTTGGTGGTATTGTCCAATACCCTGATGCCGAAGGCAATATACAGGATTATAGGAGTTTAGTCAATAAACTGCATGAGCATGATGCGTTGGCGGCCGTGGATACCGACTTGCTGAGCCTTACGCTTTTATCTCCTCCGGGTGAATGGGATGCAGATATTGTTGTAGGTTCTACGCAGCGTTTTGGTATTCCGCTGGGATATGGCGGACCGCATGCCGGCTTCCTGGCGTCAAAAGAATCGCTGAAACGAAATATTCCGGGACGTATTATCGGGGTATCTGTCGATCAGCAAGGAAACAGCGCCCTACGTATGGCCTTGCAAACACGCGAGCAGCATATCAAAAGGGAAAGAGCTACTTCAAATATCTGTACGGCGCAAGCTCTGCTGGCTTCTATGGCCTCCTTTTATGCTGTATACCACGGCCCGGAAGGGTTGAGGGAAATAGCCAGGGATATTAACATTCATGCCGGCATCATCGATAAAGAGATTGGGCAGTATGGGTATAAGCAACTGAATGATTATTTCTTTGATACCCTGAAGATTCAACTACCGGAGGATATGAAAATGGATGCCATTAAAAAGCTGGCACTGGAAAATGAAATCAACTTTCGGTATATTGATGACCGCCACCTGGGAATAAGCATTGATGAAACCACATCCCTGGAGGATGTTAATCTTGTCATGCATATTTTGGCATCGGCCCGCAATAAGCAGTTTGATGAATACGAATGTGTTCCGGAGGATTGTGACGAAATGGATACTTTACCGCAGGGCCTGCATCGCGAAAGCGATTATATGCAACAAAGCGTTTTTAATACCTATCATTCGGAAACAGAAATGATGCGGTATATGAAAAAGCTTGAAAATCGGGATCTCGCACTGAATCGCTCCATGATACCTCTGGGCTCCTGCACCATGAAGCTGAATGCCGCTTCAGAACTTTTCTCGCTGAGCTGGCCCGAATTTAGTGATATTCACCCCTTTGTGCCTAAAGATCAGGCCGAAGGATATCATGAATTGATGGAAGATTTCGAAAAAGTCCTTAAGGAAATTACCGGTTATGATGCTATCTCCTTTCAGCCTAATTCAGGAGCATCCGGAGAGTATACCGGGCTGATGACTATCAGGGAGTACCATAAAAACAATGGCGAACCGCATCGCAACGTTTCTTTAATTCCTTCGTCCGCCCACGGAACCAACCCCGCCAGTTCGCACATGGCCGGAATGAAGGTGGTAGTAGTCAAAACCAACGAAAACGGCGATATAGATATCGACGATTTGAAAGAAAAAGCGGAGAAGCATTCCGACAATTTGGCGGCTATCATGATTACTTATCCTTCTACTCATGGAGTTTTTGAGGAAGGTATAAAAGAGGTGATAGATGTTGTTCACCGGCATGGCGGACAGGTTTATATGGACGGAGCCAATATGAATGCCCAGGTAGGCTATACTAATCCGGCCGTCATCGGAGCTGATGTGACGCACCTGAATCTTCACAAAACCTTTGCGATCCCTCACGGAGGCGGTGGCCCCGGAGTTGGCCCGATTGGCGTCAAAGAACACCTTAAGCCGTTTTTACCCACTAATCCGGTTATCCCAACAGGAGGCAATAAAGCGATTAAGGCCATAGCTGCCGCTCCATTCGGAAGTCCTTTGATTCTTCCGGTGTCTTACGCTTACATCAAGCTGCTGGGTAATGACGGATTAAAACAGGCTACGCAGTATGCCATTCTTAATGCCAATTATATCAAAGACAGTTTGAAGGAGCATTATAAAATTTTATATACCGGAAAGAAAAACCGGTGTGGTCATGAATTCATTATTGATTGTAATGAATTTCACCACTCGGCGGATGTGACCGTTATAGAGATCGCCAAGCGCCTCCAGGATTATGGGTTGCACGCCCCAACAGTTGCTTTCCCCGTTCCGGGAACGCTGATGGTGGAGCCCACAGAGAGTGAGCCGCTCTCGGAGATGGACCGGTTGATCAATGCTATGATAAAGATTCGCAGCGAGATTAAGGATATCGAGGAGGGGAAAGTGGATGCCAAAGACA
>JAIPBX010000089.1 GCA_021738485.1 Bacteroidales bacterium | reverse complement strand
AGTTGCCGCCGTTGTCCGAACAGGTGTACTTCTGCGAGATGACCGAAGAACAGTACGAGGCTTATGAGCGCTATAAATCGGGTATTCGCAACAGCCTCATTGATAACCTGCTCGATCAGGATTTGCAGGAGCACCGGATGCAGGTGCTGGAAGCTTTGTTGCGACTAAGGCAGATGTCAAACCACCCGGTTTTGGTGGATAACGATTACAAAGGCGATTCAGGTAAATTTAACGAAATGACACGCACCATAGAAGCACTCAGGGCCGAAGGGCACAAAGCCATTTTCTTTTCCTCGTTTGCCGAACACCTGAAGCTCATCTCCCGTTATATGCAGCAGCAGGGATATCCACATGCCATGCTTACCGGCCAGACCCGAAACCGGCAGGAAGAGGTGCGGAAATTCCAGGAAGTGGAGGATATCAAATTCTTCCTCATCTCACTGAAAGCAGGGGGTACCGGACTGAACCTCACGGCGGCAGGCTATGTGTTTATCCTCGACCCGTGGTGGAATCCGGCCGCCGAGGAGCAGGCCCTCAGCCGCGCCCACCGCATCGGGCAGGACAAAAACGTCTTTGTCTACCGCCTGATCTCGCGCGGAAGCATCGAAGAAAAGATTTACAAACTCCAGGAGCGCAAATCAAAACTGGCTGAAACCTTCGTCAATGCCAATGATCCGTTCCGAAACATGAGTGCCGGGGATATTAAGGAGTTGTTTAGGTAAGGAAGATATAATAGTAGTAGGAGATGAATGCTTCTGACTATAATTGTCTTATAGACAAGATCATGTGAAATATAAAACAATACTACTATCTGAATTATATAGTTCCAATTAGAGGAATACTATCTTATCTTTTAACAGATTTTTTACCACTCTTTTTCAACTTTGTATTGATATATCTTTTAAATTCTTCATAAGACATGTCTTTTGTCTCAGAAGTAATTTTATTCCTTATCTCACGCATCATTTTTACTGCGTCAAATTCTTTGTCTTTATTTTTTGTTTTCATAATTTATTAAATCTATTGGACTTCGAATTTCAAGTTCAGGATAACCCCATTTTATATTAACGGAGTTATATCCCTTAATTCTATCTAAATTTACAATATGCTTAAAGTTCCAACTCGCCAATGCGTCTACCTTATTAATTGTTGCTAAAGCTATATGGCGACAATCTTCCAAACTTGTTTCTCCTACAACATTTTCTTCTATATATCTATTTGCAAGGGTTATAACCTCTTGATCCATTTCAATTCTCTCAAAGTAATCATTAGGATATTGGTTTAATAAATTTCTAACTTTTTTCGGTGCTTCAAGAAGTTCAATATCCAACAAATCCGATATTACAAAAATCATTTCTTCCCTCGCCAGTCTATTAAAAAGAGCTTTTGTTTTACTTTCGAACTCTTTATCAAAATATCCACCAACAATTGAGGTATCTATATAAATCCTGTATTTCATTATACAAACTTAATCACTAACAAATATCTTTTATTAAGCAATGAACTTTAATGATTAATAAATGAGTATCAATGATAATCATGACTAAATTTTTTTCCTTCATGGATTTCTTTTCGTATTCTCTCTACCTCTTTATCTATAGTATCTTGAGTGAGATCATCCGTTTTGAATGACTCAAGCAATCGACTTAGTCTTATATCTATAGTTTCTTTAGCCAATTCCTTACTGAGCTGAAGCTTTTCCTCTTTCGGCAATTGGCGGACTAACTCACGTATTTGATTGTAATTTAATGATATTTTATACTCTTCAGATTCCATACCTCATTTCTTTATTCAAAATTAACCATTTTCCAATCAAAAAGAAAGGCTTTGGTTGTGACCTGTTAAATTTTAATTTAAATAGCTTTAGCCTCATCATCCAGGAACTTTTCAGCGATTTTTAGCTTCTTTTTAGAGGGTGGATAGTATGGTTGAAACTTTTGATGTTTGAGGTTCAGGTGGTATGTGACTTTATAATTATCATCCGCAGAAACATCCCATGAACTCGAATCGGGTGCTTTTTGGGGTTGAGGTAAAAGCTAATATTTTAAAAATGAATTAGATTCCTCAGCCCATGTTTTGAATAAGGTTGTATTCAACTAAATAATTACGCTATAAGTTATTTTATCCAGTTTTCTATTGTAATACCTGCTATTCTTCCAAGATGTGATTCATTGTTGGTAACCATGATTAAACTGTTCACCACAGCAGAACACCCGATCAACAAATCAAACTCATCAATTGTGAGACCTGATTTTCTTAATCGGGATTTCTCATCGGCATATTTGTCTAATGAGTTGAAAATTGGTAATATTTGTATCTAGAAGGTAACTTTTCAAAATGACTCAATTTCACGGTTAAATGTCCTTGAACCTTTGATTTCATTAATTATCTGATCAGGATTTTTATCACTGTTCCACGACCCAAAAGATTTCTCAAAACGGGATTCTTTTTCTTTTTTCCCGGTTTTGATAGACTGTGCCAGTTTTTCTATTAATTCCAGTTTGGTCTCTTGGCTGAGATTCTTCAATAATCCAAGGTAGTTGTTTAATATTTCTGCATTTGTTTTCATGAATATTTCCCTGTTTATTTTTCTCTTTTCAGTTTCAAAATTAACCATTTTCCAATCAAAAAGAAAGGCTGTGGTTGTGACCTGTTAAATTTTTGATGTAGATATCTTTAGCCTCATCATCCAGGAACTTTTCAGCGATTTTTAGCTTCTTTTCTATTCTAACACCAGGTTTTTTAACTCCTTGATTCCAAAACTCTTATAAAAATCCTTAGTTGAAGCCCACAGATCTTCCGTTAGGCGACTCTTAACTTCTTTGATTATATTTTTCGGGATTTCCCTGTAAAAAGCTTCGGCAATCCCTCCGGTCATGCAGGCCAGCGTATCGCTGTCGCCACCCAATGAAACCGCATTTCTCACAGCATCTTCGTACGAATCCGGATCTAAAAAAGCAATAATCGCTTCCGGTACAGAACCCTGGCAGGTGATATCAAAATGGTAGGTGGGGCGGATGGATTCGACAGTCCGGTCAAGATCATACTCAAACTCTGCGGCTAGAGTGCTGCGTATTTCCTCCTTACTTTTGCCGGTGCGGGCAAGGTATACGGCTAATACCACGGCCTGCGCTCCTTTAATGCCTTCGGGATGATTGTGGGTTATTTCGGCGGTTTCTTGGGCTTGCTGCAACACTTCCTCTTCACTCTCAAAAGCAAAACCCACCGGCGAAACCCGCATAGCGGCGCCGTTACCAAAACTGTGATAAGGCTGGGTGCTTTCCGAGAGAAGCCAACGAATGAAAGAACCCCCATACCCGCAATGGGGATAGCTTCGCCCGATTTTTTTGACGTAGGCCAGGTAGGAACCTTTATCGATAATGGCTTTTCCTATGGCTATGGTCAGCACCGAATCGTCGGTAAAGTGTGAACGCCGTTTGAAAAGCGGAAAATTTTTCGTCTTTATGGGATGCGCTTCATATACCGAACCAATAATATCACCTGCTAAAGCACCTATCATGCTAACTTGATTTTGTTTCCGGCATCAATCCACATACATAAAATGATAAAGGCAAAATGTCCGGAGTTCATGTTAATTTTTAGATTTTTTATAACTTGTATCTTTTTATCCGTCTAACTCTTGCAAAGCAAAAGTTTCATTCAAGGCATACCCCTTGTTTGTTCTTTTTAATGTGGCACATTCGGTGTAGTAATCATGCTCGAAAACCAGTACATATCCATTTTTTACAGCTTCCTCCAGGAACTTCTCTTTCTCTTCCATAGCTATCAGTGGCTGTATATCCACGCTGGCAAGATAAACCACCGGGAGGTTGCCGGTTAATGGAATTAAATCGGTTACAAATACCAAAACCCGGTTTTTATAGTTAATATAGGGGACAAGCATCCCGCTGGTATGGCCTGAAAAATATGTTTAAATATTTCGTGCTATAGCCCCGGAAATGAAGCGTATTCTTATTTTTGTGATTATATAAAATAACAACGATGCAACGAATCCATTTCATCGCTATTGGCGGAAGTGCTATGCACAACCTGGCCATAGCTTTGCACAAAAAGGGATATGAAATCACCGGCTCGGATGATGAAATATTTGAACCGTCGCGCAGCCGGCTGTCCAGGTATAATCTGCTACCCCCGGAAGAAGGATGGCGCCCCGAGCGCATTCATAACAACCTCGATGCCGTATTGGTTGGCATGCATGCAAAAAAAGACAACCCGGAACTCCGGGCAGCTCGGCAAAAAAACCTCCCTGTTTTTTCTTTCCCGGAGTATCTTTATGAACATGCCAAAAACAAAAAACGGATAGTCATCGGCGGAAGTCATGGAAAGACGACAAACACGGCGATGATTCTGCATGTATTGCATGCCCTGGATAAACCGTGCGATTTTATGGTGGGGGCGCAGCTTGAGGGTTTTGAAACGATGGTGTCCCTTTCCTCCGAAGCTGACATTATGATTCTTGAGGGCGATGAATACTTAACCTCGCCGCTTGATGCGCGTCCCAAGTTTCATGTCTACAAGCCTCATACTGCTGTTATCACAGGAATTGCATGGGATCATATGAATGTTTTCCCTACTTTTGAGAATTATCTCGAACAGTTCCGCTTGTTTATCCGACAGATCGATTCCGGCGGCTCTTTGTTTTATTGCCGGGAAGATGAACATCTTCCTCACCTGGTAGAAAACACTCCTGGTCCGGCACAGATAGAAAGCTACTCTCTGCCGCCGCATTTTATTGAAGATGGTGTGACCTATCTTGAAACTTCCTCAGGTAATTACCCGTTAAAAATATTCGGGCGCCATAACCTGCTGAATATGGAGGCTGCAAGATTGGTTTGCGATGATTTGGGTATTAACGATAGCGATTTTTATCATTCCATATCAACTTTTGGAGGAGCTTCTCATCGGCTGGAAAAAGTCCACGAAAGCGAAGATTTTGTTCTTTACCGGGATTTTGCCCATGCCCCTTCTAAAGTAAAAGCTACCTTGCAGAGTGTCCGGGAACAATATCCCAGCAGAAAACTGGTTGCTGTTTTTGAGTTGCATACTTACAGCAGTCTTAACAAATCATTTCTTCCGCAATACCAAGGGACTATGGATGAAGCTGACATAGCAGCTGTTTTTTTCAATCCCCACACCCTGGAGTTAAAACGACTTCCTGCCCTCGGAAACTACGAAGTAAAAAAAGCATTCGACAGGTCAGACCTTCAGGTTTTTACGGATAGCGATGCATTGAGACGATTTTTAAAACAACCGGATTATCACAATGCAGCCGTTTTAATTATGAGTTCCGGAAATTTGGGAGGAATAAATGTGTTGGATGAATTGCTGTCATTAGACTAATGGATTCGGCTATAATTAAAATTGTAACCACAAAAAAACCATCTCCAAAAGGAGATGGTTTCATTCAATGTCGAACTAAAATACAAGAGGATTTCCTAGCCATTCATTGAAGCCAGGAATTCTGCATTATCTCTGGTCATATCCATTTTATCCTTCAGGAATTCCATAACCTCCAGTACCGTCATATCGGCGAGGTGGTTTCTGAGAATCCATACTCGCTGAAGGAATTCTTTGCTAAGCAGCAATTCTTCGCGGCGTGTTCCTGATGATACAACATCCACTGCGGGCCAGATACGCTTGTTGGCCAATCTTCTGTCGAGCTGCAACTCCATGTTACCGGTTCCCTTGAATTCCTCAAAGATGACCTCATCCATCTTCGAACCGGTATCGATAAGGGCAGTGGAAAGAATAGTAAGGGATCCGCCGTTTTCAATCTGCCGGGCAGCACCGAAGAAACGCTTGGGTTTCTGCAGGGCATTGGCTTCCACACCACCGGATAATACTTTGCCGGAAGATGGCGAAACGGTGTTGTGAGCTCTGGCCAGGCGGGTGATAGAATCCAGCAGGATAACCACATCATGCCCGCTTTCAACCATTCGCTTGGATTTTTCGAGTACAATGTTGGATATACGCACATGACGCTCGGCCGGCTCATCAAATGTGGAAGAGATTACTTCCGCTTTCACGTTACGGGCCATATCGGTCACTTCTTCCGGACGCTCATCGATGAGTAATACGATGAGATAGGTTTCCGGGTGATTGGCCGCTATTGCGTTGGCTATTTCTTTCAAAAGAACGGTTTTACCCGTTTTAGGCTGGGCCACAATCAAACCTCGCTGACCTTTACCTAATGGGGAAAACAGGTCGATAATACGTACCGAGAGATTGTCTTTATCCTTATGAGCGGTGATATTAAACTTCTCTTTCGGGAAAAGTGGAGTAAGGTAATCAAAAGGAATGCGATCGCGAATAGTTTCGGGATCTTTTCCATTGATTTTTTCTACCTTTATTAGCGGAAAGAATTTCTCACCGTCTTTGGGCGGCCGAATGCTTCCTCTTACAGTATCCCCGGTTTTCAGACCAAACAGTTTTATCTGGGACTGAGAAACATAGATGTCATCCGGTGAATTCATGTAATTATAATCACTTGATCGGAGGAATCCATACCCATCCGGCATGATTTCCAATACACCTTCACTTGATACAATCCCTTCCGATTCAAAAGGAAAATATTCTTCTTCCTTATCTTTCTCTCTCTTGTGAGCATATCTTTCACGCTGTGGTTCCCTGGCTTGATCCGACTGACGTTTTTCTATATCATCCGTCATTTTCTCTTCTGAGGAAGAACCTTTAGCAGCTTCCTGGGGTTTAGCGGTACGTTCTTGCGATTTATCGCTATTGGAGTGTGTAGTGGCCTCTTCCTTTTGAGACACTTCACTTTCCCCGGTTTTTTCTGACTCAGGAGTTACTTTAGTGACGCGACGGCGTCGTCTGGATTTTTTCTCTTTGGATTCTTTAGAAGAGTCTTTTGATTCCTCCTCTGTACTTTCCTGAGTGCTTTCGTCTGCTTCGGTGTTTTCCGAATCAGCATCGGATTTCTCTTTTTTGGGTCGACCAGGTTTTTTCTTGTTGGTCTCCTTTTTCTTCGCAGTTTCATCCGCCGGATTTAATGCCTGGTAATCCAGAATCTTGTATATCAGATCCTGTTTTTTTAAACCCTCGACCTTGGTAATATTAAGCTCTTTTGCAATTTCCTTGAGCTCTGAAACCAGTTTGCTATTTAATTCTATGATATCGTACATAAATAGTTGTTTATGAATTATAAAACTTGAGGTAAGTTATTTCATTATTTGCTATGATAAAAATTCCTGAAAAATTAACTACTCCAATTTTCCTCTATCCCTTTTTATTTCTGATTTATTTTGATACAATCAGGTAGAATAACAGGGCTTTTTCTTAGCTGCAAATATATAAAATATTTAAATCAACAATACAAAATTAAAAAATATCTCATTCCAAAATTCATCAATTATTAAAAAAAATGCTGAACTGTTTTATATTTGCTTCTTGAAACCAAAAACAAAGGTATGATACAACGAGTTCAAACGATTTTTTTATTTTTATCAGGGGTCGCCATTATATTGATGGCTTTTTTTCCTATCGCGGTTTTTACGGATGCTGTAAGTGCCGAAGCTAATACCAAATATATGGTTTTTACAGTTTTTGAGGTCTCCAATGAAGTGGGCCCCGATCCTTTTTCTTTATGGTTTAATCTTCCTCTTATTCTTTTGGTAGCGGCAGTAGCGGTTATATCCATAGCCACCATATTCCTGTATAAAAACCGGCCCTTGCAGATGAAAATGACTCAAACAGGTATATTTCTCAATATCATCATGGTGGTAGGAATCCTTTTTTTCTATATCGATCAAATCGAGAAGGTAACAGGTACTATGGCCCATTATGATGATATAGGTATTTATTTGCCGTTGATATCCCTGGTATTTCTCATTTTAGCCAATCGATTCATACGAAAAGATGAAAAAAGGGTTCGTTCGGTGGACCGGTTACGATAATTAATGGCCTTTTCGGGAAGCTTCAAAAACTTCCAGGTTTTCGAACCGCCCGTGATTTATTTCAAATCGCAGGGCGGTAATTTTTTTATGAAATCCTGATTTTCCTGCTGCCCCGGGATTCATATGAAGTATTCCGCGTTTTTTGTCGTTCATTACCTTCAAAATATGCGAGTGACCGGATATAAATAAATGGGGCTTTTCGGAGTTTATGATGTTTTTGGCTTGGGACTGATATCTACCCGGGTAGCCACCTATGTGTCTCATATATATTTTAGCGCCTTCTACCCAAAAAATATTGTCTTCAGGGAACCTCTGCCGTATTTCGGTATGATCAATATTGCCAAATACTGCTTTTACGGGGGCAATAGTTTCGAGATTCTTTATAATCTCCATATCACCAATGTCTCCGGCATGCCAGATTTCATCAACCTTTTCAAAAAATTCTTGAATGCCGGGATGCAAAAAACCATGCGTATCGGAGAGCAATCCAATTTTTTTCATGACCGATTAATTTCTTACAAAACTGCAAATTTTCCTGTGAATCCGGAACCACGGGTCGAAACAGTCTGAAATATATATACCCCCGTCGAGAGTTCACTCACCGGAATGTCCAGGCGGTCGTTTCGTGTGGTAAATTCTCTGACCAGGTTCCCCTGGGTATCAAAAATCCGGAAAGTATATTTAACACTGTTTTCATTTTTAAAAAGTATAGTCATATTTGATCTGGCAGGGTTTCCTTTCACGACGTATTCTCCATTACTGTAAAACCGGGTTTCCACCTTTACGGGGGAAGAGTAACCTTGTGTTCCCAGCTCCAGACGGTAATAATTCACCCGGTTTTTCATAGGTAAACTATCCACATACCGGTATGTAACACTCTGATCGGGAGCACCGCAAACGCCACTGATATGACCTATCTTTTCGAAGCTTTTCTGCTCTCCGCCCCGCTCTATATCAATTCCATTACACGTATTTCCTTCTTTGATAGTCCATTGCAGTCTCACCACATTATCTTCCTGGTAGACGAAAAATTCCGATAAGATAAAGTGGGGCGACTGGCTTTGCACGGTGAAAGCCATACAAAAGATTGCTATGGATATCAATAAATATTTCATGACAAAGAAATAACCTCAATACCCAACCAAAGTTCAAATAATTCCCCATTGGGAAACTTATTAACATCCTTTTAACCGATTATTCGGCTACTATTATCCGGTAATTTTGAACTACCTGTCTGATGGACTGTTTATAAGGAAAGCGAACATAAAAAAACAACACTCATGAAAATTTTAGTGACCGGTGGAACGGGGTTTATTGCCTCCTGGGTTATCAAATATCTTCTTGAAGACGGACATGATGTGAATACCACAGTCCGCGAAATCAACAACAAAAGTAAAACCGAACATCTTACTAACCATGCCGCTGGAGCCAAAGGCGTTTTAACTTTTTTTGAAGCAGACCTCTTGCAGGAGGGTTCCTTTGAGGAAGCTGTTAAGGAATGTGATGCCGTTATCCATACGGCCTCACCATTTTTTATATCAGGTATAAAGGATGCCCGTAAGCAACTCATAGAACCTGCTGTGAAAGGTACGCGCAATGTTATGCAGGCGGTGGAAAAAGAAGAAAAAGTCAAAAAAGTAGTGGTTACCTCTTCGGTTGCTGCAGTATATGGTGATAACTCAGAGATCATCCATACCGCCGGGAATATTTTTACAGAGGAGCATTGGAATCAAACGAGCAGTGAAAAGCATCAAGCCTACAACTATTCGAAAACGGCGGCTGAAAAAGAGGCATGGCGATTTCACGAAAACCAAAAACGTTGGGAGCTGGCTGTAATTAACCCCGGCTTTGTGCTTGGCCCTTCTCTCACAAAACGCACCGACTCTACCAGTATTAATTTTATCTATTCCCTTCTTAACGGTAGATTTAAGCAAGGTATCCCCAATCTGTATTTTGGAATAGTGGATGTGAGGGATGTTGCAAAAGCGCATGTACAGGCAGCTACAAAACTGGATGCTAACGGACGCCACATTCTTGTGGCAGAATCGATGTCAGCTATGGATATTACCCGGACGCTTCAAGAGCAGTATGATGATCAATATGCCTTTCCGAAAAAGACATTACCCAAAGCGCTTTTATATCTTTTCGGTCCATTTATGGGATTTTCGTGGAGCTATGTCCGTAAAAACATTGGGATTCCGATATATTTTGACAATACAAAGGCTCAAAAGCAACTGGGCATTACTTTTAAAAATCCGCGGGAGACGATTAAAGAACAAGCCGCCCAGCTTATTGAAGATGGACTTGTTCAGGTAAAATAGTTACTTTTATTTTGCAATAACTATGCAAACATTTGAAGAATTATTCAACACACTCCATCGAATAGACAAAAAGGGATACAAAGCTTACAAAGACATCCAGGGAGCTTATCGCGGAGAGGATTATGATCTCTTTGTCGATTATGTGCAAGGCGACCCATTTGCTGCCCCCAGCCGTTTTCGGGTGAGGGTTGAAAACACGTTCCCGCTGTGGACTTTCGAGAATAAAAGCCGGGAAGTGGCCTTACGTGATTTTCTTACCCGGGCTTTTCACCGCTCTACGCGGAAATATGTAAAAGGAAACCGGGGAACAGGGAAGAGTGGCAACATCGCTATCGATCGGCCGGGACAGGAAATCCTGGAGCGCACCTCCGTTTTGATAGGGGAGGACTTTGTTGAAGCCCGCTTTATGGTTGGGTTGCCTGCTTTCGGAAGAAAGGTGGCCGGCCACCATGCCCGCGAGATGATAGAAAAGGAGCTGACGCTGATTGTGCAGGAAGGCTTGTTTTTTGAAAGTCTTAATGAAGATAAGCTGACCGAACATTTGTTTACCTGCGAGGATGCGGATGAGCTACGCACGAAACTCGATGATGCCGGTTTGATAGCTTTTGTTGCCGACCAGGCTGTATTGCCGCGGGCCAGCGGCGTGGACCAGCGCCCTTTAAAAGATGCATTTCCTTTTGAAGCGCCTGAGAGTATGCGTTACAATTTTTCTTTGCCGCACCGCGAGGTCTCAGGAATGGGGGTTTCAAAAGGCATATCCCTTATCGTAGGCGGGGGGTACCACGGAAAGTCCACCCTGCTGAATGCTATCGAGAGAGGTGTTTATAACCATATTCCTCATGACGGGCGTGAATTTGTGGTAACGAACTACAATGCCGTTAAAATCAGGGCCGAAGACGGCCGGTATATCGAGAAAGTAGACATCTCCTCTTTTATCAGTGAGCTTCCTCAAAACAACGATACCACGCGATTTTCATCCGACAATGCCAGCGGGAGTACCTCGCAGGCTGCCAACACGGTTGAAGCACTGGAAGCCGGGGCAAGTTGTCTGCTTATTGATGAAGACACCTCCGCCACCAATTTTATGATCCGCGACCGGCGCATGCAGCAGCTAGTACCCAAAGAGCGGGAGCCCATTACTCCCTATATCGATAAGGTGCGGCAGCTTTATGAGGATTATGACGTTTCGACAATCCTGGTAGTCGGCGGTTCCGGTAGTTATTTCGGAATAGCCGACAAAGTGATTTGTATGGTCGAATATGAACCGCTGGATTTAACGAAAAAAGCCTGGAAAATCGCCGAAGAAGACTCCGAAATACGCCGGAAAGAAGGAGGGGAGACTTTCGGGAATATCAATGCGCGACGCCCTGTAGGTCAATCTATAGACGCACGAAAAGGTAAGAAACTCAAGCTGAAAGTCCATGGCGTTAATGCGCTTCAGTTAGGCACCGAAAATGTAGACCTTTCAGCCGTTGAGCAAATTGTGGACAGCAGCCAGCTAAATGCAGTCATTGAAGCGATCCTCTATGCCAAAAAATATATGAGCGGCCAAACCATGCAGGAAATCCTGGATACGGTGATGCAGGATGTCAACGATAATTCGCTCGATATCCTGAGCAACAGGAAGAGCGGAGATATGGCCCGCTTCCGGAGAATAGAACTTGCCGCAGCGATCAATAGGTTAAGAACGCTGAAAGTGGAGTGAGGGGGATGCCTTTTTTGGTGTTTATCGGAAAGTGGGAGTGATTGCAAGCCTTCTCCCTCATCCCCTGGCCCCTTCTCCCCGCGGGAGAAGGGGAGTTTGGCTTCGCTCTATTATTCCGATGAAGAACTAGCGGCTTTAGCCGCGATAAAATTTATAGCCAAGTCTATGCGCCAAACATCTCCATAGCGGCAGCGCCGCGATCATATGATAGCTTTCCAATGTTACCGGTGCTCCGCACCTTGATTTTGGCCGGGCGACATTTGATGCTATAAATATTTTCGGCGCTAAAGCGCCTGCTTGATAGCCATACCTGTTGATCCAAGACTTCCTCATTTTCACTAAAGACTCTATCCAATCAACCTTTAGATGCTAAAATCCCAAATCTCAAGGAAATTCCAATTTTCAATACCCAAACGTATTCTTCTCTTTTTTTGAAAATTGGGTTTTGGTGCTTATTTGGGATTTTGAACTGAGGTCGGGCAAGTGCTGTTTATTTATCCAATTCTAAACATGAGAACTCTTTATATTCTTCACTTACCAAAAATGTTTGGATTGCATCCTTTTTATTAGTAAATAATTTGACAATCTCTGTTGTAGTTAGATTTCCTGTTCTTAACCAAATTATTTT
>JAIPBX010000088.1 GCA_021738485.1 Bacteroidales bacterium | reverse complement strand
CACCCCATCCGATAATAGATCATTATCAAAAAAGAGGGTAAAACCACGGTGGTAAGAAACACCAGGGCCAACATAAGTAATTTCCCCTTGAAAGGAATCATCATAGAATAGTGAATATCAGCATTCAAAACTATTAAAAGCAAATAGGTCGGAACAAGGAGGGGATGCAAAACGATTGAGATAATGACGGCAATTTTCTTTTCCATGGATAAAATCTGCTTAAAGTTCTTTCCTTAAACGGGCTACCGATATGTTAAGCTGTTCCCGGTATTTAGCCACTGTCCGGCGGGCGATGTTGTAACCTTTCTCCTTTAAAAGGCGGGCAAGATATTCATCAGTATAGGGTTTGGTCTTATCCTCGGACTCTATGGTATCTTTTAAAATTTTCTTTATCTCACGGGTCGAGACTGTTTCCCCCGATTCTTTTTGCATAGATTCGGAAAAGAAGCTTTTCAGCAGAAAGGTACCGAAAGGAGTCTGAACGTATTTGCTGTTAGCTACGCGGGAAACCGTCGAAATATCCAGGTCCACCATTTCGGCAATATTTTTCAGAATCATGGGGCGCAGTTTCTTTTCATCGCCGGTTTGAAAATATTCGTACTGATAATCCATGATAGCTTTCATGGTGATGTACAAGGTGTGCTGCCGCTGCTTTATGGCGTCAATAAACCATTTGGCTGAGTCAATCTTTTGCTTGATAAACATCATCGCCTCTTTTTGCTGGCGGCTTTGGTTCTTCTTATTTTCATTGTATGCCTCCAGCATATCAAGGTATGTGCGGTTAAGGTTCAGCTCCGGGGCATTCCGGCTATTGAGATGCAGCTTTAATTCTCCGTCATCATTGGTAATGATAAAATCCGGGATAACATAGTGATTTGACCGGGTGGTGTCGGTAAGCGCATTGCCGGGTTTGGGATTCAGTTTAAGAATTTCATCTTTGGCGGCTTTCAGTTGTTCTTCGGTGATTCCGGCTTTCTTAAGAATTTTTTGATAATGCTTTTTGGTAAACTCTTTAAAATGATGGCGAAGAATTTGTTTGGCTAACTCCACATTTTCATCCGGATCGTCTTTGCGCTCCAGTTGCAAAAGCAAACATTCCCTTAAATCGCGCGCACCCACTCCCGGAGGATCAAATTCCTGGATAATCTCTAGCACCTCTTCCAGTTCCTTTTTATTGGTGGTAATATTCTGGCTAAAAGCCAGATCATCGACCATAGCATCAAGACTGCGGTGCAAATAGCCTGATTCATCAATATTACCTATAATATTTTCAGCCAGCTGCATGCGGTGATCATCCAGGCTCAAAAGCCCTAACTGAGACTGAAGCATCTCGTGGAAAGTAGTGCCCGAAGCATAGGGAACACTTTTTTCTTCATCATCGGGGCCGGTATTCTGGGTCTTCAACCTGTAGGCAGGTATCTCCTCATCCTCCAGGTAATCCGAGATGTCAAACTCCTCACTGTCCTGCTCTTCCGCTTCTTTATCTTCGGGAGTAAGCTCCTCCGATTCTATCTCTTCAGTGTTATCTCCGTCTTCCAGCGCCGGATTCTCCTCCACTTCCTGCTTAATTCTCTGCTCAAGAGCCACAGAAGGTATCTGCAGCAATTTCATCAGTAGAATCTGCTGCGGGGAAAGTTTCTGTAATAGCTTTTGCTGAAGCCTTTGGTTTAACATAAGTGCATTATCAAATAATCCGGATGAATGTGATATTTCCTACAAATTTAACAAATAATATTCTTTTTCTAAATTTTAAAACTCTGCATTTTGTGGTGTCCTAGGGAAAGGTATAACGTCTCTTATATTACTCATTCCAGTAATAAAGAGCATCATACGTTCAAAGCCCAGCCCGTATCCTGAATGTACTACCGACCCGAAGCGTCGTGTGTCGAGGAACCACCACAAATCGTTTTCAGGTATCTGCAATTCTTTTACGCGGGAATAAAGCTTATCGAAGTCTTCCTCCCGTTGCGAACCTCCTATAATTTCTCCGATAGATGGGAAAAGCACATCCAGCCCACGAACCGTTTTTCCGTCGTCATTCTGTTTCATATAAAAGGCCTTGATATCTTTGGGATAATCCGTAACCATCACCGGCTTCTTAAAATGCTTTTCAACGAGAAAGCGCTCATGCTCCGATTGCAAATCCGCTCCCCATTCATCCATAGGAAAAGCGAACTTTCGCTTCTTATTGGGTTTGGAATTCTTCAGTATTTCAAAAGCCTCGCTATAGGTTATTCGTTCAAACTTATCTTCCAGCACAAAATTCAGCTTCTCTAAGAGCTCCATGGGCTCGCGCTCATTGGCAGGCTTCTGCTTGTCTTCTTCCTGGCGTTGTTTGCTGAGGAATTCCAGGTCATCGCGACAGTTATCGAGGGCAAACTTCACAATATACTTAAGCATCTCTTCGGCCAAATCCATGTTGTCGTTGATGTCATAAAAAGCCATCTCAGGCTCTATCATCCAGAATTCGGCCAGATGCCTTTTCGTATTGGAATTTTCGGCGCGGAATGTGGGGCCGAAAGTATATACCTCCGATAAAGCAAGGGCAGCAAGTTCCGCTTCCAGCTGACCTGATACCGTAAGATTGGTGGGTTTTCCGAAAAAGTCTTCGCTAAAATCTATCTCTCCGTTTTCATCCTTCGGAGGATTCTTCAAATTCAGGGTCGTCACCTGAAACATCTCCCCGGCTCCTTCAGCATCTGAACCTGTAATAATAGGGGTATGGATATTGAAAAAGCCTTTATTGTGAAAAAATTGGTGGACTGCAAAAATCATGTTATGCCGGATGCGATTAATTGCTCCAAAGGTGTTGGTGCGGAACCGCAGGTGCGCTATCTCCCTCAGAAATTCCAAAGAATGCTTTTTGGGCTGGAGCGGATATTTTTCCGGATCGGCCTCCCCCATAAGTTCAATTTCTTTGGCCTCCAGCTCATAATTTTGTCCGCTGCCTTTCGATTCAACGAGTGTACCATTCACTGAAAGCGAAGCCCCCGTGTTGATTTTCTGGAGCATCTCCGCGTCAAAATTCTGATTATCCGCGACAATCTGCAGGTTGTAAATTATCGATCCATCATTCAGATTAATAAAGGAAACATTCTTGCTTGACCTTCGTGTACGGACCCATCCTTTAACATTTAACTCTTTTCCCAGGAACTTATCCCCTTCTTTTACTACTTCTTTAATCTTTGTTCGATTCATCTTGTGAATGGTTTAATTGCCAATTGAGTTGCAAAAATAGTAATTATTAACAGCTCTCTGAAATCTCCTTTTCAATAAATGCTATGACTTTCTGATGAAAGGGGGTATATAAAATAGCCGGAGTTTAGGGTTAGTTTTTGAGCCATTTTTTGAAAAACAATTTAAACACCTAAATAATTACCACAAAATTCAAATAATCCTTTAATATCTCATCTCTATAAAAACTTTCCGCAATTCCATTTTGTTAATAATAGAACGACGCGGATAAGTTAATACCTTTGCATCAAGAAAATGGATGAAAGACTTTTACAAATAGGAACATTTCCGGTGGAAAAGTCCGGGAATATGCCCATGGTCATAGCAGGCCCCTGCAGTGCTGAATCGGAGAAACAGGTGATGGATGCAGCGCAGGCGGTTGCCGCTATCCCCCAGGTGTCTGTTTTTCGTGCCGGGGTGTGGAAACCCAGGACAAGACCGGGCGATTTTGAAGGCGTAGGAGAAAAAGGTCTGCAGTGGCTCAACCAGGTAAAACATGCCACAGGCCTCAGCGTTGTCACAGAAGTAGCCCAGCCCGATCATGTGGAAAAGGCACTGAATCACAACATCGACATGTTGTGGATTGGGGCCAGAACGGTCGTCAACCCATTTTCGGTGCAGGAATTGGCCGATGCCCTGAAGGGGGTGGATATTCCCGTCCTGGTTAAAAACCCGGTAACCCCGGATTTGAGCCTTTGGATAGGGGCACTGGAGCGCATCAATAAGGCAGGCATTCATCAATTAGCTGCCGTTCACCGGGGCTTTTACCTTTTCGAAAGGTCGCCCTTTCGCAATGCCCCCATGTGGGAAATTCCTATTGAGTTGAAAAGGCAGTATCCCGAGCTCCCGCTCATCTGCGACCCCAGTCACATCAGCGGCAATAGGGAATACATCCGGGATGTATCGCAAAAAGCCCTCGATCTGGCCATGGATGGCCTCATGATTGAAAGTCACTGCAACCCTGCGGATGCCCTCACCGATATTGAACAACAAATTACTCCTGATATTTTAAAACAATTGCTGGACTCTTTAAACCCCAGAAAAGAAACCGGCAGCCAGGACTTTCAAAACAAGCTGCAATCGCTTCGTTCGGAAATCGATAAGCTGGACACGGAAATGCTGGATATCCTTGCCAAAAGAATGCACCTGGTAAATGAAATAGGGGAATACAAAAAAGATAACAGCATTACAATTTTCCAGCTGAAAAGATGGAATGAGATTGTATCTCACCGCCTGCAGTTTGGCAGGGAGAAAGGGCTGGAAAAAGACTTCCTGCATAGTCTGCTTAAAATAATCCATAAGGAATCTATCCGGCTTCAAAACGAAATCCTGAACAACGGAAAACGAAAATAGAGTTGACATGCCTGCTTTTCCTATAAAATGAAAGCTAATTCTTCATCCTTCCGTAAATTTTTTATAATGTTCATACCTTTCGAATATCTCCTTTACATATTCGTATGGCTCTGATCCCCTACAATATCCATACTTTACAACATCATCGGTGTAGTATTTTTTATTTGCCAATTTGAGCAGGTATTCATCTACTTCCCCATGCCATATATTGGGGTCCCCGCCGTATTTTTTTGTCAGACGCCTGGCATCAGCCACATGACCCGCTCCGACGTTATAGGAAGCCATAACAAATTTCTGTCTTTCTCTTTTGTCAGGTATCTTTTGCCAGTAATTGTTTTCTAATTTATTTAAATACTTTACACCGGCTTCAATACTTATTTTCGGGTCGGAAACACTTGAATACCCCAGTTCTTTTGCTGTTCGCGGCATCATTTGCATAAGTCCCTGGGCTCCCACCCACGATTCAGCATTCGGGTCAAAGCCGGATTCCTGGTATATCAAAGAACTTACTATTCGCCAATCCCAGCCTAGTTTCTTAGCATGTTTTTTGATAAATGGATCATATTGGGAAATTTTCCCGGACTCCATGGAGTATAGGTCACTTTTAATTCTTCGTGAATAAGCTTTTTTGTTTTTAAAATATTTGTTGTAGATGACGTAATAATCCGTTTTTTGCTTCATCGCACTTATCCAGCTATTGATTTCTTTTAGAAGTTCCTGGGAATTTTTTCTTAATGCCCAGGCCGTTTTTTGAGAAAAACTTACGGGAACGTCAATATCCAGTATGGGATTATAGGTTTTATTAATAGAAGCGATATTGTAGTCAGCAACGGTATAGTCGATTTCCTTATTGACAACCTTACGAATAAGGTCTTCAGTGGTAAGCTCCCCCGAAACGGTTTGTATATCAATTTCACCTCCTATTTCTTCCTCAAGGTTTTGTAATCGTTGATAATAGGAAGAGTTTTCCCTGACATGCACGGTTTTTCCAATCAGTTCTATCGGATCGCTGATAAGCTGCTTCTCAATATTATGGAGCTTCATCTGCCGCCAATTGTCGGGTTTACGCTGAACCAAGGCCTGATGAGTAACTGTATGGTGATGGGTGAAGTTTATTTTCTCCTTTCGTTCCTGCGTAATCGTCATACCATGAGCAATAATATCACCCTTGCCGGCATTTAACATTTTAAACATATTATCCATGTCCTCGGCAATAACAACCTCCAGGTTTAAATCAAGATGGTCGACAAGTCTTTTTAGGAGCTCATATTCATAACCCATAGGCTGTCCGCGGTATAAGAAATAACTGGTAGAGCTATAAGTCATAATGGCTCTCAGCGTATCGCGCTCGCGAATCTCCGGTAGATCTATATCAACCCGGGGCTCCATTTTAACTGCTTCTTCAGATTCTGGGGTTGATTGGGTTTGTTCTTGTTTTTGTCCTGATTGACAAGAGATGAGGATAACAAGTGTTAAACTGATGAGTAAAAGTATATATTGCTTCATAAATATTTATTCGGATTTCTAACAAAGATAAAGATAACAGATTAACAAGAAAAAATGAAAGAAAAGGTTCAGATTTTTTTTATTTGGAGTTTCCCAATCGGCAAAATAGCTATTGAAATTTTACCTTTGAAAAAAAAGGGGCTTCTGAAACAAACAGAATATCCTAATCATCGTTTCTATTCACGAACACTTTAGTTTTGTCACGAAAATGATTAGGCGAAATGGATCAATCGAAAGAAATCAAAAAACAGATTAAAGAAATAACACAAAAACTGGAACAACAGCCGTCCGATACAGACCTGCTTTCTCAACGCGCAAAATTGTATGAAAAGTTACAGGATTTTGGGAAGGCTCTGAACGATTACAACCAGGTGTTGCGAATTGAACCGGGAAACATGAAAGCTGGAGCAAAAGCCGAGATGATTAAGGAGACGCTGCAGTATCAGAACATCGACATTTATGCCGACACCAATCTTTATAAAGACCCCTGGGAGGAGTAGGAGGTTTTTTAAGTTTCGGGGTTGCTAAGTTTGTAGGTTTGTTTGTGTTTAGGTGCGTAAGTTATTTGTTTATACTTTATAGCATAGTGGACAAATTAAATTCATGCAAACATTCATTCATCCATACAACCATTCAATCATTCAACCATGCAATCTTTCCTACTTCACCCTATCGGGATTGTCTGAAATAAAGCTTTTCCAGCCGCTATAAGACTTCTCATTTGATTGCCGGGAATTCCGCTGGAGATAGTGGCATAAAGCAGTAGCCAGTCCATCGGTGGCGTCAAGGTATTGAGGGTCTTCGGTATAATTCAAGAGTTTTTGTACCATTCCTGATACCTGGTGCTTTGAAGCGTTACCATTGCCGGTGATGGATTGCTTAATTTTACGCGGGGAATACTCGAAGATGGGTATGTCACGTGTTAGCCCGGCGGCCATAGCCACACCCTGCGCACGCCCTAACTTAAGCATCGACTGGATATTTTTGCCGTAGAAGGGAGCTTCCAAAACCAATTCATCGGGATGATATTGCTCTATCAAAGACCGTGTGCGCTCAAATATTCTTCTTAATTTTACAGCGTGATCGTTGATTTTTGCGAGCTTTAATACTCCGAGAGTGATGAGTTCGAGGTTGCGGCCGTTGATGCGGATTATGCCGTAACCCATTACACTGGTCCCGGGGTCAATGCCTAATATGATTCGCTCTTTTGCACTCAAGTTTATACGTTTATGGTTGCTAAAACAAAGGTAAAGAAAACCTGGAACATACTTATTAAGATATTCATTGTAATAGCTGCTTACGGATTTCTTTATTATCAGCTTTTTCATGAACAAAAGGGGGATCATATCGCGCGTGCTTTTGAAAATTATTCGGAGTCGGCAAAGGTTTTATGGTCTCTTGCGGCAGTACTTCTTCTAATGCTGGTAAACTGGAGTATAGAAGCATTTAAGTGGCGTTATCTTTTAAATAAAGAGGAAGAGGTGCCTTTCACCAGAAGTTTTAAGGCGGTTTTTGCAGGTATTACTGTAAGTATCTTCACCCCAAACCGCACCGGCGAGTTTCTCGGACGGGTTTTTATTCTGAAAAAAACAAACCCCTGGAAAGCCATATTTATCACCATTGTCGGGAGTTTTAGTCAGCTTATGGCCACATTGGTCGTGGGGTATATCTCTTTTGTGATATTTGCCTATCGGTTCTGGCTCACGGATCTTTATGTTTCTGACTATCTTTTTACAGGCATTGCTGTTTTTGTCGGAATAATGGTGTTTTTACTCTTGTTGCTTTACTTAAACGTGAGAGTACTTGATCCGGTGCTAAGAAAGCTGATAAACTCCCGCTGGAAGAAGATCGGCCAGTATTTTTCGGTTTTTTCTCGCTTTAATACCTCCAAGCTTATTAAGGTTTTTGGCTTGAGTTTGTTAAGATACCTGGTATTCACCTTTCAATTTATCTTATTACTTCAGGCTTTTAAGGTGCCCGTAAATGTTTTTGAGGGCATTATGCTCGTGTCGGTATTGTTTTTTATTATGACAGCCATCCCTACGATTACTTTGGCAGAATTGGGTATTAGGGGATCGGTTATCATCAGTGTTTTCAATATTTTCTTTGAAAATACCGGTATTTTTACTGAAGCAGTAAAGTTTGGAGTTTTTGCTGCTTCATCAGGGGTTTGGTTGTTTAACCTGGCTCTACCTGCTTTGATAGGGACAATTTTCATATTTCAGTTGCGATTTTTTAAAAAAAGAAATAATTCATGATTACCGCATTGTTATACCTAATATCTTTACTTTATCTGTTTTTGATTTTTTTTCTTTACCATGGATGGAAGAAACTGGAAACACCTGTACAGAGTGAAGAAATTTCTTCGGACAAAATAAAAGTTTCTGTAATAATCCCGGCACGGAATGAAGAAACCAATATTGTGAATCTCCTGAATGATATCGATTCCCAAAACTATCCCGAGCCTTGGATTGAGGTAATTGTTGTGGATGACGCCTCTGAGGACGGAACAGCTGAAGCTGTCGAAAAATGGGCAGACAATCACAGTCTTGATGTCAGGCTTTTAAAACTGGAGGATAGCACTTATAACCCTTCCCCGAAAAAAAGAGCTTTATCCCATGGCATCCATCATTCTACAGCGGATCTTATCATCACCACGGATGCTGATTGCAGAGCAGGGACCGGTTGGATTTCATCCATAGTGAGATATTACCGGACGAGCGGAGCAAAAATGATTTCAGGGCCTGTTCGGCTAACCTCCCTGACGAATTTCTTCCAGAAGTTGCAGGCACTGGAGTTTTTGAGCCTGGTAGGTTCGGGAGCAGGGGCTATGACTAAAGAAAAGCCGCTGATGGCTAATGGAGCGAATCTGGCCTTTTCAAAAAAAGCATTTGAAAGCTTGGGTGGGTATCAGGGTAATGAAACGCAGGCTTCGGGTGACGATGTGTTTTTAATGCTGAAGATAAAAGAAGAGTTTGGTGGGGATTCAATATCTTTTCTAAAAGATAGGGCTGCCATAGTGGATACGCCGGCCAAATCAAGCTGGAAGGAATTCATCAACCAACGTACACGGTGGGCCTCTAAAACCAAAGCCTACAAAAACTTTTTCTCGCTCTTTGCCGCAGGAGTTGTTTTTCTTTTTTGCGTTGCTATTCTTATTGCCACCATCGGACTTGTGTTCACACACTTCAATCCCGGGGTGATTATATTTATGTGGGCAGTAAAACTGCTCGTTGATTTTCTTTTCCTTTGGAGCATTACTCATTTTATGCGACAAAGAGGCCTCCTGTGGTATTATCTTCCGGCACAACTCTTTGTGGTCATCTACACAACAATAGCCGGTTTTCTGGGAAATCTGGGGGGATTTTCATGGAAAGGAAGGAGATTTCAATAAAATTTATTGCTGATTTTCTAACATATCAAATTACATCCCATAAAAAAAGCCGTTCAATTGAACGGCTTTTAAATTCAAGAACTACTCCCTCATTATTGCAGAATAATTTTCTTTGTAATTTGCTTGTTTCTCCAGCGAACGGTCAAAATATACGCTCCTTTGGCCACTCCTCGATTGTTGAGATTAATCGCAAACTCCTTATCCCGGAGAGAAATTTCCTCTGCAAAGATAATAAGTCCATTTAAATTTTTTAAGGAAATTCTGGCTTTTTTTGCTTCTCTATTTTCAAAATCAATATGCAGTAGCCCCTGGGTGGGATTTGGATAAATTGTTAGATTTGTTTCAGCCTGTTGGTTGGTGCCTGTGATAACCGTATTTACCGGGTATTCGGCTGTAAAAAGTCCTCTGCCGTGTGTGGCGGCCACAACGGTGTTGTCTGCCTGCCTTAATCTTAACATATCCACCCTTACATTAGCCATCCCCTCTACTGAGGGCATCCAGAAAACATCCTCTTCGTGCAGCAAATTCGTTTCCCAAACCCCTAACTCAGTAGCCAACATAGCCTGCTGGTTATTATCGGGATGATACAAGGCCCAACGAATCGGCATATCCGGCAGATTTCCTTCTATATCGGACCATGTATCTCCCCCATCAAAGGATTGCCACACGGAAGGGACTCCGTAATTGGAAAAAGTGACCAGGAGGGTATCCTCCGAGCCTCCTAAAGCAACCGATGAGATCGCCCCGACGGGGAAGGCATCACCGGTTAGCTCTTCAACATCCGGGCTTAAGGTTTGCATATCTGTTGCTTTAAAAAGCCGCCCCGATTCACTTCCGAAGAAAATCGTACTTTCTCCCGGCCCGGTGTAGGGCGAGGAAGCTACGGCCGTAAAAGGTACGGAACTCCCGGTATTCATATCAAAATAAGATTCATTAAGCTCATAAGGGATCCCTGATAAGCGGAGAATTTTATCCGCATCCTCGCCGAAAAAGCCACATGCATTCGCAAAAAGCGTATTGTTTTGACTGTCGTAATCGGCCGGGGATATGAATGTTCCGCTACTTGTGTTGAAATAATTAACCTGGCTGTTTTCATCAAAAAAATAGTACCGGTTATAATAGATGGAAGAAATGTGAATATTGGGTTCATCGTTGTCAAAAAATGCATATGCTCCGTCTCCACCGCTAATCATATCATTAATGTCCAGGTCTTCGCCCTGGTAAAGAAGTGAGCCGTTATCCTGAAGGCCACCGATATACTTATCTTCCCCGGCCGTCGGGGAAATATCACATGTATAAAACTGTAATGAGCTAAAATCCTGGTTAGTTTGCTCAAAGGCAGGATAAGTAGAAGTTCCGTCAATAGTATGAAAAACGCCTCCGTCACTTCCAAAGATAACTTCTTCGGATGAACCGGGTTTAAATGCTATGGCGTGCTGGTCAGCGTGAACATAACTATCACCTCCGCCATTATACATCATTGACCAATCAGAAATATGCGTCCAGGAATTGCCGGCATTGAAGGTATGATGCAAATCCAGCCCGCCAACAATCAGATGGTCCGGGTCGTTCGGGTCAACTTCGCCGATGAGTGCATGCCATGCCAGGTTAGCCCAATCACCGGCATCGGGCTTATTAATCTCATACCACGTTTCTCCTTGATTATCGGAGCGCAGAATGTAACGGCCATAGAAATAACCGAAGCCACTGTTATATCCGGCAGCAATGATAGCATACACGACATCTTTATTCGATGGAGCGGGAGCCATAATTACCCTGCCGGGCAAGGGGTAAGACCCACTGTTTTCGATTTCTTCCCGGATGTCGTCGTAAATCGTCCAGCTTCCGGCAGTACCATCATCCGACATAAGAATAGTGGCGCCGCCATTATCGTTTAGATTGGGCATGGTCCCGAGGTAAATTTTCCCTTCCGGTCCTATCTCAATATCTGAAGGGGTAAAAGGAACGGTATCGCCTTCAATTACCGGAAGCACCTGTTCCCAGCTTTGGCCTCCGTCTGCTGAACGATACAGCCCGTCGGTAGGCTGGCTGTGGTGTTGTTCACCTTTGTAAGTGCCTGAACCCACAGCCGCATATATGACGCTTTCCCCCAGCCCTTCTTCTCTGACTGCCACGTCGGGGACATATTCAAAATCTTCAGTCGAAGGAAGCAACTCCCAGTTTTCGCCGCCGTCGGTTGATTTCCAGATACCCACTCCTTTGGTGGAGGATTCTCGATATGTGACTACCGCTGTTTCGATTTCTCCGGTGCCGGCATAAAAAGTTTCGGTATCGTTTGGGTCGTAGGTAATGCTGCTGATGCTGAGGTTTTCCCACATATCGCTAACCGGTGTCCATGGCGATTCCGTGTCATTGATATTTTCATTGTACCACAGCCCGCCGGTCACCGAACCGGCCCATACTTTGTTGGTATCTTCGTCATTCGGGTCCCACATTAGTGAGCGGGTGCGTCCTCCCATATCGGAGGAGACATTTTCCCATGTAATTTCGTTTTCATTAGCTGCTTTCATACTAGCAAGACGATTCGCAACTTTCCTTCCCTCTCTCAGTCTTTCACGCGGAACTCGCTTAGTTTCGGGATCCATTGTTCGGTAGTAGTCCTGCAGCGCCGCCATATCGGGGCGGTCCATCTTGGGAATGTCTTTATGGTCTTTGCCATCGTAGCGGGGAATTTTTTTAAATTCAGTAAGCAGGTAGTTTTCGTATTGCACCCTTTCATTGGCCGAAGACAAGTTGAAAAAAACAATTACAGCGGCAGATAACAAAGGCATCAGTATCAATAAATAAATGTATCTATATTTCATGGTATTGGTTTTACTTATGACAACCTGAATAAGCTAATGGTTTTTTTAATCAGAAAATAAACTTCAAAGATACATGTTTTACTGCCTTCACATACAGCTTATTGTTACCCGGTTTGTGTTCATAAATGAACGCTTTTTTCCGTTTTTCGCAAATAATTAGTACATTTCGCCCATCAAAAAATTAAAATAAATAGAATTACAGATGAAAAATCTTAAACAAATTGTATTAGGTCTGGCCTCGTTTGCCTTTGTAATTGGGGTGCAGGCACAGGATGACAAAAAAGAGGAAACAAAAACCGGATATGAATTCCAGGAAAAAACAGTTGTTCCTACAACTCCTGTAGAGAGCCAATACCGGTCAGGAACATGCTGGAGTTTTTCGACCCTCTCATTTCTTGAATCCGAATTATTACGTATGGGGAAACCGGAAATTAATTTCTCAGAGATGTGGGTAGTCCGCCATGCGTATGAAGAAAAAGCAAAGCGCTATGTCCGTATGCATGGCAAGATGAACTTTGCCGGCGGCGGTGCCATTAATGACAACACGATGGTTCTCGAAAAATATGGCCTGGTTCCGGAATCAGTCTATGAAGGATTAAGCTATGGGACTGAAAAACACATTCACGGAGAATTTGATAAAGTGCTGAATCAATATGTGGATGGGGTGATTAAAAACAAAAACAAAAAACTAAGCACGGCATGGTTTGATGGCTACGAAGGGATTCTGGACGCCTATATGGGCAAGGTTCCTGAAAATTTTGAGTATGAAGGAAAAACATATACACCACAATCATTCTCCAATGAAGTGCTGGAGCTTGATGCCGATGATTACATGATGTTTTCTTCTTACACCCACCATCCGTTTTACGACCGGTTTATCATCGAAGTGCCTGATAACTGGAGCTGGGGTGAAGTATGGAATGTGAAAATGAAAGAGATGATCGACATCTTTGATTATGCCCTCGAGAATGGTTATTCCATTGCCTGGGCTTCTGATGTAAGTGAAAAAGGCTTTTCATGGAAAAAGGGTGTTGCGATTGTGCCCGACGTGAACCTGGAAAATAAGGAAGACACGGAGATGTCGAAATGGTCGGAGCTATCGGAAGAAGAACGCAAAAAAGCGATGTTCTCCTTTGAGGAGCCGGTTCCTGAAAAACAAATCACCCAGGAAATGCGGCAAAAAGCCTTCAACAATTACAAAACTACCGACGACCATGGCATGCATATCGTCGGACTTGCAGAAGACCAGAATG
>JAIPBX010000014.1 GCA_021738485.1 Bacteroidales bacterium | reverse complement strand
ATCATCATACCATGGAACAGACCCGGCAAATGCTTGTTAATCTTGGGTTGCAAAGGCAGTTGTCCGGACACTATCAAGGAGGCTTAATAGCTCTCGACCCCCATCGGATGCTAAGCAGTTCCAAAAGAGTTATGGCCAAAAAACGAAAAGATTCCGAAGCCCCGTCTAAGAAAATGTTGCAAACGTTTTTCGCCGTCAGTGCCCAGACCGGACAACCTATTATGTCCACTATGGCATCTACCGGTGTCCCAACAAGCCAGGCCACTCTATCATTACTCCATTCAGTTAGCAGTATAATAAAGTCTGAGGCTTTATTGATGGCCGACAAAGAGCACTTTACTTATACGCTCTTTAAAGAAACTCAACGCCAGGAAAACCTTAACCTTTTGACACCGGCTTTAAATACAAGTAGGGTCCAGAGACATATCAGAACATTGACATATAAACCCTTATGGGCAGGATTTGCTTTAGCTGAAACATCCTTTAAGTTTACGGGCTATCCGGAAGCGTTCAGGTTAATAGCAGAAAGAACAGGAGAAAGAAAAGAAGATTTCACATATAATGCTTTCATCACTACTTCAGGTATAAATGCTAAAGCGCTGGTTTGTGACCATTATGATAAAAGATGGAGTGTAGAAGAATTTTTCAGATTTGAAAATGAAATGGGCCTCTATAGAGCCTCTACGCTAAATCTAAATATACGATATGCCCGTTTAGCTTTTTCGATGATGGCTCAGGCTGCAACCTATCAGTTGAGAAATAAATTGACATCACAATACAGGAACTGGAACGCCGGGCATCTTGCCAATGAAATCCTTGCATGGACAGACGGAGATGTGCGAGTAAAAGGTGATACAATAATTGTTACCATTTATAACCCGCACAAACACCTTGATACGAGTAAGTATATGAATATCTCAGAGGTTTTGGCAAAAGAAGGTATTAACCCTAAAATTCCGTGGCTTTATGATTTTAAACTTGATTTCAGATTTAAATAAACTGTAATGTGAACTACTGGAAAAAAATCTTTGAAGCATCGGGATTCGAATCCTCCTTCCCCCACGATTTAACACATCCCGGAAGAAGTGAAAATTTTGAAAAGACAATCTCTTGCAAAAGAGGTTGTCTTTTTTTTATTCCAGTTATTCTTATAGCGTAAACAAGTTCAACAGTTATTACTTTGGGTAATTTGTTAGAGGCATCGCACTGTGATGGACGGTAAGAATAGCCATTTATTGAGTCTTTTTCTGGCTTCATCTGTGGTGTATAGTTTCTTTTGCTCCACATCCTTTTTACCTTGCTCGATTTTATCAAGTAATATAATCCTTTCTATGACCTCTTCAGTATTCAGGTTATCAGGCATGGAATCGATAGTTTTTTTTATCTTTTCTTTCGTGATCATGATTTACTTTTTTACAAATTTACTCTTTTTCTGAGAAAAATGCTATTCCACTCTTTCAGCTACTTCTTCCCCGGTTTGCAACCGTATCAACCGGGCGTATTCTCCGCTTCCGGAGTTGAGAAGCTGGTTATGCGTACCGCTTTCAGCGATTTTTCCTTCCTGGAGGACAAATATCTTGTCGGCATTGCGGATTGTGGAGAGCCTATGAGCAATAACCAATGATGTTCTGTTTTTCATAAGACTTTGTAAGGCTTTTTGAACGAGCTTTTCCGATTCGGAGTCCAGGGAGCTTGTAGCCTCGTCAAGAATCAGTATCGCCGGATTTTTCAGAATAGCCCGGGCAATGGCAATGCGTTGGCGCTGCCCTCCGGAAAGCTGGACGCCCCGATCGCCGACCATAGTATCCATTTCTTCCGGAAACCGTTTGATAAACTCCCATGCATAAGATTTTTTTGCAGCCTCTACCAGCTCTTCCTCCGCGGCATCAGGATTTCCATAAGCTATATTTTCGCGGATCGTACCCCCAAAAAGGAACACCTCCTGAGGCACAACGGCAAACTGACTGCGATAGACATGCAAATCCCATGTGCTTGCATCTTTGCCGTCTACCAGGATTTGACCTTTATTTGGGTTATAAAACCTGAGTAAAAGCTTGGTGATTGTCGATTTTCCCGAACCTGACGGACCCACTAGGGCTACCTGCTTTCCCTGCGGGATGTCAATATTGATTTTATCCAGCACCTGCACATCGGGACGGGATGGATAAACAAAATCCACATCTTGAACCTCTACCTTACCGGAAATCCTGCTCTCCGGGGGGATAACCCTGGCCTTGACGGGTTCGGGTTTTTCATCCAGAATTTCCAGGAGATTCTCCGTAGCACCGATAGCTTTCTGAATTTTCGTGAAAAGCTCTGCCATTCCTCCAATCGATGAGGCTATAAATACGGAATACAGGATGAATTTAAACAGGTCACCGGACGAAAGAATTTCGCCCTGCTGCATCAAATGAATGCCATACCAAATAACTGCCACTATGGAGCCGAACATGGTGATGATAATAAATGACGTAAAAGCTCCCCGCCAGCGAGCACCTTTCAACCCTATATCGATAACTTCGTTGGTTTTGCTGCGATAGCGCCGGTTTTCATAATGCTCGTTAGAAAACGATTTGACCGTATCTATCCCATTAAGCGTTTCTTCAACGATGACGTTTGATTCAGCGACTTTGCTCTGCATCTTTTTGGAGAAAGACCGGATGTATCTTCCAAAGAAAACAGCCAGCAGCGTTACAACCGGAACAATAAGAAGCATAAAGCCGGTTAGCTTCGGGGAAATGTATGTAAGCAATGCTATGCCCCCGATAATGGTAATTACTTGCCGGAGAAACTGGGCCAGGGTGGTGGTAAATGTTTCCTGCAGAAGGGCTATATCGGCCGAAATCCGGCTGTTCAACTCCCCTACCCTTCGGCTCATGAAAAAACTCATCGGCAATTTGATAAGATGATTGTAGGTTGCCTGGCGCAAACGGGCCAGCGTATTCTGAGTGACAATGGCAAACGTGTATATTCTAAAGTAGGAAAATATGGCTGTGGCGGCAAAAATTCCGAAAAGGATGTAAGCCAATCTGTCTATCTCTCCGGTAGCCTCTTTCCCCGCGGCATCAAACATATCACCCAAAAACATGGGAAAAGCCAGGTTGGTCAGACTGGACAATACCAAAAACAGCAAACCCAGAGCGAACGTCCATTTCTGTGGCAGGACAAACGTATATAACCTTAAAAGCTTCCTGAGATTTTCGACGTTTAATTTTCTTCTCGGGGCATCGCTCTCGCTACTCTCTTTTGCCATGTGAAATCTTTTTCAGGCGAACATCAATCACAAAGTAATGTTCAGTAGAAAAAAAGCAAAAAACATTTAGAAAAATAAGAATCGTTACTCATTTCCGTTGTACAAATAAAAAAATGAAGAACATTCCGCTGTTAATAATTATTTTTATAATCGGGCTGTCCGTGCAGAGTCAGGATAGTGCCATATACCGCCTGGCAAAAATGGGTGAGAAAGTGCTGTCGCGTGAACCGGATAGTGTACGCCTGCCCGTTCACAGCAAATTCAAAAGCCGCCTTGATTCATTAATAATGTCCCATTCGGACTCCTTACCTGTGCTTGATTCCATACGTAATTTATCGGTGTTGCATACACCCGATTCTTCCGTGCGCATCATTACCTGGCAATATCCTTTTAATAACGGGGCTTACAAGTTTTACGGATACCTGCAATATTTTCATCCGGGCGATTCATCGTGGAAAATCAGAAAGCTGCAGGATCATCATAAAGAAATACAAGAGCCGGAAAATGCAGTTTTAAAACCGGGGCAATGGTATGGTGCTCTTTATTATGATTTGGTAGTCCGTGATAATTACATCACCCTCCTGGGATGGAATGGCTATCACAATCAGATGAATCAAAAAGTTATTGAAATCCTGCATTTTAATGACAACGGCGAACCGGTATTCGGGAAAAAAGTTTTTACAGATTATACCAATGATTCAGCCCGCCGCGTCATCTTAAAATATTCTAATGACGTAGCTATTTCGCTAAAATATGATCGTATTCTCCGGGAAGTCAAAAAACCGCGCGAAAACCGTTTAATGCAAGGATATCGCACAGAACAAATCAAACAAAGGATGATTTATTTTAACAAGCTCGATCCGATTCAACCTATGTTTGAGGGGGATTATCGATACTATGTACCCCTTTCGGAAAAAATGCAGGGCTTCCATTCCAAAAACGGGCGATGGGTCTTTATAGAAAACGTAGTTATTCTTTCCGAACAACCTACAGAAGAAGGTCAGGGAAGTCTAGATTTCAATCTGTTTCCCGATCGTAAATAAAACCCATTCAAAATTATTGTTATACATTCTATAAAATTTCTTGAATTATCCTACCTTTGCTTTGTTACATAAAAAACAATTACAAACAAAAAAAAGATGGAATATGAAAAAACATAATTTTTACGCAGGGCCTTCTATCCTGCCCGAGCAAGCATTGGCAAAAACAGCTGAAGCCATTAAAGATTTGGAAGGAACAGGAATATCATTGGCCTCGGTCTCTCATCGCAGTAAAAATTTTGATGCCATTATCAAGGAAGCCCAGCAGTTAATGAAAGACCTTCTGGACATTCCCGAGGGGTATCATGTTTTGTTTTTGGGAGGCGGTGCCAGCCTTCAGTTTGCCATGGTTCCCTATAATCTGATGAACAAGCAGGCAGCGTACCTTAATACCGGTAGCTGGGCCAAAAAAGCCATTAAAGAAGCAAAACTTTTTGGTGATGTAAAAGACATAAAAAACGACGATTATTACGCTATCCCGAAAGGATGGGAAAAAGAGGTGCCTTCGGATGCAGATTATGTTCATATCACAACAAACAATACCATTTATGGTACGGAACTTTTCCAGGACTTTGACTTCAACGTACCGGTAGTTGCGGATATGTCCTCCGATATCATGAGTCGTCCGGTAGATGTATCCAAGTACGGAATCATTTATGGTGGAGCTCAGAAAAATCTTGCCCCGGCCGGAGTCACTTTTGTTATCGTTAAAGAGGATATTTTAGGAAAAGTAGACCGCAAGATCCCCACATTGCTGGATTACAACACCCACATCGAAAAAGATTCGCTTTTCCATACGCCTCCGGTGGTGCCCATATACACCCTGCTGCAAACCCTTAAGTGGATTCAGGAAAATGGTGGCGTAAAAGGCATGGAAAAACGAGCGAAAGAAAAAGCAGATATGCTTTACAATGAGATAGAGCGTAATAAACTTTTCAAAGGTACAGTGGCTAAAGAAGATCGCTCGAGAATGAATATCTGCTTTGTTATGAACGAAGAATACCAGGATTTGGAGAAAGAATTTTTTGAATTTGCCACATCCAAAGGATTCGTTGGTTTGAAGGGACACCGCTCCGTAGGTGGATTCCGTGCCTCCAATTATAACGCTTTACCCAAAGAGAGTATGGAAGCGCTTATTGACATTATGAAAGAATTTGAAAATCAAAAGGCTTAAAAAAGATTGGAATTATGAAAAAAATACTCGTAGCAACCAAAAAACCCTTCGATCCTGCCGCAATACCTCAAATGAAGGAAATTTTTGATAGTGCAGGATATTCGGTAGAGATATTCGAAAAATATGAAGAACAATCCGAATTGGTGAATGCGGTAAAAGATGCCGAAGCCCTAATTGTTCGCAGCGATAAAGTAACCCGTGAAGTGATTGAAGCCGCCCCTAATCTTAAAATTGTTGTCAGAGCCGGTGCCGGGTATGACAATGTTGATTTGGATGCCAGCACAGAAAAAGGCATTACCGTCATGAACACGCCGGGACAAAATGCCAATGCCGTGGCCGAATTGGCTTTAGGCATGATGGTTTACCAGGCTCGTGGCCAGTTTAACGGCAAGCCAGGTACGGAACTGCGCAACAAAACACTGGGCATTCATGCTTATGGAAACGTCGGGCGCCTGGTGGCCAATATTGCAAAAGGTTTCGGTATGCAGGTAAGTGCTTACGATCCGTTTCTTGATAAAGAACAAATTACTAAAGACGGATTGAAAGTTTATAACAGTGTGGAAGAACTGTATGCCAATAATCAATATGTCTCAGTGCATATTCCGGCCAATGATAAAACGAAAAAGTCGATTGGTTACGACTTATTGAGTAAGATGCCGGAAAATGCGGTATTAGTCAACACGGCTCGAAAAGAAATCATCAATGAAGAAGAATTGCTGAAGGTTATGGCCGGCCGGGATGATTTTACTTATATATCAGATATAGCCCCGGATTGTAAAGATGAATTTGCTGAAAAATATGAGGGACGATATTACTTCACCCCCAAGAAAATGGGAGCTCAAACCCGTGAGGCTAATATCAATGCCGGACTGGCAGCAGCTAATCAAATTGTGAATTTCTTTGAAAAAGGCGATACAACATTTAAAGTGAATTAAAAACAGAAAGTATGGCGATAATAAAACCGTTTAAAGGCTTACGGCCCCCGAAAGAATATGCAGAACAAGTAGCCTGTCTGCCTTATGATGTGATGAACACCGAAGAAGCCCGGAAAATGGCTGAAGGCAACGAAAAATCTTTGCTTCACATAACAAGGTCAGAAATCGATCTCCCGGAGGAGACGGATATTCATTCTCAAAAGGTTTATGACAAAGCCGTTGAGAATTTCCGGAATTTTCGTGAAAAAGGGTGGCTGCAATACGACGAAAAGCCTAAATACTATATTTATGCGCAGACCATGAATGGAAAAACCCAGTATGGTTTGGTCGGAGCCGCTGCAGTGGATGATTACCTTAACGGTGTTATTAAAAAACATGAGCTTACCCGGCCCGATAAGGAACGGGACCGCATGGAGCATGTTAAGGTGAATGATGCTAACATGGAACCGGTGTTTTTCACCTATCCGGCCGTCGATGACATCGATCGCATTATTCAGCATGTAGTAGAAAGTAAAGACCCGGAATATGATTTTGTGGCCGATGATGGTTTTGGCCACCACTTTTGGGTGATTGAAGAGGACAATATCATCCAGCAATTAGAGAATCTTTTCCAGAGCAAGGTTCCATATACCTATGTAGCTGACGGGCATCACCGCACCGCTGCTGCCGCCCTTGTTGGTAAAGAAAAGCGGGATAATAACCCAAATCATACCGGGGATGAGTCTTACAATTATTTTCTGGCCGTGCATTTTCCTGACAACCAACTTCAAATTCTTGATTACAACCGTGTTATCAAGGATTTGAACGGAATGAATAAGGAAGATTTGCTGGAAAAACTACAGAAAGACTTCAATGTAAAAGAGGAAGGCGAAGAAATTTACCGCCCTTCCCAAATGCATGAGTTTAGTATGTACATCGACGGAAAATGGTATTCGCTGGGAGCTAAAGATCATACCTATGATGATAACGACCCTATCGGGGTGCTGGATGTTACCATCTTATCCAAATATGTGTTGGAGAAACTCTTCAATATCACGGATCTGCGTAGGTCAAAACGTATCGAGTTTATCGGAGGTATCCGTGGTCTGGGTGAGCTGAAACGCAGGGTTGACAGTGGCGATATGGCTGTGGCATTTGCCCTCTACCCCGTTCAGATGCAGCAATTAATAGACATTGCTGATTCCGGGGAAATAATGCCGCCCAAAACCACCTGGTTCGAACCAAAACTTCGCAGTGGATTGGTTATCCATACACTCACTGATTGATAAAATAAAAACCCGGAGATATATTGATT
This sequence comes from Bacteroidales bacterium, assembly GCA_021738485.1. Classification (GTDB taxonomy): domain Bacteria; phylum Bacteroidota; class Bacteroidia; order Bacteroidales; family JAIPAH01; genus JAIPAH01. The sequence goes on along the minus strand of JAIPBX010000014.1, from coordinate 39,314 downwards.
ATTTCCGGGTTTTTTTATCGCTCAAATTTTTCATTCGTTGCTGTTTATATAATTAAAATGACCAATAGGCCAACCTTAGATAAAGATAGTTTCAAAACATCTTGTCATTTAGTAAACCTCTTTTATCACCTCAATTTCCAAAAACAAAACCACAAAGCGTGTGTTAATTCAACTACATATTAATTGCGACGTAAATTGAAACATGATATAATACCCATATTTCCATTGAGCATCACGATTTTACCCGGGGAGAAGCAAAAACTTCATGTTTTTGAACCCCGCTATCAACAATTGATGCGTGACATCAGAGATGCGGACTGGTATTTCGGCATTCCTTTCACCAAAGCCGATCATTTGTATAAATATGGATGCTATGTAAAAATCATCAAAACCACTTCATATAACCCGGAAACGGGGGAAATGGATATTATTGTTGAAGGCTGCAAAACTTTTAAGCTTAATAGATACCTCCCCTATCACGGCAACCGCCTTTACGATTCGGGTCTGGTCGAATGGCTGGATGATGGTTACGCAAAAAGCTGTGAAGATCTCCTTAAGGAATTTCAAAGTTATTTTGACGAGTTGAAGGCAAAATTCAAACCTTTTAAAAACACAAGCAAAATGACGAATATCTGGAATATCGTTAAGTTCCTTCCCTTAACCGAAGATGAAAAGATTCGCTTTGTCAGTCTTGAAGAGCCCGAGAAAAGACGAATCTTTTTGAAGAATAAAATTAAAATTCTCCGGGAAGTCAATAAGAAAGCCCTTCAGCTTAACGAAAATCTGTATTATAACTGATTCCCGTAAAAATCTCTCCTGAAAACCACCTAAGAAGTCGAAGTAATTTCCCAGGGTGGATTTTCCTTGCCATTGTTGATTTCCCGGTAAAACTCCCGTATAAATTCCGTTAATCTATGCTTTTCTTCCTCTTTCAAAAAAAACGATTCCCGGATGTATAATAAGATATCCTGCTTTTTGCTGTTCATCACTTCAAATGTTTTATCAATAAAAGGCTTCCTGAAAGCAGGACCTTTGTATTCTCTTTTCAGAAACCCGAGACTATCCTTAAACATAGCTTGCGGAGCATATGGGGTGTTGACAAATGCCGACAAATCAAAATCATAAGGGACGGGGAAACGATCATCTGAAGAAGTTTTTATGATTTCCACATTCTGTAAAGGTTCAATAGACCAATCCGTATTTCCAATCATATATTCAAAAAAGGCCATTAAAGCCAGTTGGGTGGTATCTAAAGGCATGTAATCGTCGTCGTTGTCCATTTCCTCTCCGTGAAATCTCTCAGCCAATTTAGCATTATCTTCGATTAAGAAAGCCGGTTTTACATTTTTTTTAAAAGACCAGGTTTGCTTATAATTAACCTGGCATAAGCGCACCTTAAAACTCTTTGGGGTAAGCAGATTGTAGAGGCGATAAATCAGGTATTCCTTGTAAACATGTTGCTCATAAGCGGGTTTTTCCTGCTGGCAATGGGTAACCAGCTTGAGTTCTCCCTGACCCTCAAAAAGTGATTGGGCTGTTTCAGAAAAGTCTTTGAATTCCAGCTCCAATGGTGGAAAATCACAGTTGCCGGGTTTGCTGCGAAAATTCCCTCTAGTCTCAAGGTCGAGATTAATCTTCTTTTTTTCCCCCTGACTATCGGTATAAATAATTTTGCTTCTATAATCTTTTGTGTCTTCACCGACATCTTTGAGTAGTTTTCTGTAATTACTCTTCATTTTAAACGTTAATATACTGTTGTTCTGAAAAAGCGAAACCTGTTGCTGTTTTTGAGCGAAGACAATAGCCGGCCATCCTATTGCCAGAGCTAATAGCAGGAGAACAAAGTGATGAGATTTTAACATAGTTTATGCGGTTTATTTCTATTCTATTTTAATGCATCGGCCATTTTTAGAACATTTATAAAACTGCTGCCCATCTATGAGCAGACCCTGGGCAAGATAACCTTCTTTCCCCACAGGCACATCAATCAAGTATACCTTGCTATCATACATACTTTTGATAGTATAATGAGGCATATGTCCCACGATAAGCCTGGAAGCCGAATAAAAATCCAGGGTTTTGTTAACCAAAGTCGCCTCCACTTCTGTATAGGTCCGGTTATTCGCAGCATAGCCTCTGTACCACAATGGCCCGTCGCCAGATACAACCAACTTATGAATATATTCGACCCGGTATCTTTTTCCTCTCATGTGGAGCTGAAAAATATCATTTATTTCTTTTAAAGATAACTTTTGATTGAGAACCCTGGGGGAAAAACCGGCATGAACCAGTAACTTGTCATCAATTTTCATGGTAACATTCCTATGGTGGAGCCACTGCCCCATATAGCTTTTCCTGTTGTACCAGTCCTTGTATTTCTTAAAAAAGAATTGGGAGAAGTAAAGATACTTGGGAGCCAAATAAGAGTAATCACCCGTCAGGGCCATAATTTCGTGATTGCCCAAAAGAAGATGCACATCTCCCCCATTCTTTATTGCCTGTCGTTTAAGGCGATGAATCAGCCATAATGTCTCAGTAACCTTCGTGCCTCTATCAAAAACATCACCGTTAAATATAAGATGTCCTTCGCCAAAATTCCATTCACCTGACGATTTTATGATTTGCTGGCTTTTTAATAACTCCAGCACTGTTTCAATCTCTCCATGCACATCTCCAATCAGAAACATTTTTTCTACTCCGGAAAGTAAGGGCGGTTCTTCCTTAAAATCCAGATCGAGATGATATGTATTTGTATCTCCGGCAAATCCCTCAAAAGTAAGCGTCTTCTCTTTTAAAGGGTAATGGTTATACCTTTTCCATGTCTTGTTACGGGAGCTATCATGCAGGAAATAAGTTACTTTGGCATAATCTTCTTTAAGCTGAACATGAGGGCCGTCTACCATATCAGGAAGCGTATCCATATGATGTTTCAGCACCTTTATCTTGTTGATATATTCTAGGACGGGATTCTCGTGGTAACGATTTACATACTCGAAAGGGGTTTTACCCCGGTTATTTTTTTTCGCGGAGCTACTCCCCGATTCAAACAAAAGTTTAACCATATCGAGTTTTTCTCTTTGCACCGCATAGGTTAGTGCGGTGTTCCCATTGGAATCAGCCAGGTCCAGCTTAGCTCCTTTGCCAATGAGCCATTCAAGGATTTCGAAATTATGGGTTCGAACGGCTTGAATGAGGGGGCTCCGGTCATCATGGAAACGGTTTATGTCAGCCCCTGCTTTAACCAGCTCCTTACAAATCGCATACTCATCTTTGCGTATAGCATAATTTAACAGCGTACGGTCGTCATAGATTTTATTGACATCAAGCCCGTTGCTGATAAAAGACTGTAGTTTGGTAATATTTCCTTTACGAATGGTTCGTAAAACTTCCCTGTCATCAGGTGAATCCGCAAAAGACGTTATACTAATAAAAACAAAAATTATTATTAAAAATACGCCTCTTCCCCTATAACTTAGTTCCATTTACTCTTTCTCCCGGCTTGTACGTTTTCCCAACAGATATCGATTCAAAATGTTTTTCCCCGTATGGCATGACCCTTATTGCTTTTCTTCTGAACGTTTTATCTCAAAAAATTTATATAAATGCATTTACGAAATTAATAAACTTTTTCTGCCTCCACAGAAAATTGATATGCTGTGTTAATTATTGTTAAAAGGTTTTCACAATAAGGATTATAATTATGTCTAATGTTTTTTAATTATCTCAATTATTCTATTTTTGCCGCATGATTCGTAAATGGACAATTATTTCAATTCTGTTAAGCACCGCCCTTTTATTTGGGTGTAGTGATTACCAAAAGCTGCTTAAAAGCGACAATTATGAAAAAAAATATGAAAAAGCCGTAGATCTTTATGAAAAAGGAGATTATTACAGGGCTTTGCAGCTATTTGATCAGGTGATACCTATATACAGAGGTAAAGAAGAGGCTGAAGATTTGTTTTACTACTATGCTTACAGCTATTACAACCAGGAAGATTACGTCATGGCCAGCTACTATTTTCAAAAATATGCGGAGAAATTCCCCAATACCGATCGCGCTGAAGAGACCCAATTTATGGCTGCTTACTGCAAATACCTTGAATCGCCCCGCTACAGTTTAGACCAGACGAAAACCAGGGAGGCCATAAAACAACTCCAGGCGTTTGCCAATCAATATCCTGAAAGTGATCGTGTAGATAGAGTCAATAAACTGATTGACGAATTGCGGGGTAAGCTGGAAAAAAAGGCATACAAAAAAGCAGAATTGTATTTTGATATGGAGAAATATGAGGCCGCTGTTGTAGCTTATGAAAACCTGCTGGAAAAATATCCCGCTACAAAATATAGGGAAGAGGCGCTGTTTAAAATACTGAAAGCTAAATACATTTATGCAAAAAACAGTATAGCTTCCAAACAGATGGAAAGGTATCAAAGTGCTCTGGAGGCCTACGATAAATTAATGAATCGCTATCCTGATTCGAAATACAAGGAACAGGCTAAAGAGATGTATCAGGATGCTACCAGTTTTTTGTCCCATTAAATGATAGAAAACATTATCTTTGCAAAAAAATCACGATACTCATGGACTACAAAAAGATAAAAGCTCCGGCAGAAGCTGTAACCAGAGATGTAGAAGCCTTCTCGAAAGGCACTAACAACATTTACGAGACAACGGTTGTATTGTCAAAAAGAGCCAACCAAATCGGTTTGGATATCAAAGAAGAGTTGAATCAAAAAATCGAGGATTTCGCGACACCCAGCGATAACCTCGAGGAAGTTTTTGAGAACCGGGAGCAAATTGAAATAGCCCGCTTCTATGAAAAACTTCCCAAACCTACTTTGCTGGCTATCCAGGAATATCTGGAAGGCAAGATATATTTCCGTAATCCGGCAAGAGAAGATAATAACAAATAAACTTTTGTTTCATGAGACTGCAGGGCAAAAAAATATTGCTCGGTATAACCGGCAGTATTGCTGCTTATAAAATCCCCTACCTGGTACGTTACCTGGTGAAAGAAGGCGCTGACGTCCATGTGGTAATGACTGATGTGGCCAAGGATTTTGTAACGCCTCTCGTGCTCTCGACAGTCTCCACCCACCCCGTGCACAATCAGCCCTACGAAAGCTCCAGCGGAGCGTGGGACAGTCATGTGGATATGGGGAACTGGGCGGATCTTTATCTTATCGCTCCCCTTACGACGAATACCCTCGCTAAGATGGTATATGGAATGGCCGATAACCTGGTGGTAACTACTTATCTGGCAGCCCACTGCCCGGTTATGTTCGCCCCGGCTATGGACCTGGATATGTATAAACATCCCAGTACTCAGGAAAACGTTAAAAAACTTATCGAACGCAACAACATCCTTATCCAACCCCAGGAAGGCGAGCTGGCCAGTGGATTGGTCGGGGCCGGAAGAATGGAAGAGCCAGAGCAAATCCTGGAGCGGGTGGTGGATTTTTTTTTGAAAAAGCGTCGTTTCGCCGATAAAAAAGTTATAGTTACTGCCGGGCCTACTTACGAAAACATCGATGCAGTCCGTTTTATCGGAAATTATTCCTCCGGGAAAATGGGCTTTGCTATTGCTGAAACATTTGCTGAAGAAGGAGCTGAGGTGCTTCTGATTTCAGGACCTACTTCGCTGAAACCTTCCCATCCCAATATCCACCTTCTTCACGTGATTTCGGCCGGAGAAATGCATGAAGCTGTAAGTGAAAGATTTGACGACACTGACATCGTGGTTATGGCTGCGGCTGTGGCCGATTATACGGTAAAAGATCCCGCCACCGAAAAGTTGAAGAAAAAAGAGCATTCCCAGCAAATCACTCTTGTGCCTACTACGGATATTCTTAAAGAATTGGGACAAAGAAAGAAATCGCAGATTCTTGTGGGCTTTGCACTTGAGACTCATGACCATGAAAAAAACGCCCGGGCAAAGCTCCAAAATAAAAATGCCGATCTACTCGTTCTTAATCCAGCTACAGAAAAAGGAGCAGGTTTCAACAGCGATACGAACAGGGTTAAAATTTTAACCCCCGACGGTAAAACCAAATCATTTGAAGTGAAAACCAAAATGGAAGTCGCTGCTGATATTGTTGATGAAGTAGCATTAAAATATTTTCAGGCATGAAGATCAAATACGGGGTTATTGTAATCTTGTTTCTTTTCCTTGCGCAGGCATCAAAAAGCCAGGAGTTGGATTGCAACGTCAGGGTAAACTCCCGCCAGGTAGAGGGAACCAATAAACAGGTTTTTCAAGACCTGCAGAAAACTATTTTTGAGTTTATGAACAATACAAGCTTTACCAATCAGTCATTCAAGGTTGGAGAGCGTATTGAATGTACCCTTCTATTCACCATCGTCGAATGGAACCGGCCCGATGAATTTACCGGTAAGCTTAATATAGTTATTCGCCGACCTGTGTTTAATACATCCTACAATACTCCTCTGTTTAATTGGGTCGATAAAAATGTTAAGTTCACTTATGTTCAGCAACAACCCATTGAATTCAATGAAAATGCCTTCACCTCTAATCTTGCTTCCTTACTGGGATATTATGCCTACTTCATAATCGGGCTGGATTTTGACAGTTTTAAAAAGTTTGGAGGGACACCTTTTTTTGAAAAAGCAAATAATGTGTTAAGTCTTGCACAGAGCAGCAACTACCCCGGATGGAAGTCTTTCGAAAGCCGGAAAAACCGTTACTGGCTCATTGAAAATTATTTGAACAACAGTTATGCGGGCGTTAGAGAAGCTTCTTATCTCTATCACCGGAAGGGGCTGGATAAAATGCAGGATAATATCGAAATGGGGCGTTCCAAAATTACAGAAGCACTTGAACTTTTGAAGCGAGTTAACGAACAACGTCCCGACTTGTTTATCCTAAAGCTTTTTATTGAAGCTAAATCCGATGAGCTGGTCAACATCTACAAAAAAGCCTCCAGCATGCAGAAAAACAAAGCCGTGAACATTCTGAAGGAGCTGGACCCTGCCAATTCCAGCACCTATGATCAAATCATGCAGGGAGACTAAGCGTACATCCCGGAGAAAAACTTTGTGAAAGGCCTCCGTTAACAATACGAGTAAGGAGTAAACCCGGTAAATATATTTTTATACTTTTGTTAAGATAAAAAATGTCAGAGTATGCTTTTGCATTTATCAATTGAGAATTACGCTCTAATCAAACAACTGGATGTAGACCTGAACCGGGGTTTTACCGCCATTACGGGTGAGACCGGTGCCGGCAAATCCATTTTGCTGGGAGCTATGTCTTTAATATTAGGTAACAGAGCGGAGACCAATATTCTCAATGATACTTCGCGAAAATGCATTGTTGAAGGGCACTTCGACATTTCCTCTTACCAATTAAAAGATTTTTTTGAAAGAAACGAACTTGATTATGACGAGGTCCTTATCCTGCGACGTGAAATAAGCCGGAATGGAAAATCCAGAGCTTTCATCAACGATACGCCGGTGAAATTACCATTGATGAAAGAAATCGGAGAATCACTGGTCGACATTCATTCGCAGAATCGCACACTTACGCTCAATAAATCGGATGTGCAAATGGCCGTGATAGATAATTTTGCCGGCCATACTGATTTGCTGGCAGATTATCGCAAAACATACCGCGAATACCAGAACATGCAGGCCCGCCTTAATGAATTGGAGGAGAGAGAAAGTCAGGCTAAAGCCGATCAGGATTATTATCAGTTTCTGTTTGATGAACTGGAAAAAGCGGATTTAAAACAAGGAGAGCAGCAGGAAATAGAAAACGAGCTTGAGCTGCAGAACCATGCCGAAACCATCAAATCGGGATTAATGGAAGGATACGACAGCATTTCTGCTTCCGATATGAACATCATTCAGCAGCTTCAAAATATCCATAGCAAGCTGGAACACTCGGCTGCTCATCATCAGCAATTATCCGCCCTTTTAGAGCGTCTGAACAGTACCATAATTGAACTGGAAGACATGGCAGGTGATATGAATAATCTGGCAGAGGATATCACCTACAATCCTTCCCGCGCTGAAGAATTAAATGAGCGCCTGAATACTCTTTACGAATTAGAGCATAAGCACAGGGTCAGCTCGGTAGAAGAGCTTATCGGAAAGAAACAGGAATTGGAGCAAAAGCTTGCCGGAATATCGTCGCTGGAAGATCAAATAGAAAAAACCAGGCAGGAAATCAACGCAACGAGGCAAAAGCTTGATGAAATGGCCGGAAAGCTCTCGGAATACCGAAAAGCAAGTATACCAAAAATCGAGAAGGAAATACAACAAACCCTCACCCAACTGGGCATGCCTGATGCAGGTTTCCAAATCAAGCAAGAAAAACTCAATGCTTTCAGCCCGGAAGGGCTGGATAAAATTACCTTTTTATTCACCGCCAATAAAGGTATACCCGAGCAGGAAATCGGGAAAATTGCTTCCGGTGGCGAATTATCGCGCCTGATGCTGGCAGTAAAATCACTCATTGCCAAGAAAACACTGCTACCCACCATAATTTTTGATGAGATAGATAGTGGTGTTTCGGGTGATATAGCCGGAAAGGTTGGTGATATACTCAAAAAAATGGCGGCAGAAATGCAGGTGATAGCCATTTCTCATCTTCCCCAGATAGCCAGCAAAAGCAATGATCATTTATTTGTATATAAAGATGTGGGTGATAATAAAACATTTTCCCATATTCGCAGGTTGTCAAAGGAGGAGCAGGTACAGGAGCTTGCCAAAATGTTGAGCGATGAGAGAGTAACCAACGCCGCCATACAAACGGCTAAAGAAATGTTAGAAAATTAATGATCAGAAATTAAATAAACACGAATATGGCTTATAATTTACTCAAAGGGAAAAAAGGAATCATATTCGGGGCTTTGAATGAAAGTTCCATGGCCTGGAAGATTGCGAGGCGTGCATATGATGAAGGTGCGGAGGTTATTCTCTCGAATACGTCCGTGGCTCTGCGTATGGGAAATGTCGAAGAACTTGCCCGGCAACTGAACACCCGTGTAATTGCCGCCGATGCCACGAGAGTGGAAGATATTGAAAACGTCTATGAACAAGCTATGGAGCAATTCGGGGGTAACTTCGACTTTATTCTTCATTCTATCGGTATGTCCCCGAATGTGAGAAAAAAGGTGCCCTATGACGATATAGACTATGAGAAATTCATTCAAACTATAAATATCTCCGGCATATCATTCCACAAAATCATTCAAACGGCCAAAAAAATGGACGCCCTCAACGAATGGAGCTCCATTGTAGGTCTCTCCTACATAGCTGCACAGCGCACTCTTTTCGAATACAATGACATGGCTGAAGCTAAAGCATTGCTGGAATCGATAGCAAGAAGTTTTGGGTACATATACGGTCGGGAAAAAAATGTCCGCATTAACACTATCTCCCAGTCCCCTACCCCCACCACAGCCGGTAGCGGCGTGAAAGGGTTTGATGGGCTGATGGATTTTACCTCACGCATGTCTCCTTTGGGAAATGCTACAGCTGACGATTTGGCCGATTACACCATCACACTTTTCTCAGACCTGACCCGGAAAGTAACCATGCAAAATCTTTATCATGACGGTGGCTTTTCCAGTATGGGTATGAGTAAAAGAGCTATGCATATGTATAACAAAAGCCTTAATTGCGATGAGTGCTAAAAGGATTTTCGGAAGTTAATTACTAAAGTTTCGCACTTAATATAATAGCTTACAAAAATAGTCTTTTAATAAAAAATAATTGCCGGTCACATCAAAATGGATGCCCGGCAATATTTCCGGCTGGCTTTATTACAAGACTACGAATCTTTTTAAAGAAGTATTATCCTCTTTCAAAAAGTAAATGCCTTTCTTAAGCCCCTGCAGCGGAATTGTGATTTTACGCTCATCGGTCTGTACCGTTTCCACAACAGCTCCCCGGGTATTAATAATTTCAAGCTGACGGGCTGTTGATTGTTTGAATTCCACTTTCAGAAAATCTGTCGCCGGATTGGGATACATTTTCGCAATGGATTCCTCTTCGTCTATACCTACATCATCGATTGCGGCTGTCATTTCAGAAGTATAGATGTTATCTCCTGTCGTAGCCCCATTACCATTTGCTGCGTTAAAAGCTGCATAGAAGGTCACTTCACTGTCCGGTTGATCCGGTGCGGTCCACTCAAACGACCAGCTATTGGAATTGCCGGAGGGTTCTATCCCATCAGACGTGTGAGTCACTGCCTTATCCCCGTTGGTGAATTGCGTTTCTGTTTCGTTGGTAATCGTAAAATCACCCATTTTATTACCAGCGTTATCTTCAGCAGTCAACTCAAAACCAAGTAATTCAGCCGCATCGTCTGTGATTTCAGCAGTAATAGTGTAAGTTTCTCCCGGTATAAATCCATTATTAGGGATATCGCTACTAATCAAATCATCTTGTGGGGTGGCTTCTCCCGAGTGACAGTCTGTACATGTAGCGCCATTATCTCCCGGAGAACCTGTTTTTCCTCCCGGTGAGCCAGTGCTTCGGTCCACACCGAAGGTAATAAACGTGTATGTTGCAATGGCAACAATTATTAATGAGAATTTGTAAAGATGTTTCATAATGATGTGTTTTTGAATAAGACATTTGTTTTCTAAAAATTATTCCCTGAAAATTGTACTTAACAAGTATTTAACATCCTACTGCTATGAACTATTTGCGCAAAATTCTTGTTTGGCATCAATATACAACAAAATGATTTTTTTTCATAGTTTTAAGCCTTCAATTACTTAAAATATATAATTATGCTGAAGAAGATTGGTAATTTTTTGTTTTCCATAAGACTTATGGGGGTTCTAATCCTCATCTTTGCCGTTGCTATAGGCGTAGCTACATTTATAGAAAATGATTACAGCACTGCCACAGCCCGTGTGCTGGTTTATGACACACTATGGTTTGAAATCCTTTTCTTACTTCTCACCATAAATCTTATCGGGAATTTTGTGATTTACCGGATGTTTCGAAAAAGTAAACTCACCATATTTCTATTTCACTTAGCTTTTATCATTATACTGATAGGTGCCGCTATAACCCGTTATTTAGGGTTCGAGGGTTCGATGCACATCCGCGAAAATGAGAAATCGAATGTGGTGCGCACCTACGATTCTTACCTCCAGGTTCACTTTAATGACGGACAATCAACCAAACAAATTTCAAAAAAAGTGACATTTGCCGATGGTCTGCATAATGACTTCAATCAAAACTACGACTTTGAGAATAAGGAATACCGAATACGACTCAAAGATTACACACCTAATGCCACCGAATCCTTAATACGTTCTCCCAAAGGTTCGCCCATACTAACTTTTCAAATCATCCAAAACACCAACAAACAACTAACCTATGTAAGGGACGGAGAAAGCCGGAATGCGGGAAATTACCGGTTTGGTTTGAACACCGGTAATGAAGAAACTTTTGACTTCCAGGCTACCGGCAATGAAAAAATCAGCCTTCAGGCTCCTGACACAGTTACCGTAATTGATATGGCAGGAGATAAACAAAAGTACGAGCCTCAGACCAACATACCCTTCAGGAAAGGCAAACTTTACCGGATTGGGACAAATACCCAGATATCATACCAGCAATACTATCCCACAGCCAAAATTTCTTTTCAAAGTGCAGACACCCAAGAGCAAAAATATGCGGATGTTCTGCGTTTTAACGTAACCTCCGGGGAGACGCAGAAAGAGCTCATTGTAAGAGGAGCCAAAGGAGCTTCAGGGAAACCCTCAAAGCTGACTATTGATGGGACACGAATAAGCCTTAACTATGGAGCGAAAAAGAAAGAGCTTCCCTTTTCACTGAAGCTGAAAGATTTTAAACTGGAGAGATATCCCGGCTCTAAAAGCCCCTCTTCCTTTGAAAGTGAAGTAGTGCTCATTGATAAAGGAAAAAACATCAAAGAATCGCGACGCATTTACATGAATAACGTTTTAAAACACAGAGGTTACCGCTTTTATCAATCTTCTTACGATCAGGATGAAAAAGGAACCATTCTCTCGGTCAATCATGACCTTCCGGGTACAGTAGTCACCTATATCGGTTATATTTTGTTGACCATTGGGATGATTACTTCGTTATTTAACAAAAACAGTCGCTTTCAGTCCCTGGTCAGGCAGAATAACAGGGTTACCCGCACGGCTAAAACCCTAATAATTTTAGGGATGCTCACCTTCGCCGGAACTTTTCATGCTTCTGCCCAAAAAGGATTGAAAACCGTGGATTATGACCATGCCCGCAAATTCGGAAGAATTTTAGTACAGGATAAGCAAGGACGTGTGGAACCCATGAATACCCTCGGCAATGAGATTGTACGAAAAGTGACACGGAAAACTTCCTTTAAGGGGTTGCACTCCGACCAGGTATTTTTGGGCATTATCAGCCAGCCCGATAAGTGGAAACGTGTGCCCATGATCAAGGTGGGCCATGAGGCCCTTAAAAAACAACTCGGTATTGAAGGTGATTACGCTGCCTTTACCGATTTTATTGATGAAGAAAAAGGGCAATACATGATTCGTTCGCAAGTGGAAGAAGCCCATAGTAAAAAACCGGCGGCAAGAAACCAATTCGATAAAGAAATCATTAAAGTGGATGAAAGGGTGAATATCTTCTTTATGGCCTCCAGAGGGCAATTTCTAAAAATATTTCCCAAACCCGGTGATTTGCAACATTCGTGGTATACGCCCAATGCAAACAATATGAATTTACCTCAAGAAGATTCCTTATTTGTCAATAATATTTTCGGGCTTTACCTTTCAGCCCTTCTGGAAGGAAATAAAACAGGCGATTATGCACAAGCCGACAAATACCTGCAGGGAATTAAAAATTATCAGCTTAAATACGCAGAAGAAATCATTCCTCCCAAAGCTAAACGAAAAGCAGAAATCTGGTATAATAACGTCAATATTTTCCTAAAGCTTGGGCAGACATACGGCCTTTTGGGACTTGTTTTGCTTATTCTTCTTTTTACCCGCATACTAAGCCGCTATCAACTTAAGTGGCCTGTATTGATATTTACGAGTCTGATAAGTGTCATTTTTGCGCTGCATATCCTTGGTCTTGGCTGGCGCTGGTATCTTTCAGGGCATGCTCCCTGGAGTAATGGCTATGAATCGTTGATTTACATAGCCTTTGCCACTATGCTGGCGGGAGTGTTGTTTGTCAGACGCTCTCCCATTACTATGGCAGCGACAGCCATACTTTCGTCGATTATCCTTATGGTGGCCCATCTGTCGTGGATGGACCCCGAAATCACAAACCTTGTTCCGGTATTAAAATCTTACTGGCTGACGATACATGTGTCGGTCATCACGGCCAGCTATGGGTTTTTTGGGCTCGGTGCTTTGCTTGGGTTTATCAGCCTGTTGCTCAATCTATTCAAAACGGAAGAGACAGTAGCACGCATTAATGAAAAGATTAAGCAAATCACCACTATCAACGAAATGACCTTAACAGTGGGGTTATATATGCTAACCATAGGTACTTTTCTGGGCGGCGTGTGGGCTAACGAATCCTGGGGACGCTATTGGGGCTGGGATCCGAAAGAAACCTGGGCATTGGTTTCGGTTCTGGTATATGCCTTTATCATTCACATGCGGATGATGCCCGGGTTAAAGAGCCGTTTCACTTTTAATATGGCTTCGGTGATAGGCTTTGGCTCAATCATTATGACCTATTTCGGGGTCAATTACTATCTCTCGGGTATGCATTCATACGCTAAGGGCGATCCGGTGCCCATACCGGTATTTGTTTACTATGTGATTGCTACAATAGTTATTGTAGGTATTTTCTCCTACATCAATGACAGGCGTTACCGTAGTGTAGCGGAAACAAAGGAGCATCCGAAGTGAATCAACAGTAAAGATTGTTCCGGCAGGAATATTAAATCTTTTTATTTTCGCAATGTAATATGGATTTGTTACACCAATCCAATAAAACCACCGATTATGATTAAAGGTGCTATATTTGATATGGACGGTCTGCTCGTCGACACAGAACCCCTGTGGCAAAAGGCAGAAGTGAAAATTTTTAATGACCTCGAGGTGCCGATGAGCGAAGAAAAATGCCGCAGCGTTATGGGATTGCGTATCGATGAGGTTGTTAAATACTGGTACTCGATTTACCCCTGGGATGGAAAATATCCTGAAGAGGTTATCCTGGATATCAAAGATGAAGTAGAAAGCGAGATCCGTAAAGGTATCGATCTTTTGCCGGGAGTTGAAGAATTACTGGCAATGTTTTACGGGAAAGGCCTCAGGCTGGCCCTGGCCTCTTCTTCAGCCCATCAGATTATACGTGCCGTTTTAGACGTTACGGGAATCGGTTCTTATTTTTCAGAAATATGCTCGGCAGAAAGTGAGGTTTACGGAAAACCGCATCCGGCAATATTTCTTACTACCCTTAGCAAAATACAATTAAACCCGGAGGAGGTTCTGGTGTTTGAAGATTCCTTTAACGGGGCTATTGCTTCAAAAGCAGCCCGATTGAAAACGGTTGTGGTGCCTGCGGATATCGACGCCAACGATAAGCGATTTGATTTTGCGGATATGAAATTACGGTCGCTGCGGGAATTTGACGAAAGTACCTTTTTGAGAATGCAAAAAAGTCAGGAGGTTTAGTTTAGTGTTGAATTTAAGTCTCTAACCTAACTTCTTTTTTTCCTTATCGATACGCTTTAAAAGCTGATTGGCCACTTTCCTGTTTTTTCGTACCGAATTTTCAAGCTCAACCGGCGGATTTACGCTATTGATGATAGATTTCGCTTTTTTGATTTTGTTTTCCACACGCTCGAGTTTCTTTATTGCCTTTTCAGCCCCTCCGGGATAGCTACCGCGGTTTTTATTCAGTATCCTGACAAAGCTGTTAAATTGATTTACAGCCTCATTAAGTAAATTAACGCCTTTGTTATGCAATGCCACCTGTTCATTAGCCAGATGGACCCGGTAGTTTTGCCTGAGGAAATTATAATATTTCTCTACCGTTTTTTGGTTTTTTCCAACCTTTTTGATCCTATGCATGGCTTCCTTAAGCTGCACCTGCTCGGGTAAGTCAGAGTGTCTTTTCAAAGCTTTTTTATAATCATCGAATAAAGCCAAATGGGGTTCAAAATCTGCCCGGGCAAAGTCCTTGTGCGTGATAACCTTATTGGAAAACTGGTACAGCGGATCATAAGGCATATGGCTTTTAAACATTTCCGAAGGCTTCACCATGAAATATCTCTCCGAAAACCGATGATGATATTCATTGCCCTGGCGATACCCACCTCCCCATGTGGGATCGAAAAGTCTCCATTGCCCGTCAATCATAAGAGCGTTCCATGAATGGGAAGTGGAAATCACTTTCCCGTTTTGGCGTGTATAGCCGGCAATAACATACGACTTTATACCCGCTTCCTTACTCAAGGCGTGAAACAATTCCGAATAGTGTTGACACACTCCCACTCCTTCTTCCAGTGCATCCTTCAGAATATCTTCTCTGGAAGCATTTAAGGTAATGCGGTTACTCTTTTCAAAATTATAGTCAATGGCATTAGCCGTATAATAATAAAATGCCCAGGCTTTCTCTTTATCGCTCTCCATGCCTTGTGTGAGATACTCTGCCAAAGAGCTAACCTCTTCCTTCACCTCTTCGGGCATTGATTCCACTCTCTGCCGGATTTCTTTTTTATCTATCCCGCCAGGTTGGCCCAATATCTGGGTATTCAAAACCAAAAAGAAAATTACGCTGATGCAAAACAGTCCCTTCTTCATACTCTTTCAAAATTAAGTTCATCTCTCACAACTATTCAACGTTTGTGCCATGAATTATTTTATATAAAAAGAGGCCGTCCTTTCAGACGACCTCCTTGCAAGCGATTTAGAAGTTACTGTTAATTTAATTTGACATTGATTAATCTATATGCGCATCCTTCATTTCTTCGGATGCATAAGCGCCTTCATCCAATTTTTCTTTAATTGCTTTGAAGGCCTTTATCGTATAATCCACATCTTCAAGCGTGTGCATAGCTGTGGGTATCAGCCTTATAAGAATAACGCCACGGGGTACTACAGGATAAGCCACCAAAGAGGTAAAGATACCATAGGTCTCACGCAGGTCATACGAAAGGTTGGTAGCTTCGGCAACAGTTCCTGACAAAAAGACGGGTGTTACCGGCGATTGGGTGTTACCCAGGTTAAAGCCTGCTTCTTTCAGGCCTTTCTGGAGGGCATTTACAATCGTCCAGAGTTTATCTTTTTGTTTATTGCCATTAAGTATATATTCCATACGCTTCATGACGCCTTTAACCATGGGTATTGGCAGCGATTTGGCAAAAACCTGTGAGCGCATGTTGTACATCAGGTAGCGAATAACATGTTTTTTGCTGGCAACAAAGCCCCCAATGCCCGACATCGACTTGGCAAAAGTAGATATATACACATCCACCTCATCCTGTACGCCAAAGTGTTCGCCGGTGCCAGCACCGCGCTCACCCATGGTACCAAAGCCATGAGCATCATCCACTACCAGGCGGAAATTATATTTCTTTTTCAGGTCGACCATAGCTTTCAAATTGGCAAGGTCGCCCGACATACCATACACTCCTTCGGTCACTAGTATCACGCCACCGCCGGTTTTTTCAGCATATTTGGTGGCATGTTGCAGTTGCTTTTCCAGCTTCTCCATATCATTGTGGGCATATACAAACCGTTTGCCCATATGCAGGCGTGCTCCGTCAATGATGCAGGCATGAGCTTCCGAATCATATACAATTACATCTTTACGGTCTACCAATGAATCAATAATGGACATCACGCCCTGATAGCCATAATTCAACACGTAAGCCGATTCTTTACCGACAAAATCAGCCAGAGTTTTCTCCAACTCATTGTGATAATTTGTCTCACCGGTCATCATGCGGGCGCCCATGGGCATTGCAAGACCCCATTCCTTAGTAGCTTCCGTGTCTTCATCTCTCACGTCCTGCAAATTTCCAAGGCCAAGGTAATTGTTTATGCTCCAAACAAGCACTTCCCGTCCCTGAAATTTCATCCGACTCGACATTTGGCCTTCCAGTTTCGGGAACATGAAATATCCGTGGGCTTTATCGGAATATTTCCCCAAAGGTCCCGGATTCTTTTCTATTTTTTCAAATATATCCACAGCTCAATAATTTCTGGGTTTTACTTCAATTTCTCTGCAACAAATTTAAGAATATTTACCAATTTTACAACGTAGCAGGGAGATAGTGTTTTTTAATCATAAATGAACCTGGCCTAATAAAGAGTCTCCACGATGTTGATTTTTAATCTCTTCATCCTTGATACCTAAAAAAGAACCTTTTGAAAAAAGGATTGGGAAAATCCTGGTGCCGAGATTACCCCGAAAAATTTTTTTTGCCACCAGGGGCTCTTCCGGACTTTAGGCCGGAGGATTTGAAGTTAAAAGGCTTTTTAGCCTGGGTTCTTAAATTTAACAATGTTTTTCATATTTTTTTCATTTCCTTTGCATTCCAGCTTAAATTATCTTAATTTCATTGTCTAACAATTAAATTTTTGAATAACACACCAAATGGATAACAAAGTAGTAGTTGTAACAGGCGCCTCTTCAGGTATAGGAAAAGCTCTTAGTGAATTATATGCATCCAGGGGTTACGGAGTTGTGATGGCAGCGCGTAACGAGGAAAAATTAAATTCGCTTGCCACTGAACTGGAAAAACAAGGAGGCAATGTCCTTCCCGTAAAATCTGACGTGAGTAGAGAAGTGGACTGTAAGAATTTAATAGATAAGGCGATAGAGAAATTCAACCGAATCGATATTCTTGTCAACAATGCCGGAATTTCAATGCGTGCTATGTTTAAGGATACGGACCTGGAGGTTATTCGCCGTTTAATGGATATAAATTATTGGGGAACAGTGCAATGCACAAAATACGCTTTACCTCATGTATTAAAACAACGAGGGAGTATTGTCGGGGTTATCTCAATTGTGGGTCATGTGGGCTTACCGGCGCGCTCCGGGTATGCCAGCTCTAAGTTTGCTATCAGGGGCTTTATGGACACTCTGCGTATTGAACATCTGAAAGACGGTTTGCACGTGCTTGTCGCTGCTCCCGGTTTTACCGAGTCAAATATCAGAAAAACCGCTCTTACAGGTAATGGTACACAACAAGGAGGAACACCCCGAAACGAAGGTGAAATGATGTCCTCGGAAGAAGTAGCCCGGCGTATCGCTGAAGCGGTAGATAAAAGAAAGCGAAGTTTGATACTTACCTTTAAAGAAGGCAAACTTACTGTTTTGTTGGGGAAATTGTTTCCAAAATTACTCGACAAACTAACCTATAATCATATGGCAAAAGAACCGGATTCACCTTTGAATAACAACTGACCATGAAAACTATTACCAAAGAAATTAAAATCAAACAAGGCTACGACTCCTTGTTTTTCGGTGTCTCTATAGACCATGCTGTAAATTTGCTTGGCCATCCCAACCACATTGAAGAAATTGAAGGCTTGCAGGATGATACATCGATGGCATACATGTATGATAATGCCCATTTGGTAGCCTTTTTTGAAGGTAGTGATAATAAGGTTTTAACTATCCTGGAAACACGTGATCCTGAAGCCCTACTCTTCGGACAGGAGGTTTTTAAACTTAATGAAGTCCAGATTCACCAACTCATGAAAGATAAAGGATTTCAGGAACTGGAAACCGAAATGTTGATATGGGAAGGCAAGCGCATGACTTTCGAGGATGCCAATATCGATTTTTATTTTGAAAACGAAAAGCTGATCTCGGTAAACTGGGGCAGTATGTATGGAGAAGAGAATTTTTTTCTAATTAATAATTCTTAATTTTTTCACGGGGATGTTTTTGTAAGATGGTGTTTCTGAGATATTTCCGGTCGAGATGGGTATATATTTCCGTTGTAGTAATTGATTCATGCCCCAGCATATCTTGTACAGCCCGCAGATCCGCTCCGTTTTCCACCAAATGGGTGGCAAAGGAGTGTCGCAATGTATGAGGACTTACGCTTTTTTGAATACCCGCTGCCTTCGTGCTTTCTTTAATAATATAGAAAACCATTACTCGGCTTAGTTTCCTGCCGCGACGATTTAAGAATAATACATCCTCTGCATCGCGCTGAACCTTTTGATGAGCCCGATACTCACTCATGTAAATCCGCAAATATTTTTCCGATTGTGAACCGATAGGGACCAAACGCTCCTTCTGGCCCTT
This sequence comes from Bacteroidales bacterium, assembly GCA_021738485.1. GTDB lineage: Bacteria > Bacteroidota > Bacteroidia > Bacteroidales > JAIPAH01 > JAIPAH01. The sequence goes on along the minus strand of JAIPBX010000014.1, from coordinate 20,077 downwards.
TCCCTCTATAAGGATATAGCCATCGTCCAGGTATAGATTGGAAATTTTTAGATTAATAAGTTCTGAAACGCGCAAACCACACCCATAAAGAGTCTCAATGATAGCCCGGTTACGTGTGCCTTGTGGCATACTTAAATCGATACTTTCAATGATATAATTTAACTCCTCAATGCTCAACACATCAGGCAATTTTCGCTGAAGTACGGGCGAATCAATCAAATCCACCGGGTTATCTTCACTTAAATCCTCAAGCACCAGGTAATTATAAAAGGATTTTATTCCGGATAGAAACCGGGCCTGTGAAGCTTCAGCAATGCCAAGGTCGGTAGTCCAATGCAGGAATCTCTCAATATGTTCCGGATCGATAGCCTGGGGCTTAATCTGTAGGCCGTTGTAATCCAAAAACTTAACAAATTTGTTAATATCCCGGATATAGGCCTGAATACTGTTCTGGCTTAATCCCTTTTCGAGTTGCAGATAACTCTTGTATGATTTCAAAAACCCTGACCAACTCATGATAAATGAATTCCATGTTCCAGTAATACCACGTATGCCGCCAGAAAAAACAACGCGGTGAGTAAAGCTTTATGATCCAACACAATGGGCTTAGGCTTCTCATCCTGGTTAAAAAGGCGCGCATGTTTCCCTATATTGAAGAGCAAAATCCCCAGGATAACTAATCCCGAATACATGCTCAATAATTCTAACATCGGAAAATCGGGAAGTTTAAGAAGGGTTATAACAACCAAGGCAGCTAAATAGGGGAAAAGAATATGATATAGGTATATGTCCTGAAGCCTTTCTTCATCGTAATTATCAAAATAAATATTTCCGCTAAGAATGAAGGCTTTACTGAAAACCATTGCTGCAAATACATACAGAATCAAGGATATAACTATAATCACCAGTTTTCCTGTATCCTGAATATACATCCATGATAATGCATGGTCAAACCCGGTTCCCATTAAACTGCCGAAAAGGATTTCACCTGTCATCCAGGTAAAAGCTACAAAACTACCCCATATAAACAAAAGCTTCAAATAACTTTTATACAAAGTTGATTTGGTGTATATTCCAAACAATATAACACTAAGTATAAACAATATAACAAGTTTTGAAGTGAAGGTCACAATAACACTGTCGAACCACCAATCCTGGCTGTCTGCCCGAAATTGCAACCCATCGCGGAAAATCACAGCCGGTATGTCGTAGAAAGAGGCAAAAAGCCCCTGGAGAAGATGAACCAGGAAATAAACTCCAACATAAGCCAGCACGATGTATATCAGTGAATTAATAAATATAAGTCCTTTGGATGGTCTTGTTTTGTGCTTCATGAATTCATAATATTTTGTATAGGCCGAAAACTCTTACGTATTAAAGCCCAATCTTCGGGATGCTCATCAAAAAGTTTAATAATGCGGTCGCGGTGCTTGTTAAGCTGATCCGAAATAGCCGCTGCCGATTTCGGATGAGGTAAAGAACGGGCCAAATTATTGCTGGTTAATTTTTGATTTTGATCCTTTAGGCGCTGCGCGGCCTGCTCCATATCATCGAGAATTGTTTTTGTTTTTGTATAACGTTGTTCCCTTATGCTTACGTCCGTATCGCTTTTACTAACTGTTTCTGTAACACCAAGGTTTTCGGTATTTATATAAGAATCTTCAATGGTGATTCCTTCGGGCGCTTCATCTATATGAACGGTGGAGGCAAAAAATGCAGCCTGTTCAAGAATAAGCCTTACATTGTTGATATCGCCTTTGTAATTGATTAACTTATCGAGAGCTGCCGGCGACAACTTAAAGCTTGTGTTATACTCTGCTGAAATTTCCTTTACATATTGAAGACATAAATCAGCAAGACTCTGCCTGTACCGATGATGAGTGTTTTCCAACTCCTCCTTAAGCTCTTTGTTTTCATGTAGCGCATAACGAGTATTTTGGTTAAGCAATTTTAATTTCTCCTGGTTTTCTTTGTGCTCACGAATTTGTGACTTAACAGCATGATAAAGTATATGCGATATGATACTCTTAAGTTCAGTCGTTAAAGCCCGGTTATCCAGGCTTACACCAAAATTACTGGTATCCCCGTTAAAATAGTAGAACAACAAATCGCTCTTTTGATCGGTCTCATTCTCAAAGCGAAGCAGTAAAACCGTATTCTCCAGCTCTTCAAAAACTTCAATTTTTCGGTCCCTTCTTTTTTCAATCTTAAAAGGAATATCTTCATGATGAAGCCAGCTGATGGGGGTGGCCTTTTCTCTGAAACTTTTAAGCTTATCCATCACATCCACCGTATTGACCTCTTCAATATGAACACCTTCCGAGGCTCTATGGGCAAGGGATATTCTCAGTCCGTCCTTCTTGTCATCGTAATATACCGCCAGCACCTTCTCGATACTCGGAAGCATATCATGCGCTCTCTCCAGCACATTCCTAATCGGTGATCCTGCAAATGAAAAGGTTCTGGCCATTTTTTCCTTCTTTATCCACGTTTCTCTATAACTTCAGTGACAAGAAAACTCATCCGCCTAAACTTCAGTCTGGTAATCAATTATAAAATTGTTACCGGCTAATTCCTGTCATTTTTTCCACCATTTTCAGGGATTAAAGCTAATATATTTAAGTTTTTTAAGCAACAAATTAAGTGAATTTTTTAAGCTTTAACATATTTTTAAGCCATTTTAAGTCCTTTTTTTAAGCGACTTTTTTAGCTTAAGCTAAACGAAAACAAGCTTAAAATTGTTGATATAAGGGATTATGACTCCTTATTTTTGTAGAGATACTTTTGATTAACAACACGTCGTTTTAAGTCAAATTAGCGTAGGATTTTTAAGTCAAAAAACACAGAACCATGCATAGCACCTTAGACACATACAAAACGAAAAAGCAAGTGACACGTAATACGCTAAAAAAGCCCCCGCAAAAAGAGCAATTGCCCCAACAGGAATATGAGCCGGAAAGCTCTGCCGCCCTATTGTTCAAAGCTTTGAAAGTTGTTTTCAGATGGAAATCCTTAATCATTGTGGGCAATTATCTGCTCAGAAAAGCCGGCTGGTCTCCCCGCAATAGAAATCCGCTGGACCGTTTTCAGACGCGGCTTTATGAAAAGCTGGAGAGTTTTTTCGGCTATTGACAATTTCAGTTTAAAGCTGTTGTTCCAGGTGCTTACGGGAAATTAACCTCTACCCGGTCAAATTTTAAACCACCTATCTCCTCCCCTTTCCAATCATTCTTATTATTTTTAGCTCCGGAAAAGTGATAAACCAAAAAAACGGATTGAAATACGGATTTACAAGCACGCGGATGCTGGAGCAAAATCCCGAATACAGTGAAGAGGAACTAGCCGGAATGTTGGAGGATTATTTCAATACTGAAGAGCTTATATTCCTTGAAGAACTGGAAAACACAGGAGGAGGCATCTGGGGCCATGTGGATATGTACGTTAAAATTATTGATTTTGAAACGATTATGGTCTCCGAATACCCTGAATATGTGCCGGATTATGAGTTAATCGAATCCATTGCGGATTACCTGGGATCACTGACGAACCATTTTGGGGAAATTCGATAATACGCTTAAACAAAAGCCTTGGTAATGGTGTCTATGTAATGAAAATCGAAATGGCTAGCGGAGAAACACGTATAAAAAAGGTTGTTGTCGAACGGTAAGTATGCCTATACAAATATTAACAGATGAAATAAAGTTTCCCTCCCCCAATCTCGCCACCGAGGACGGGCTGGTAGCCCTGGGAGGGGATTTAAGCGTTGGGCGATTGCTGGAGGCTTATAGAAATGGCATTTTTCCCTGGTATTCGGAAGGAGAACCTTTACTATGGTGGTCGCCCCACCCGAGGCTGGTAGTTTTTCCCCGCGATTATAAACCGCCGAAAAGCCTCCACCCCGCCCTGAATCAGAAAAAATTTTCCATAACCTTTGACCGGCGCTTTGAAGAGGTCATCCATGAATGCGCCCTGACCCCGCGCCAAAATCAACACGGAACATGGATTACCCCTGAAATGCAGGAGGCCTATATCCACTTGCACAAAGCCGGTTATGCCCATTCGGTAGAAACGTATCAGAACGGAAAACTGGTGGGAGGACTTTACGGAGTTTCCCTGGGGAAAGCCTTTTTCGGGGAGTCGATGTTTTTTAAAGTCAGTGATGCCTCCAAAATCGCCTTTCATTATTTGGTGGAATTTTGCCGGAAAAATGATTTTCACCTTATTGATGCCCAGCAGGACACACCACATCTTAGGCGATTGGGAGGGGTATTGGTAAGCCGGAATGATTTCTTATTTTTGCTCGGTGAAGCCCTGAAGGCTCCCACAATCAAAGGGAAATGGAATTTTAAAGAATAACAAATCAGCATTTTATGAGCGTTGAACTGGAAGGAAAACTGATACAGGTATTACCGGAACAAACCGGAGAAGGCCGAAACGGCCGCTGGAAGCGACAAGAATTTGTCATTGAAACCGAAGACCGCTATCCCCGCAAAATACTTATTCAATTGTGGAATGATAAGGCTAACATGATCCATGATTATAAAGAGGGAGACAAGATTAAAGCCCATGTCAATATTGAAAGCCGGGAGGTAAATGACGGCAAATGGTTTACTAACATCAAAGCCTGGCGATTGCAAAAGGCCGAAGATGCTTCTTCCGGCGCCCCTTACCCCGATGCACCGATGCCGGGAGAGCAGGAAGCACCGCCCCCATCCGACGAGAATCAGAACGCACCCGAGCAGGGTGATGATCTGCCGTTTTAAATCCGGGGGGATTGCGGTGTTTAAAATGTGGCGTAGCAGATCGAAAAGCTACTAATGAGGTTGATCCTGGTGCAGAAGTTATTCTTTTTGGTTCAATATCTGCCATCTGGTTGACAGAATCAAAAAATACACTTTAACAAACTGAGAATAGTTACTTAATAAGGAAAAGTTGTCTTTGAATCAAGGAGCAGCCAATATAATTTTACTTTAGATTTTCGTTTTTTTGTATATTGTGAAATAAACTACGGAAGTATGAAAACTGAAGAAATATTAAGCGAAATTAAACGATTGCCGGTTAAGAAACGGATCTATGTGATAGAAAAAGCAATTCATTCGATTAGAGAACAAGAGGAGAAGGAACAAATGTCCAAAGCGGTCGATTCCTTATATTTCGATTATAAAAATGACAAGGAATTAAATGCATTTACAGACATTGACTTTGAAGACTTTTATGAAACAAAGTGAAATTTGGCTGATTAATCTCGATCCGACAATTGGAGCAGAAATAAAAAAGACCCGACAGTATTATCAATTGAAAATAAATAAAATTTAAAAGGGCTACCTAATAAGAAAAAGCTAAAATTCAAGAAGCGGAAAGGTGTTTATTTATGACCCTTTGTACTTCTATTCTTTTTATGGGTTTAGGGAGATAATCATCGCAGCCTGCCTGTATGGATTTCTCCCGGTCGCCCTTCATCGCATAAGCCGTCTGGGCAATGATAACGACTTCTTCGTTAAATTCCCTGATTTTGCGGGTCACCTCATACCCATTCATTTCGGGAATTTTGATATCCATAAATACCAGATCAAGATCGGGGTTATTTTGAACGGTCTTCAATGCTTCTAAGCCTGTATTGGCATAAAGCAGTTTATGGCTTTCATTTTTAAACAACTCCGCCAGATAAAGCGCACTGGCATCGTCATCATCCACAATTAGTATTTCCATTTTCCGGCCGTTTCCTTTTTGGGGGTTCAGGATATGCTCCTCCTGCAGACTTCCCTTATCTCTTTCATCAGGGGTTTTATATGGAAGGGTGAAAGAAAATCGTGACCCTTGATCTTCTTGTGATTCCATGCTGATTGCACCCCCCAGCATCTCAACGTAAGCTTTGGTAATGGAAAGCCCTAACCCGGAGCCCTGGAAAGCTTTCTTATCTGAAAGATCGGCCTGAACAAAACGGTCAAATACGGCCTCCTGCCGATCTTCCGGTATGCCTATGCCCGTATCTTCCACGTAAAAATCCAGTATGTTTTTTCTTCTTTTATACCCGATATCAATTCGCCCGGACGAGGTGTATTTGATAGCATTTTTGATGAGGTTGGTAAGAATGCTGTCCAGTTTATGTTTGTCAGTACTGATAATTGCCTCACTATCCGCCAGACCTTTTTGTAAGGTGAAAGCAATCCCTTTTGCTTTTGCTTCAGGTTCAAAAAACCGGAACAATTCATCCAGATGTTTATTTACATGGGTGGAATGATAGGTGACCTGTACTTGTCCGGCTTCAATTTTAGAAATATCAATTAAGTCATTGACTGTATTCAGCATGCGATGCCCGCTTTTTTCGATCATCTGAATATGGTGCCATTGTTGTTCTGACGTCAATTCAGGGTCTTTCAGCAAATCGGTAAATCCCAGGATGCCATTCATCGGGGTCCGTATTTCATGATTCATATTAGCCAGAAAAGCGGTTTTCAGACGGTTACCCTCTTCGGCTTTCTCTTTGGCTTGCACCAGGTCCTCTTCTGCTCTTTTCCGTTCAGTGATGTCTTCTACTAAGCCCAGTCCCATGGTAATTTCATTCTTTTCGTTTAAAATACCTTTAAACAGTATTTTAAAATAAGTAACTTTATCAGCGGTTACCGACTTATACCAATCTTCATAATAGGAGCTGCCTTCGGTTAAAGTTTGACGAACTGCATCTATTAGTTTCTCATCTTTCAACTGAACCGGCATATTCAGGCCTATTAACAGGTTTCTTGAAGAACCTATAATGTCCTCAAATTTACTGTTACACTCCCTGATAATTCCTTGCTTATCAAAATAAAAAATACCAACCGGGGATTCATTAAAAATGGTTCTGTATTTCTTCTCACTTTCCTGTACCTCGTTTTCTTTTCGTTTGTTTTGAATATAAACACTAAGCTGATTGGCAATCGATCCTATGACTTTAAGACTATTGTTGTTATAAGCATGTGGATCATGATAATTCTGAAAGATCATCACCCCAATCACTCTTTCCCCGGTTTTTAGTGGAACGCCCAACCACACTTCCGGAATGGTTCCGATAATTTCAATCTCCCCGGCCTCAGCCAATCGGTTAATCTCTTCAGCTCCCACTAAGACCGATTTTTTTTGTCGAAGACAATACCCTGTCAGCGAATTTCCGGCTTCCCATTGAGGTGGAAGCTCATCCATCTCATCTTTATGGTAAGGGGAGAAAAGCATGTTGGTTTTATCATCATACAAAGCGATAATAAAATTTTTTGTACTGATTAATGTGCTTAACTCCTGTTCAATGATATGATATAGCTTATCCAAGCTCTCTGAAGTAACTACCGCATGAGCGATGTTATAATGAATCTGCTGTATTTTCTCGACCTGCACACGCTCAGAAACATAACTGGCTAAAACCAGGCGGGCTTTCCTGTTATTAAACTCAATGAGGTGAGAATTGATTTCGACATGGATGATTTTACCCGATTTTTGTGTATGCCTCCATATTCCAGCCTTATTGTAGAATCCGGTAGTGCCTTCCACGTCTTTCTTCAAGGCCTCAATATCTTCAGCCGGTCGTATATCTTTTATGGTCATACTTAAAAATTCATCCCTGCTGTAACCGTAGTTATGTACCGCTGCATTGTTAACCATCAAAAACTTCAAACTTTCCAGGTCGTATATCCACATTGGGACGGGATTATTTTCAAACAGGTATTTGTATTTTTTCTCACTTTCTTTAAGAATCTTATTCTGCTCACGTTCCCGTGTTTGGTCGCGGAAAACCAACACTACCCCCTTGATATTGCCCTGTGTATCTCTGATTGGTGCCCCGCTGTCGGTTATAGGAATTTCTTTTCCACTTTTGGAGATTAAAAGGGTATGATTGGCCAGCCCTATTATTATTCCCTTCTCCAGCACTTTCCTTACAGGGCTCACTACTTTTTCCCTCGAATTCTCATTGATTATCTTAAAAACATCTTCAAGTTTTCTTTCTCTGGCCAGGCTTTCGCTCCATCCGGTTAATTTCTCTGCTACAGGATTTAAATATTGCACGTTTCCCTTATGGTCGGTAGCAATAACGGCATCGCCAATGCTTTGCAGCGTGGTGTGGTATTCTTTCTGGGAATGGAACAATTGCCGATAAACATTTTTCTGCTGATAACTGTAGAAAAAGGACACCGCAGCCGCTACAAACAAAATCCCTAATCCCACGAACAAGATTATATAAATCATCTCATTAGCGAGCGTTGTATAGATTTCATCTTTATCTACTTTAGCAATCATAAACCACGAAGTACCATCAATAGGTTGGGTATGCGCCAATACCTTTTCACCACGGTAATCCGGTCCTTCCCATATGCCTTGATATCCTCCGACAGCGCGTACGGCTGCCACTTTTTTCTTTTGCAACGAGATTTGATAGTTTAAAGCGGTATACTTCTTATGCCTCAATTCATTGAGAAAAAGCACACTATCACCATTACGGCGTACAAGCATGGTTTCAGAGGTCCTGCTCTCCGCTGGCCACGATTGTATGAGGGGGTACAGGTAAGAATACGGATTGGTGCGAAAAACCATGGCAGCCATCACCCTTCCATCATCATTTTTCAGGGGGGCTATGAAATCCATATAAATGTGGTCATCCAATGGATTTTTATAAAGCCCCGTCGTTTGAATATGTTTCCCGGCAAAAACACTATCCACGTATTGTTCGGTTAGTGGTCCGGTTTGGGCAATCGAGGCGGATAAAAGGCTGAAAATTTTTTCATACTCTTTTGTGACAATAAAAATGTTCCGGTATCCATGACGGCTCTTGATATGAGATAATCTTTCTATCATCTGGAATCGGGGAGAATTCCTTATAGTTTTCCGAATTAATTCTTCGCTGTTATCAATAAAAAAAGGGTCGGTAGAAAAGAATTTAACTTCCGACATACGCTCCTTTCTCCATTGATTAATTTGACCGGCTTTCATTTTAGCTATCGTCGCCAAATCCTGGTGTTTCTCCTGCCTGATTTCCCTGGTTTTATATTTGTAATAAAAATATCCTCCCGCCACGAGGAGTAAACTAAAAAGAACTATCAAGCCGACAACATGTTTCCTGCTGATGGTAACCGGAAAATTGCCTTTCATAAAATATAAAAATTTTAAAATATGTTCAGTTTACAAAAATAATAAATTTTAAACCCAGGCAGTAAAAAAAGGCTAAAAATCCATTTTCCTCTCTGTTTTTTACTAACGTATGTCATCAGAGAAACACTAACTAAGAAAGTACTTGCTTTTCAAATCTTTCTCCCGAGGCAAATTTTCCAAAAGTATGCGGGAATACCAGCCACCTTTTCATACCACTGTCAGGGGAGAAAGAAACAATATTAAATAGCATATTCCATAACCGGAGCGAATGGAAACCAGGTTAGTAATATCAACGACATTATTGATAAAATACAATCCTTTGCCCTGAATGATACGCCGATGTAAGGCTTCGGAACTTACCCGGTACCGTGCCGGTTTCTTGCCCAAAGCTTTGTATGCCTGGCGGGTATCTTTAACCGGTTGTAAGGAAGCAATATCTTCTATGGTCCTGCTCCCGGATAATCTCAGCTTCGCGGTATAAATAGGTCTACAAGCTTACGGGGGCTCTCCCCCACCGCTATATTGGCCTGCAAAGCGCCAATTGTTATCGCAGGAACGGTTTCTCTTAATCCTGATGGTATCTCAATATGTTTCATGGACCCTTTTTAAACAAATATCAAAAAGTTATCCTACCTTTAGAACTTATCTGATGAATTTGTCTCCATTTCGGTCCAGGGCATTTGGTTTATGAGGATAAACTTTTGCTCCACCGGATCGTAATGGTACAGAAACCGCCGCTGTCCTGCCTTATCGCGGTTAAGGTCTATAAAGCGGTTCAGGTAATAATCATATACATACTGGGCATAATTGCGCCCCATATCTTTCATAAATTCGTAAATATCCCCTTTTTCAAGAATGTGTTCTTCATAGCGGTACTTTACCTTTCCGGCTTTACGGTCCCTGTAAAAATATCCGTCAATATAATCGGTGATAGAATCCTGCATATAAAAGACCTTTTGTTGATCGGTCCTATGGCGGGCGAGTTTTAACCAGGTATTGAGGTCTATGGCGTTCAGCTCCATGTTTTTGTAATACACCTGGTTACCTACGTAGCCCCTGTCGCGGTATAATTCCATGTATTCATTCATCTCCATCTGCGGAAAGCTGATTATTATGGGTTTGACGGTATCATTCCCGATAAGAGAAGCCACCTCCTTACCCTGGTATACATCAAAACCAAGATTTTCCATCTCTTTATCAAAAGCCTGGCTGAAATTATCTTTTAGCTTCTCTTCATCGAGATGCTGAAGATATTTACTCTCATAAAACCGAATGGAGTCAACTTGCCAGGATTTTAGTCCTGTGGTATCCTTATCCGTTTCCCGGTAAGAGACCATATAAAATTTATCAGGCTTTTTGAAGACTACCGGTGGTTTGGGTGTTTCTTCAACAAACTCTTTGGCCAGACGTCTGTCAACACTACAACCCACAAAAACAACAGCAAGGACTGCCGCCGCTACTATCTTCAGCAGTCCTTTGCTTCTACTATTTCCTGGTATTTTCATAATCGTATCTTTATAGTATGACACTCCGAAAGAGGTGAAAGTTTACATCGATTCGGAGCTTGACTGGATTTCCCTTATGCAAATAACAAATATCATGCAAAATGGTCTTTCCAAAGGTATAAAGATACTATTTTTTAAGCAATTCTTCCCCGAATTTGCGTCCATAGTCCAGGGCCTGCTGCTGCTCCTCGGAATCGGGGCTGAACTTCACAAAGACTCCGTCATCCAGCACTTTCAGCTTTAGCTGTTCCAGCGAACTTTTAATCATTTTGGAAGCTTCGCCGCTCCATCCGTATGAACCAAAAGCCCCAGCCAGTTTGCCTTTGTCGCGTAACGGATTAATAATGGCAAAAAGCTTATAAATAGGTAGCAGAATATTCTGGTTGATAGTTGGCGAGCCTACAATAACTCCATTGGCGCGGGTTATGCGCTCGTCCATATCTCCGATAGGCATCATTTCAATATCGCTTACTTCCACTTCGATATCGCCTGCCTGGCGTATGCCTTCAGCGATTTTTTCCGCGATATCGCCTGTCTTGTGATAAGCCGACACATAGGGAATAAATACAAAATTATTTTGCGGATAATTCAAGGCTTCCCGGGCATATTCCTCCGATTTATCCACCCATTTTTTCCACTCGTTCATAAGCAAAGGACCGTGGCCCGGCAGAATAGCGTCAATCTCCAGGGGACGGATCTTATCTATAGCCTTTACCATAAAGCGGCTGTAAGGCTTCAGGATCACATCGAAATAATAATCGAAGGCATCGCTAAAATCTCCGACCTTATCATCAAACATTCGATCATCGGCATAATGACAGCCGAAGGCATCGCAGGTAAACAAAAGCTTATCTTCCTTAAGGTAAGTAAACATCGTATCGGGCCAGTGCAGGTTGGCAGCACCGATGAATTGAAGCGTTTTGTTACCCAAGTCGAGCGTGTCACCGTCTTTCACTATCATGCTTTTAAAATCCATGTCAATCAAGTCACCCAGGTAACGCAAAGCATTCTTGGTACCCACCACTGTAGCATCAGGGGCCAGGTTCAGCAGGTTTTTCACATTCCCGGAATGGTCGGGTTCGGTATGATCCAGAATGATATACTCGATTTCTGAAGGATTAACCACTTGCTTAAGCTTGTTACGGTATATATCCCAAAACTTCTCCTTGGTGGTTTCAATCACGGCCTTTTTATCCGCATTAATAAAATAGGAATTGTAGGTAGTCCCATATTCCGTCTCCATAACTACATCAAATGTAACAATGTCTTTATCGAGGACGCCAATCCATTTTACATCACTATTAATGTCCAGTACTTGGTTATCTTTCATTATTATCAAATTTTATTGTTGTTTTACCACAAAAATAAAAGTATTTTTTATTTAAAATTAATTTCGATTTGATCTTCTCCTTCTGATTCGTTTCCCGCGTCCTGAACATCATCACCTGCCTTGTCCTGTGGCTCTTCAACGGCCTCCTCAGGAGTTTTCTCTTCCTCTTCTTCACAGGGCAAAGATTTCAGCACTTGGATTTTCTTAATTTTATATGAAGACAGTTTATTCCCGATAGCCTTATAGCCTTTTATCCCGATAAAGGAAGACAGCTCCAATTCTTCATTTTCCCGTGGTTTTTTACGCCCGGAATTATCAAACTCCAATTCAATGCGAGGACATTTATCGGAAGTCAGGTATATCAGTTTAGTATCCTGATGTTCGAAAAGGTAAGGCTGAGCCTTTTCAGCCGCTTCGGCGGTAAATCGTTTCACATAATAATCCTGGCGCTCCCCGTGATAATATACCGCCGTATAAATGCGGTCTTCGTCAAATTTCTCGATACGGAAAGCATTTTCTTCAAAATGTGTCGTCAGGTCATACCCATGCAAGCGATAATACTTATCGCCAAAAAAGCTGATAATTTTATCTCCTTCGCCGAAGGAGCCAAGATATTTTCCCTCTTCTTCCGTATTCAACCGCATCACATTTTCATCCAGCCATATATCCATTCCGCCGAAAGTCGAAACACCTTCTTCTTTTTTCTTAATTTTCCGTATGGCATGTTTGGTCAATATATTTCCTTTGGCTGTTCGCGAACGTACGGGCAATTTACTGAAATCATACGAAAAATACGTATTTTTTAACCGCGGACGTGGATATAAGTGTATACCAATAACTTCCGCTTCCCCGTTCGGGTTCGCCGTAAAATAGATAATTTTTGATTTGGGATTGCCCTGCGTGATGTCATATACGCGGTCCTTTTTAATGCTGGTTACGGGGAACCTCTTGACAAAATACCGGCCATTCAGTCCATTCCGATAGACGATATTGTAAACCGTGCGCTCGTCATTCTTTTTGAAGACATCCACAAAGATCACATCTTTCCCGATATGCACCTTCTCCTCTACCCTTGTTACATGGAATGTCCCGTCGGAGCGGAAAATAATCATATCATCCAGGTCTGAACAGTCCGCGATATACTCCGCTTTTTTGAGCCCTGTTCCGGCGAAGCCTCCTTCGCGATCGAGATATAGCTTTTGGTTTGCCACTGCCGCCATTGAAGCTTCAATGTTTTCAAAATCGCGGATTTCCGTTTTCCTTGTTCTCTCTTTACCGTATTTTTTCTTTATCCGTTTATAATAATTGATAGTATAATCCACTATATGTTCCAGGTTATACTGTACTTTTTCCAGCTCCTTCTGAAGATTTCGCAGCAATTCATCGGCTTTAAAGGAATCATATTTTGATATTCGTTTAATTTGAATCTGCGTAAGCTTTATGATATCATCCCGCTTTATATCACGGTAAAAATCTTTTTTGAAAGGTTCCAATCCTTTATCGATCGTCCTGATGATTTCTTCCCAGGTTTCGCATTCTTCAATATCGCGATATATCCTGTTTTCAATAAATATTTTCTCCAGGGAAGAGAAGAGAATTTTTTCCTGCAATTCCCCTTTCCTTATCTCCAATTCGCGCGTGAGGAGGTGTTGTGACTGGCTCACAGTTTTGCGAAGGATATCACTTACGCTGAGAAAGCGGGGTTTATCCTCGTCAATAACGCAAGCATTGGGAGATATGGATACCTCGCAGTTGGTAAAAGCATAGAGGGCATCAATGGCCTGATCGGCCGACACGCTATTGTGCAGAATCACTTTAATCTCCACATGTTCAGCCGTGTTATCATCAATACGTTTTATCCGGATTTTACCCTTCTCGTTGGCATTCAGGATGCTGTCTATAACGCTGTGAGTGGTCTGGGAGTAGGGTATCTCCGTGATAACAAGGGTTTTCTTGTCCACTTTACTGATTTTAGCCCTAACCCTGATTCGGCTTCCTTTTTTTCCGTCATTATAGCGGTTTACATCTACCATACCTCCTCCCGGAAAGTCCGGGTAAAGGGTAAAGTCTTTTTCTTTGAGCACATTGATTGAGGCATCAATCAACTCATTAAAATTGTGGGGCATGATTTTGGACGAAAGGCCTACGGCAATTCCCTCCACGCCCTGAGCTAACAGCAATGGAAATTTCACAGGCAGAGTAAGCGGTTCCTTGTTTCTACCGTCATACGAGAGCGTCCATTCCGTGGTCTTTGGATTAAAGGCTACATCGTGAGCAAACTGCGACAACCGGGCTTCTATGTAACGCGGAGCCGCCGCACTGTCGCCGGTCAGGACATTTCCCCAGTTCCCCTGCGTATCGATAAGCAGGTCTTTCTGGCCCAGTTGTACCAGGGCATCCCCGATTGCCGCATCCCCATGCGGATGGTATTTCATCGTATGGCCGATGAGGTTGGCTACTTTGTTAAACCGGCCGTCATCCAGCTCATACATGGCATGCAGTATGCGTCTGTGGACCGGTTTAAGTCCATCAACAATGCTCGGAACGGCCCGCTCCAGTATCACGTAGGAAGCATAGTCCAAAAACCAATTTTCATACATTCCCTCCAGTGATACGGTTTTGTGCCACGTGCCATTGCCACCGTCCTGATGTTCTTCTTGATTCTCTTTTTCCTGGTTGTTATTGCCTTGTTGTTCTTCTTCCATTCTCACTCTATGATTAATGTCTATATCAACCTTGCCGGATTTGTCGTAAATAGTTTAATACGCTTAAACCCTTATGTAAAACCCTCCCAACGGGTAAAACTATTCCTTAAAAAAATTATCTTTTTATTTTAAGAAGCGCAAAAATAACACTTCGAACCCTAAAAATACCAATGCCAATACCACAAACCACCTCCATAGCGGATAACCGGCCCGGTTTTGCTCAATTTGACGCTGCAGGGGTTTGGGACTATCTTCATATACCGTCATATCGGTTTGTATGTTATCATCGGCAGCCCTATTCATCTCTTCAAGCGAAAGCATCTCCAAATCAGATTCCACGCGGTTATAATTAAACGACAAGTAGCCTTGTAGAGAATCATTATATTGTACACGGTAGTGACCGGCTTTTTTCACCTTATTCTCCATTTGGAGCCCATCGGGACCTTTGGTTATGGGAGGAATTATTTCATATTCTCCATTTACCTGTTGCAGCTTAACCACCTGGTCGTTGCTTTCACTTCCGCGCATAGATATATTCACCGGCCGGTCGCCACCGGTATAATGAAAAATCTCTCCGCTCTTCTGGCTCAAAACAGCCATACGATGAAAAGTGGGGACAAACAACGCATGGCGCTGAAGATTGGTGAAGGCATCGCCTAACGGAGTTGCAAGCTGGTAAATCGTTGCATTACCTTTTCGTTCCGATAGTAAGAAAGGTTTGTCGTTTAAAAGGCGCATTAAAACATCGCTCCCCGGTTTTCTGCTTATTGAATAATGTTTATGGACCACCGGCAAATCAAAATTTTTATCGCTTGTAAGGTCGATGTTTTCCATAAATACATTCTCGTACAAGGGATGAGAAGTCGCTATATCGACCACTTGTGTTGAGCTACTATCAGAAGAGGTGTAGCGACTTATATCAAGTTTATCGGCCATTTGTCGGTTCGAACTGATACTTTCAAAATCGGGAAGAATCACGATATCAGTTTGCCCTTTAGAAAGAGTTTGTTTTAAAGTTTGTATAAGCCCTGAAGAAATTGACTGTACCTGGTTGAGAATAATCAGGTGATGATCAGCTAGCTGTGAATAATTGAGCTTTAGAACTCTTGAAGAAGTATATCGCACCAAAGAGTCTCTGCGGAATAACCTGGCCAGGTGTGGACTGGGATTATCTTCAAAGATTTCCAGGACCTTGACGGCCGGTTTTATCTCGTAGGAGAAGTAAAACACATCATCAAAAGTCACCGGATTATCCACAATTTCGAGGCGAGCTTGATGCCACCCGGTTTTCCGGTTCGTAAAAGAAAGTTCGGTCTCCACTTGTTGGCCCGCCTTGACCGAAAAACTGGCCAATGCTCTCTGCTCCCCGTTGATCTTAAGCTTCAAAGGAATCTTCTCATAATCCCGAACCCCCGAGTTCTTAAGTTTCACATGGAGTACGGAGGTTTGCTGTAATTGTCTGACCGGCTCTTCAAACCAGCAACTATCAATATAAAGATTATTGGGTTGGTTGGCTTTGATTTTCACCAGGTTTATATTGAAACTGCTGTCTGCTGCTATCCGGTCAATATCGGCGGTAGTATTCTGAAAATCCGATAGCAGATAAATATGTTTCTTAGCTGTTTTATCCACATCGGAAAATAATTGCTTCTGGCGGGAAACCACCTCCGAAAGCTGCCGGGTTGAAGGTGAGACAGAGACTTCATCCACCAGGTTTTTCATCCTGGACCTATCAAAAAAGCGCTGGTGATAGGCTTTAAAATCATTAGATAAAAATTGAAACCGCGCTGTGGCCGGATACGAATCTATGATACCCCGGGCTTTTGTACGTGCTTTTGCCAAAAGATTGCCTTCCCCGGACTCGAGCTGCATGCTCCTTGAATTATCCACGTAAATGCTTACAAAATTCTGTGCTTTCAGCGATGATTCCGTCTCTTCCTGTTCGGGAATAACCGGCTGAGCAAAAGCTGCCACAAGGGCGATAATAGCCAGAATACGAGCCAGCAGCACCAAAAGATGTTTGAGTTTGGACTGCTTTTCCGTCTCTTTTTTCAGATTGCGGAGAAATGATACATTGGTGAAGTACACCGTTTTATACCTCCTGAAATGAAACAGGTGGATGATTATAGGAATACTCACCGCCAGCAATCCAAACAAAAAATAGGGTTGAAGAAATATCATAATCGCTTTCCTCTTTGCTAAAGTTTTATTCCTCTCCTGGCATCATGCTAAAAGCAATACCAAGCTTTATTTCGGGTAGACAAAAGTAAGCATTCTTAAACGTATCATGAATTTTGTGATGAAAAAGAAATTAACAGGAGCAATTCAAGATTATTTCACAGCATGTTATCCCGCAGCCCGGTAAAAATACTCAAAGCATTCTTTATGGCATGTTTTTCCACTTTGTTGCGGTATTCTCCAAAAGCCCAATAAAGCGGGCTAAGGGAAGGTTGTCGGGAAATCTTTGCCACCAGGATAAATCCGCCCGCCCGAACGTGCCGACATTCGGTACGGGCGGGGGTGCTAACCTCATTTGAAAAAGGATCAAATGATAAAAATAAGCCTTCCTTTTCCGCCTTCATTGCATTTCGGCGAGACGCAGTAGGGAGGTTTGGAGGGTGAAACCAGGTAGCCTGAAACCAGCAAAAAAGCCCCCCTCACATTTCAACTTCCCACACCCCACCCCTAAATCCCCTGAAGGGGACTTGAAGAGGGTTAGATAATCACATCTTTTGTTTGATGAATAATATAATAAGCTTTAATAGTTACCGTGTCACAACGTGTCACAATAAATACCACAAAGTTTTCCTTTTAAAGCCTCCCTTTCTCGCCTTCATTGCATTTCGGCGGGACGCAGTAGGGAGGTTTGGAGGGTGAAACCAGGTAGCTTGAAACCGGCAAAAAAGCCGGCCTTACATTTCAATTTCCCACACCCCACCCCTAAATCCCCTGAAGGGGACTTGAAGAGGGGTAGCGGGTTACTGTTCTTGATTTATGAGCAATAACCAGTAATGTTCAATAATAAAAAAAACCCAAATTAAAAAGAATTGTTTTCCTCTTAAAGCCTCCCTTTAGGGAGGTTTGGAGGGTAAAACCGAGTAGCCAAAATAAAAAAAGTCCCCTTAAAGAAAATTCAAAAATCTTTTCTTATTTTAGTTTGTCAATAAACTTATCTTATGAAAAGACCCAGTATTCAGAGGACAATGTTTTATGGTGCCAAACCACATCTTTTTGAAAAAGCAAAAGAATTGAGAAAAAATATGACCTCTGAAGAACAAAAGCTTTGGGACAGGTTACGAAAAAAGCAGTTAGGAGTCAGATTCAGAGCTCAACATCCAATTGAGCGATTCATCATGGATTTTTATTGTCATCAATTAAAATTAGTAATTGAAGTTGACGGTGATATTCACAATTTTCAAAAAGAATACGACCTCGGAAGAAATATTGAAATAGAAAAATACGGTATTAAAGTCTTACGCTTCAAAAACTTTCAAATAGAGAGCCATATAGATGAAGTAATCACTGCTATTTATGAAGAAATGAGAAAAATGAATAAGCCCAATAATAGTTAATAAACAACTCAACTTCTCTGTTTCTAATCGCTTCCCCCACCCCCACCCCTAAATCCCCTGAAGGGGACTTGAAGAGGGGTAGATTATTACTTCTTTTGTTTGATAAAAATATTAAATAGCCTTCAGTACGTTATTGTGTCGTAAAAACTACCGTAAAGCTTCCTTCTTAAAGCCTCCCTTCACCGCCTTCATTGCATTTCGGCGGGACGCTGTAGGGAGGTTTGGAGAGTAAAACCAGGTAGCTTGAGACCAGCAGAAAGGCCGGCCTTCCATCTCAACTTCCCACATCCACCCCTAAATCCCCTGAAGGGGACTTGAAGAGGGATAGATGTTAACGTCTCTTGTTTGATAAAGAAATTAAACAAGCTTCAATAGTTATCGTGTCGCAAAAATACCGTAAAACTTCCCTCTTAAAGCCTCCCTTTAGGGAGGTTTGGAGGGTAAAACCGGGTAGTTTGAATCCGGCAAAAAAGCCCCCTTACATTTCAACTCCCCGCATTCACCCCTAAATCCCCTAAAGGGGACTTGAAGAGGGTTAGCGGGTTACTGTTTTTGATTAATATGCATTAAAAATATAGCTTCAATAGTTATCGTGTCTTAAAAAATACCGTATTGCTTTCCTCTTAAAGCCTCCCTTTAGGGAGGTTTGGAGGGTGAAGCCAGGTAGCTGATTACTATTCCTGATTATTGAATGTTTCGTGATATAACATAAACCGGGAAGTGGCATAATGGCATCCAAAATTAACAACACCTTTGTTGGCCTAATGGCGTTCGAATTATCCAGTAATCACTGGCCTAATACTGATGAAATATATGGCCGGCGTTCAAATTAATCATATGTGTTTAACTAAAGAAAATCTAACTTAGTTTTTCGAATTTATAGTTAACATCTGTTATCCTATACTGGAAAGTTTTAACTGCTTTCAATTTCGTATCCTTAAAAACAACATAGTTATTGCCACTGGCAATTGAACTTTTATAGATAATACCGTGAAAGCCAATTTGTTTTAGTAATTCACATAAATATTGACTGGATAGATATTCCAAATTGGCTTCCCTTGGAATGATTGGCTTCGATAGCTCATTACCCAATAAGGTCAAAAATGGCATATTTTTGTAGATCAATTCCAATTCGTCGTCCTCATTCAATTCAAATGGACTAATTGTGCTTTGAGGATCACGTAAGTCGGCAAGTTCTAAATCGTTTTCCATTTGAAATTCTGCTATCGTAAACTCTTCCTTTTTGTGTCCTCTGAGTTCTGATATAGCTGTTTCAATTGTTGAGGCTACATACAAATAGGGTATCCCTATAGGATTGGCACGTCCGTTTAAAACCAATTTTTCAGGAGGTTTACCCATATTTTTTATATCGATAGGTGAATCTGTATTGTTTTTTCTGGCTCTATAAAACTTTTGTGCGCCTTCTTTAATATTTACTCCGATATATTTTCCAAAAGGTTCGATCTGTTCAATTGTCGGTGCATTATTTGGGAAAAACCTATTGCTATGTTTCAGTTCTTCTCTAAACTTTTCCCATTGTTCAATGTTTTTCTGTTCTTTTGAAAAAACAGGCAGATATTTCCTTTTTAACAGGTTAGTATCACCGGATATTTCTTGTAAAAGTTTTTGTTGTATTTCACTCTTTTGAATTCTGAATATTGACCAATCTTCTTCTATCAGGTTATTTAATGGTTTCCCTTTTTCATTTTCTTTATAATACTCCCAAAAAATAAGACCACTTGCTAAGTTGAAAAATAAATGAGATTTTAGAACTAAAAAAGTGGTAACAATGAAAAAAGGAACAAGGAGAAATTTTTCACCGGAATTTAAGGCGAAAGTGGCTATAGAGGC
>JAIPBX010000087.1 GCA_021738485.1 Bacteroidales bacterium | reverse complement strand
AGGTATCATCTGAAATGGATGAAACGGAATATTTGACATTATATCCGGCCAACAAAGAGCATCTTCTTGAAAACATGGATTCCGGAGAAGAAAAACGATTTGCCGGAGAAGAGTTCCAGGAATATGTGAAAAATAAAACCAATTAGTTTCCTGCCTTTACATTATTCAGTTCCAAAAGTATTTAAAGCTCGATACCAGACAAGAAGCCCTGTTTTGCAATTTTAATTTTTATCAACCATCAATATAGATAACCACGAGATTCCTCCTTCTCATGTTTCGCTTCTAATTTTTAAGGATAATTAAAAACCTGACAACGCGAAACATGAATCGTCGGAAAGACTTAATTTTAAGATAGGTGAATGGAAGGAGGAGGAATCTAATCATTGTTCTTAAAAATACTATCGAAGCCCCTCATAAGTATACTAATAATCCCTCTTAGCTTCTTCTTCCCAAATCCTCCCTCCGCCATTCAGGGGAAACCTTTAAATAAGTGTATCATAGGTTAACCAACGAAATTTCAAATGAAACTGGGGCGCAATTGCTTCATTTTTTTATATTTGACGACCTTTAAAAAACCGGAAATATGCTAAAGAAAGTACCACACACGTATGTCATTGTCTTTTTCATTATAGTCATTGCAGCTATTTTAACCTGGGTATTACCGGGCGGCGAGTATGTTGAAAAAACCGTAGTTAACGAGGCAGGCGAGGAAGTTACCCGCATGGAGTACAAGCAGACAGAAAGTGATGCCCAAACCTGGCAGATTTTTGCTGCCATGTTCAAGGGTTTCGAGCGCCAGGCCGGAATCATTGTTTTTATCCTTATGATTGGTGGTGCTTTCTGGATTATGAACGAGAGCAAGGCAATTGACGTGGGCATCATGTCTTTCCTGAAATTCACCAAAAAGGTCGAGCACTATAAATTCTTTAAGATGATTGGGGTGAATAACATCGTCATCACCCTTATCATGCTGTTGTTTAGTACGTTCGGAGCGGTGTTCGGGATGAGTGAAGAAACCATTGCGTTTATCATTATCCTTGTGCCCCTGGCTATTTCAATGGGTTACGATTCCATTACCGGTGTGGCCATGGTGTTTGTAGCCGCCGGACTTGGCTTTGCCGGGGCTGTACTTAATCCGTTTACTATCGGTATTGCACAGGGACTGGCGGGCTTACCACTGTTTTCCGGTTTTGAATACCGACTTTTCTGCTGGGTGATCATCAACATTGTAGGAATTACATACGTGCTGATTTATGCGCACAGGGTCGGAAAAAATCCCACAAAATCTCTGGTTTACCAGGATGATGAATACTGGCGAAAACGCGCCAAAAATGATACGCAATCCATCACCTACTATACGCCGAAAACTGCATGGGGTGTTTACTTTTTTATTTTAGTCATTTTAGCCGTATTTAGTTACTTCCATCCGATGACCAAAATGGAGGTGGGTAATGCTTCAAGAACAATGCCTGCTGTGCCTATAGCTACTGCTTTATATGCTATCGGCGGACTTGTGACTTTGCGCAAAACAGTTCATCTCTTTGTGTTAAACCTCCTTGGAACGACCATCCTCTTCCTTATTATAGGGGTTATGGGCTATCAATGGTATATAATGAAAATTGCGACCCTGTTCTTTGCTATGGGAATTTTCTCGGGCATAGCTATGAAAAACAACGCCGACCAGATTACCAAGCTTTTCCTCGACGGAGCTAAGGATATCATGGGCGCTGCGTTGATTGTTGGCCTTGCCGGAGGCATCATTGCCATTCTTGAAGACGGGCAGGTTATCGATACAATCCTATACAGTCTTTCACAGGGGATGAAAGATTTTGGAGAAGTAGCTTCTATCGGGGTGATGTATTTCATCCAAACCGTCATAAACATCATTATCCCTTCAGGCTCAGCGAAAGCTGCACTGACAATGCCTATCATGGCACCATTTTCGGATTTGATAAACATCTCAAGGCAGGCTACGGTTATGGCCTTCCAGTTTGGTGACGGATTCACCAACATGATTACCCCGACATCGGGGGTTTTGATTGGAGTAATCGGAGTGGCGAAGATTCCTTACGAAAAGTGGGTTCGTTGGGTATGGCCGCTTATCCTCATCATGATGATTCTTGGGTTCCTGTTATTGATACCGACGGTGACCATGGATTTGAATGGGTTTTAGTGCTATTTTGCCTGCTTTTAAATAGAAAAACAACACACGAAACGATAAAACAGAGGTTTATAGAATTGAAGACGGCAAAGCGAGGACGCTTCGCCGAACTTTTTAAAAAGGTTTCGCAGGTTGGTCAAAACGTCATCGCAATGACCCTATATTCTTTCAGTTTCCTGATGTATGATGTAGTAGAAGGAGAGCTGTTTATTTGAAATTCAGCTTATGTTCCGTTTACCGCGCGTAATAAATTATAAAAACCACTTCTTCCTTCTTTACCTCACCTTCACCAACTTAATCGTCTGACTTTCGGTTTGATGCTTCACTTTCAGGGTGTATATTCCAGAGACTAAGTTTTGTGTCGGGCAGATTTCCCGCAGCGGAAAATGTGTTCTTCCTTGCCTCAAATTTTTCTGACTTTTTCGGAGGATGTTTCCTGAAACATCCGTAAGACTGAACGTATAATTACCGGATTCCATCACGTCGAGGGTAATGGTGGTTGTTTGCTGAAATGGATTGGGCGAAGCTTTGTGCAGATTGAAATTTTTGCCGGAAGCAATAATTTCTTCAATTCTCACATCCGGCCGGGTAATGGTGATGTTGGTCAGGGTATCCGACCAGGGAAATTTGACCCGCAGTCGATTGGTAGCTTCCGACCAGTACGCCAGTTTCTTCGATGAATTGTAATATCCTTCGCTTTCCGCGATTTCCCATTCGTTACCGTTCACCCTGATTCGGGAAGGTTTGCTATCGAACCCGTTCACCTCAAATTCCATTGAACGCTCAAAACTCCCATAGCCCTCGTAATCTTTTGATAGAGAAAGGATTATTTCTTCACTTCCCGATTCGCTGTTGAGAGCTAACATCTCGTAGTTGCCTTCTCCGAGATTGCCGCGGGTGGTTCCGTCATCAAAATAATAACTGGTGCTTTCGTTGTTGCCTGTATCACCCACGTAATATTTCACCAACAACGAATCGCTGTCGTATTCGGCGGTGGTCATCAGCTTTTCATCGGATAGCAAGATGAAACTCCCGGAGCGGATAAATAAGGGCAAATCGCCAATCGGTGCATCAACTGTATAGGATTGATTGCCATGATAATAATCGTTATTGCGGTAATCATACCACTTTCCTGAGGGAAAAATCACTTCTTTGCTGTTCTTATTTTCCTCTAAAACAGGAGCTACCAGCACATTTTTTCCCCAAAGGAATTCATCGTTGATGTTGGCCAACAGTTGATTTCCGGGTTCGTAAAAATTGACGGGTCGGGCTAATGGGATTCCTTTTGTGGTGTATTCCCAGGCCAGGTTGTAATTGTAGGGCAGAAAATCGTATCGGAGATTAATCATTTTCCTGACCCTGTCCTGGGTAGCTTCATTGTAGTATATCGGTTCGGTGGGGACGCCTGTTCCGTGCGCTCTCATAACGGGTGTAAAAGCTCCAAGCTGCATCCAGCGTGTGTAAAGTTCCGGGTTTTGACCGCCGCCTGTAAATCCGCCAATGTCGGAGTGCATGTATCCGATGCCACTCATCGACATGCCCAGCATGATTGGAATCTGGGCCTGTAAGCCACTAAAAGATCGCTGAATGTCTCCGGACCACGGGAATGTGCTGTAGCGCTGCATGCCGGCCCATCCCGAGCGGGAAAGATTGAATAGCCTTTTCTGCGGATATTCTTCCTTATGTTTTTTGTAAAGCATCCGCTGCCATTCAAGGTTGTAAATATTATGCACTTCTTCCGCGCTACCATCCTGATGCTGCATTTCTGCGGGATGCGATTCGGGCTCGGCCAGGTCGGTCCACCAGCCCGCGACACCTTCCTCTATTCGATCTTTGTAGTACTGCCACATCCAATTGCGGGCCTCTTCTTTGGTCATATCCAGCAATCCTGCATCACCGGCCCAGAAGCCTTGCAAGACAAATGGCTCGCCAGCCTCATCAGTAGCCAGTAAATCGTTCTGAGCCAGATCATCGTAATGATCGGATTCAAGGGTGAAATAAGGTTCGGTTATCAGTACCGTTTTAATCCCGTCGTTTTCAAAATCCTCTATCATCTCGACGGGTTGTGGAAAGCGGCCGTTATCCCAGTTTAAATCGCCCATATCATTTGTCGACCCAAACCAGTACAAATCCAAAACCAGCACATCCATCGGAAAGTTAGCTGCCTGCATCTGGGCGACCATGTTTTCAGCTTCATTTTGGTTTTGATAGCCGTACCTCGACTGAATGTAGCCCAGCGACCAGATAGGCGGAAGCTCCTGCCTGCCGGTAAGAGCTGTATAATTCTGTAAAATGGATTCCTGGGAATCACCGAAGATGAAAAAATATTCCATCACGCCATTATCGGCTCTGTAGCGTACTTTGTTTCCGGTAGTGGCCATATTCATGGAAGATCGCTGATGATTGTCGAAATAGAGTCCATAGTTTTTCGAAGAAACCACTAACGGAATGGCAATATTCAAATTCGGCGCTCCCTTGCTATAGCCATAATGCGCCTGGTTATAGAATTCAAGCGAATATCCTCTCCTGTCCACAGGAATAGCTCTTGCTCCGGTTCCGTAAAAGTGCTCCTGCACATCCGCTTCAAACGTAATTATTCCGCCTGCTGCCTCAGCGTTCACCAGACTGGAGCTATGCTTCAGCAAATTCTGTGAGCCATCGTGCCACTCAATACTTAGCGGCGATTTATAAATCACAGCTTTCTTCTCTCCCACAGAAAAAATCAAGCGATCCTCATGCTCTTCCACCTGCGGGGAAATACTTTCCTGCTCAGATGTAATCACATAGCTGGAATCACTCATGATTTCCTCCTTGTGGACAGACAACCGAATAAGGTTTTCACTCCACGTTGTAAACACATATTTATGAGACGTTCCATCCACGATTAACTGGTCGTCTGAAACCTGGTGCGATTCGTAATCATCGGAAGGTGTAGACAACGGCACAAAAATATCCGAACCATCTGCACTCCGGGCGCTTTGGGAGCCATCCACGTTTCGAAAAACAAAAGCTAGCTCAAGGAGCGTCTCACTCTCCTCAATCCCATAATAGCTTTTAATATGAAAGGAAAGACTGTAAAGGTTTTCAGCTTCACGGGTCATCAGCACTTTTTCATCATCCGATCCCCAATCAGCAACCACATGTTTCCAGTCACCTCCATTATCGCTCTCCAAGGTGATAACGCCCGTATGTGCGTACACATCACCATCAAAATCCAACAAGCCCTGATCCCCCTCTGTGGCATCAAAGTATATCGTAACCGTATCATCCACAGTAGCGTCAGAAGGCTCCATCGTCACCACCTGGGCTGCAAGACCTCCGGCTAACCACCAAACTAACAGTGTAATCAGTAAACCCTTTTTCATTCCTTAAAATTTGTGGCAAAAATACATTTTCGGGAGAATCTGGATAAACCAATTGAATAAACTGCTATTATCTAAAATCCAAATAATGTTTAAAGTAAGGTAGTACACTGCTCCACCGAGCTTTTGCACCCCAAAGTCCTTCCAAAAACCATCCGTCAGGATATTCAGCAACTTTTACCCTTAAATTCCCTAAAGAGAAGTTGCTGAATATCATTAAGTTTTGGGTTATCTTTGTAGTGTATCAAATTACATCAGCGTCAATTTTTTCCTTTTTGAACGACCCCGACTTTTTTTAGCTAACGGTGCAGCAGACACTCATAATGAAAAAATGCAAAAGCCTATTCGCAACACAATAAATCAGGTGTAACGAATCGGTATCAAAACCTCCACCTCAAGAAGAGCCATTTCTGATTTCTTTGTGTTACTTTGTGTCTTCGTGCCTTAGTGGCTATAGTTCCAGAAGGCCACAAAAACACAAGGACATGAAGTTGCACAAAAAAAGTTATTTGAGATTATTGGTAATTGTAAAATATTGATATATAGTTATTTACAAAAAATGCATTAAAAATATGAGAAAACACTTGAAAAAGGTGTAATTTTACTGTACCTTTGGGGTAAAATTACAGGGTATGTATCAAACAAATAAAATCGACATCATCATGGCAAAAACCGGAGTTAGCCGCTCCAAAGCCATAGAAGTGCTGGAAGCCATCGAGGAATACCACCAAGAGCCTCCCCAGGCCAATGAGCCCGATCCCACGGTTTATGCGTTTCCGGTTTCAAGCCAGCATCCGCCCAAAGATCACTTTCTCCAAAAGATTATCCAGGATAAAGAATCCCGTGATTTGATCATTGAATTGCTAAACATCACAGGTCTGCCCATCAAGCTGCTTGCCGAAAAGGTTTTTGAAGTCACCCCCAAAACCCTGGCCTCCTACAAAACGCCCGGCAAGGTGTTACCCAAGCGGATGCAGGAAATCGCCATCAAACTGCGCGAGCTTTATCGCAAAGGCGAAGAGATTTTCGGTGATAAGAAACGCTTCAACGAATGGATGTCCAAGCCCGAACGCGGCGTCAATTACCATATCCCATTAGAGCTTATCAATTCTGTGGTTGGTATTGACTACATCTACGATGAGCTGGTCCGTATAGAATTTGGAGACATCGCTTAGTATGGAAGTCTATCGCATTTCACTAAGCAAATGGTCACACAGTCTCAGGGCTTCCGGACGATCCGCCCGTTGGAATTCGGAAGGCCGGGAAGTGATTTATGCGGCCGCTTCACGCTCGCTGGCTTGTCTTGAAAATATTGTACACCGAAATTCCACAGAACTCCTCGACCGCTTCAGGGTCATGGTTTTTTATGTTCCGGACCATTTGAAAGCTGAGTCCGTTTATTTATCGCAACTCCCCCAAGGCTGGCACTCATCGGATGAAAGCGCTTACCTGAAATGCCGCAAAATCGGGGATAGCTGGCTCGCCCAAAAATCAGCACCGTTGCTTAAAGTCCCCTCCTCCATCATAAAAAACGAATTCAACATTCTGCTCAATCCTTTTCATCCCGATTTCGAGCACATAAAACTGATTGATAACGAGCCCTTTCTTTTCGATCCGCGACTGAAGGGGAGTGATTAAACAAAATTTCCAGTCATCCCTTTATTAGGAAAACAATAACAATCGATTATGGCAAAAAACGCGACTTCCAACACGGATTTAGCTTCCCTTGTCTTAAGACTCGGACTGGGGCTGATGATGATTTTCGGACACGGTCTTGGCAAACTTCAATCACTGATTGGCGGAGATATTGAATTTGTTTCCCTTTTCGGTCTTCCACCGGAAGTGAACCTTACACTGGCCATGTTGGCTGAATTTCTGGCTTCGATATTTGTCGTCATCGGTTTTAAGACCCGCTTAGCCTCCATTCCGGTAATCATTACCATGTTTGTAGCTGCTTTTGTGGTACACTGGCAGGATGCTCTTTTCATGATGAACGCCGACAGAGGTGGAAGTAAAGAATTTGCTGTGCTTTACCTGGTAGGCTTTTTAGCCATTGCCCTATTAGGTTCCGGAAAATATTCATTAGACTATTTCATTCAAAAAAGAAAATAATACTATGCGACATTTTATCTCAACACTCATAATCAGTTTAATCACTTTATCCGGCTTTATTGCCCAGGGCCAGGATAACATTGCTCTTGAGGCGACTTCTCAAAATCAATGGACCGGCTTAACGGTAAGCAAAGAGAACCGGCTGTTTGTCAACTTCCCCCGCTGGTCGGATAACGTTCCGGTATCGGTAGGCGAAGTGGTTAACGGCCATGTGAAAGCCTTCCCGGATAAGTCCTGGAACAAATACACCGGCGCCAAGGCCGATGAGGAAAAATTTATCTGTGTGCAAAGCGTTTTTGTGGATGCTGAAAACCGGCTTTGGGTGCTTGACCCGGCTAATCCAAAATTTCAGGGCGTTCACAAACGCGGCCCGAGACTTTACCATTTCAACCTTGAAACAAACAAACTGGTAAAGGCCTATGATTTTGATGAAGAAATCATCTTCGACAACTCTTACCTGAATGATGTCCGCATCGATACAGATCGGGATATCGCTTACATCACTGATTCCAATGTGGGAGGAATTTTAACAGTAGACCTTAAATCAGGGGAAACCAACAGATACCTGACAGGCCATACCTCTGTACAATCTGAGATGAACTACCTCCGGTTCAGCAATGGGTTATGGGAAAATAAGGTGGCTTCTGACGGCATTGCGTTGACTCCCGATCATAAGCACCTATATTTTGCGGCTCTGTCGGGGCATACACTCTATCGCATTCCGACAGAAAAACTCACCACAAAAGTTTCTGAAGAAGATAGAAAGGATGCGGTGGAGCATGTGGCTTCTGTTTATGCCACCGACGGCATGCTATTCGATGATGAGGGTAGCCTCTACATGGGGGGCCTCGAACGAAATGCGGTTTATAAGCTAACCCAATCGGGCGATTATAGGCCTGTAACGCAAGGACCGAAAGTCCAATGGGCCGATTCCTTCACCAAAGACCCTGAAGGCAATATCTATTTCACGACTTCCCAGCTTCATCTTTCCCCTGAGCAGCGGGGTCTTTATAAAATATATCAAATTGAGAAACCCGTCGAAGAAAACAATGGCAAAATCCTAATGGTTATCACGAGCCACGGCAAGTTGGGAGAGACAGAGGGAGAGCCTACCGGTTACTACCTCTCGGAGGTTTCTCACGCTTACTATGAATACAAAAAAGCAGGCTACGATGTGGATTTTGTGAGCCCGAAAGGCGGTAAGTCACCGGTTGACGGTTATGATCTGGATGATCCCGTCAACAAAAAGTTCGTCAATGATAAGGATGCCCAGCAAAAGATAAACAGCTCCATGACACCTGATGAAGTGGAGCTGGAAGATTACCGCGGCATCTACTATGCCGGTGGTCATGGAACCATGTGGGATTTGCCGGAGAACAAGAAACTGAACGCTTTAACTGCCAAAAAGCATGAAACAGGCGGAGTTATCGGAGCGGTTTGTCACGGACCGGCCGGATTGGTAAATGTGAAACTTTCGAACGGGAAATACCTGGTCGACGGCAAAACGGTTAGCTGCTTCACCAACCAGGAAGAAGAAGCCTCACATGCCGATGTAGTGCCTTTCATGCTGGAGAGCAAACTGGAAGAGCGGGGCGCCGAACACATGAAATCCCCGAAGTGGCAGAAAAAAGTGATTGTCGACGGACGGCTGGTCACCGGCCAGAATCCGGCCTCAGCCAAAGGTGTGGCAAAGAAAATGATTGAAGTTATTGGGAAGAAGTAGGTTTTTTATAAAAAACTTCCTTCAAAATTATTAATACACTGTGTAAATAACGTACCGTTTTAGTTGGCAAGAAGCAGTTGGCAAGAAGAGGGTTTGCCAACTTGTGCATGGCTGCTTCACCTAAAAAACCGCTCTGGCAATTTTCCGAATATTGTCCGAGCGGCTGAGGGTATAAAAATGCAGACCGGGTACACCGGCATCCAAAAGCTCTTTACTCTGGGCAATGGCCCACTCCACACCCACCTCACGGGCCTGTTCTTTGTTATCACAATTGTTTACCTCTTTGACAAGTTCTTCGGGAATATCGACGCCAAAAGGCTTTGGGATCCACTTCACATCACTTTTGGCTGATACGGGCTTTATTCCGGGAATTATAGGAACATCAATACCATAGTCCCTGCACATCTTCACAAATCGAAAATATCTGGAATTATCAAAAAAGAGTTGTGTAACAATATAATCCGCTCCTTTCTCGATCTTCTTTTTCAGATAATACAGATCAGTCTCGAAATTAGGCGCTTCAGCATGTTTTTCGGGATAACCGGCCACACCCACACAAAAATCGGTCGGAGTGGCATCCGTGAGGTCGTGCAGGTATTCACCGCGGTTCATATCCATAATCTGTTTTACCAGTCCGTCGCTATGCTTGTGCCCACCAGGCTCAGGATGAAAGCGCTTTTCTCCGGCTACCGGGTCGCCTCTTATCGCCAGGACATTATTAATCCCAAGGAAATGCAGGTCTATCAGGGCATCTTCGGTTTCCTCTTTGGTAAACCCTCCACAAATCAGATGGGGGACTACCGGAATACCATATTTATAGTTGAGGGCTGCCCCGAGCGCTACCGTACCCGGACGTTTGCGAATCACTTTTTTCTCCAGCAGGCCATTTTCCCGCTCCTTGTAGTATATCTCCTGTTGGTGATACGTGATATTAATATAGGCCGGGTTAAACTCAACCAAAGGATCAACAGCATTATAAATCTCATTGATTGTATGGCCTTTCAACGGGGGCAGCAACTCAAAGGTGAATAAAGGCTGCTCCGATTTATGTATCCTATTAATTACTTTTTCTGCCATAAATTTATATCATCAATCTTTAGTATGAACAATCTGCACGGGAAAATTCCCGAATTTCAAATCCCAAATATCAAACAATTTCCAATTCCCAAACCATGAAATCAAACTGCCTGTATTGGCGGATTTTTTTCATAATCCAGCTTTTTGTTTACTTTCTCTGTAAACTTTTTCCAGGACAAGTCACTAAATCACTTTTAAACATAGAACCGCAAAACCTAGTAACTTACAAACATACAAACCTATAAATCTCTTCACATTCTCCTAGTAATTCAGGTTTCTGGCCAGCAACTTCTCAGCCTCTTCTTCAGAAATCCCTTTACGCTCAGCATAATCAGTTAATTGGTCTTTTCCTATTTTCCCCACATCAAAATATTTGCTATGCGGGTGATAAAAATAATACCCGGACACGGACGCTGCTGGTATCATCATATGACTTCTTGTAAGGGAGATACCTGATTCTTTTTTTGGGTCCAGTAAATTAAAAAGTTTTTCTTTTTCAGAATGATCGGGCAGGGAAGGATAACCAATCGCCGGTCGAACACCCTGATAAGCCTCTTTTAAGAGGGCTTCTAATGGAAGGCTCTCTTCCGGGCAGTAGCCCCAGTACCGGGTCCGCACTTCTTCGTGCAGGCGCTCAGCCAGGGCTTCAGCCATACGATCAGCCAACACTCTTACCATAATAGCCCTATAATCATCGTTCTTTTCCGCATAATGACGATAGGCTTCATCGCTGCCAAAACCGGTCGATACGATAAAAAACCCGACATAGTCTTTCCGGCCATAATCTTTGGGCAGGACAAAATCCGAAGTGCACCAGTTAATGCCGTCATCTCTTCGCTGCTGATTTCTCAAAAAGTTAAGCACCTCAACAGGTTCGTCGTCTTCTTCATTCCTAAACACCAAAATATCATCTCCTTTGCTCACAGCCGGATAAAAGCCCATAATCACCTTGGCTTTTAACCAATGGTTATCAATAATCTCATCAAGGATCTCTTTCCCATCTTCAAACAACTGTTTTGCTTCCTGCCCCTTCACCGGGTCATCAAATATTTTCGGATATTTTCCTTTGAGGTCCCAGGCATGAAAGAAAAAGGTCCAATCGATATACTCTTTCAGGGATTCCAGGGGATAATCCTCTATAATCTTATTCCCTGTGAAATGGGGTTTAACAATCGTTGTGGAATCCCATTCCACATTCATTTTGTTTTTCCTGGCCTCTTCCAGCGACAAATACTTTTTGGCTTTTTGCCTTTCCAGGTGTTTCTGGCGTGTTTTCTCCTGTTTTTCTTTTAGATCGCGGACAAAAGATTCCCGGCTTTGCTGGTTTATCAAACCCGAAGCCACACCGGCAGCCTGCGAAGCATCTTTTACATGCACTACCGGCTCCTCGTAGTTCGGAACAATTTTAACTGCGGTATGCTCTCTGGAAGTTGTCGCCCCGCCGATTAGTAAAGGAGTTTTCATTCCGCGCTTTTTCATTTCGTGGGCTACGTGTTCCATTTCATGAAGCGAAGGTGTTATCAGTCCGCTTAAACCGACCAGATCGGCGTTTTCTTTTTCGGCTGCATCGAGTATTTCCTCTGCGGGAGTCATCACTCCCAGGTCTATCACCTCATAGTTATTGCAGGTGAGAATAACATTAACAATATTTTTCCCGATATCGTGCACATCGCCTTTGACGGTGGCCAGGACAATTTTCCCCGCGGAAGATTTTTCGGCCCCTGCCGTCAGTTCTTCTTCAAGATAAGGCTGAAGATATCCCACCGCCTTTTTCATTACACGGGCTGATTTGACCACTTGCGGCAGGAACATCTTTCCCGAGCCAAATAAATCCCCTACCACGTCCATCCCTTTCATCAAGGGACCTTCAATAATATTTATAATACTCTTGAATTGCTGGCGGGCTTGCTCTGCGTCATCCAGGATGTATTTGTCAATCCCTCTGATCAAAGAATATTCAATCTTTTCTTCCAGAGGCTTTTCCCGCCAATCTTCAGTAGTTTCGTTCGTTTCCTTTTTCTGCGTCAGGTTTTCAGCGTAGGCTATGAGGCGTTCGGTAGCATCCTTTCTTTTATTCAGAATCACTTCTTCGGCCAGTTTCCTCAGATTTTCATCGATATCATCATACACTTCCAGCAAAGCAGGGTTTACAATTCCCATATCCATTCCGGCATGGCTGGCATGATACAGGAACACCGAGTGAAGTGCTTCACGCACCGTATTATTGCCCCTGAATGAAAAGGATAGATTGCTAATACCTCCGGAAATTTTTGCATGGGGCAGATTATCCTTTATCCATTTAATGGCATTCAAAAAATCTACGGCATAATTATTATGCTCCTCGATACCGGTTGCAATAGCCAGCACATTCGGGTCAAAAATGATATCCTCCGAAGGGTAACCGGCTTTTTCTATCAGAAGGTCATAAGAGCGGCGTGCTATACGTATTTTATCTCTGAAATTTGCTGCCTGCCCTTGTTCATCAAAAAGCATCACGACCACGGCGGCTCCATACCGCTTTAAAAGTGCTGCTTTCTGCAGAAAATCCTCTTCCCCGTCTTTGAGACTAATCGAATTAACAATAGGTTTTCCGGCCACATTTTTCAGCCCTGCTTCAATAATCTCCCAATCCGAGCTATCGACCATCAGCGGTTTGACAGCTATATCAGGCTCAGCCTGAATATTTCTAAGAAAACGAACCATAGCCTCTTTCCCGTCCAGCATGGCATCATCCATACATACATCAATAATTTGGGCGCCGTTTTCGATCTGATGGCGGGCCACCTCCAGGGCATCCTCAAATTTTTCATCGCGGATAAAACGGGCAAAACGTTTTGATCCGGCCACATTGGTTCTTTCTCCGATATTCACAAAATTCTTCTTAGGATGAATGGAGATGGCCTCCAGGCCTGCTATTCGTAAATCGTGTTTCTTAGCAGGAATGGAGCGGGGAGAGTAATCCTTCACTAAATGAAAAATTTTGCGCACATGTTCAGGCATTGTGCCACAACATCCACCAACAATATTCACCCAGCCTTCTTCGAGGTATTCTTTCAGTATGTCAGCCATTTCATTGGCACTTTGTTCGTATTCTCCGAATTCATTGGGCAGACCGGCATTGGGATGAACGCTTACCGGGAATTCGGCTATTTCGGAAAGCTCGCGGATAAACTGGCGAAGTTGCTCGGCTCCAAAAGCGCAATTGAGGCCGAC
>JAIPBX010000086.1 GCA_021738485.1 Bacteroidales bacterium | reverse complement strand
TCTCAAAAGCTTCCAGGGTATCGCGCAATTTCTTAACATACTTCTGGTCAGTGGTTTGCTTAGTCTTCATGGCATAAACCACCAGCTTATGGGCCAGTGTGATTTGTTTGACATACTGGTCATAAGCCTCTTCATTGCTATTCTCCTTCATCTTGATACGCTGGTGCATGAAATACTGCTCCACGATGCGCTGAACTTTTTTAGCATGGTCTTCCTTGGTGGTGACCCATCGCACAATCTGATTGTAGTTCTTGTCCTCTTTAGCCTGCAAGGCTTCTATCTGGTTCATGGATTTTTCGATGGTCGTAAAATGCTCATAAAGCTGTTTTACTCTCAAATGGTCATTGTAAATGCCACATGGCACCTCGCAGTGCGCAAAGGAATTGTTTGAAGCGAA
This sequence comes from Bacteroidales bacterium, assembly GCA_021738485.1. Lineage (GTDB taxonomy): Bacteria > Bacteroidota > Bacteroidia > Bacteroidales > JAIPAH01 > JAIPAH01. Next base: position 13,439 of record JAIPBX010000086.1, on the reverse strand, counting down.
AATGCCCGTTAAAAGGACAACCGCTATAAAGATTTGTTTTTTCATTGGACTTGATTTTTTTGGATTTACATTTAAGTAACAAATTCAATATGAGAATGTTTTTTTTAAGAACTTTTCGAAAAATTTCTTGTTTACTGCTTCAGGGTTCTGTGGACATTAATTATTTTTGATTTTAAAAAAAAGGAAAAGAATTAGTTCAAATACCATCGGGATCAAATATCAATAACTTTAAAAATTAATTTAGATATTATGCAATCTTATTTACTCAAAACTATACTGCTAACTACATTTTTACTTTCCTTACTAATCAATGGATTTACACAGACACAAGAGGAAAAGCTTAAGATTAAAGAAGAAACCAACGTTAAAGGTCTTAAAGTCCTGGAACAACGGCTGGCCTCCGAGTATGAAGCCCGTAAAGCCGCAGCTTTGGAAAAAGCACGTGAAGAAGGATGGATCATCCGAAAAGAATTTGGCAACAAGACTATTGAGCTACAGGGGCTTACTCCTGATGGAAAGCCGCTGTATTACATTACCCATAATGCAGATGCGGCCGAATCAGTATCCACTGATAAAGTACACCCGGGAGGTAGTGCAGGTTTGTCGCTCGATGGCACGGATATGACTGCCGGCGAATGGGATGCCGGTAATGTGCTTATCACACACCAGGAATTCACTAACAGCGATACTTCAAGAGTTATTGATATGGACGGAGGTTCCGGAACGCATTATCACGCTACCCATGTGGCCGGAACGATTATAGGCGGTGGCATTCAGTCTGATGCCAAAGGCATGGCCTTTAGTGGTGCCCTTCACGCTTACGACTGGAACGCGGATGAAAGTGAAATGGCCTCGGCAGCAGCCGAAGGTTTACTCATGTCAAACCACTCTTATGGCTATATCAGCGGATGGTACTGGAATAGTGGTTCTTATTCCTGGGAATGGTATGGCGATAGTAATATTAGCGAAGAGGAGGATTACCGGTTTGGCTTTTATGGGGATTACTGCCAGGAACTGGACCAAATAGCTTATGGCGCTCCCTACTACCTCGTTTGTAAATCGGCAGGAAACGACCGGGGTGATGGTCCGGGCTCAGGCAATCATCCGCCGGACGGTGGTGATAACGGTTATGACTGTATCGGATGGAGGGGTAATGCTAAAAATATTATGACTATCGGTGCGGTTCAGGATGTGGAAGGAGGCTATTCCGGCGACCCGGACGATGTGGAAATGACCAGCTTTTCTAGTTGGGGGCCGGCTGATGATAGCCGTATTAAACCGGATATTGTAGGAAACGGCTATGGGCTTTATTCCACCGACGATGACAGCGATGATGACTACAACTCTCTCAGCGGCACCTCCATGTCCTCCCCCAATGTTACGGGTTCTCTCCTCCTGCTGCAACAACATTTCAATGAAAATTACGGCGACTTTATGAAATCGGCCACGCTCAAAGCCTTAGCAATTCACACAGCAAACGAGTGCGGCCCTAACGACGGCCCGGACTATATGTACGGATGGGGGTTGCTCAACACCCAATCGGCAGCAGAGGTCATCACCTATAGAAATGATTCCTCTTTTATTCAGGAAAAGACGCTTGCGGAAGGCGATACCTACACCCTTCAGATAACTCCCACAGGCAACGAACCGCTTGTAGCAACAATCGTTTGGACGGACCCCCCGGGATCGCCTGTGGAATCTCAACTTGATCCCACCGAGCCAATGCTTGTTAATGATCTCGACATTACCATAGCAGATACGGCAAATGAAACAACCTATCATCCCTTTAAGCTGGATGCTCAGAATCCCTCCGTTGCAGCTACGACGGGAGACAATGATGTGGATAACGTAGAAAAAATCGTTATCGATTCCCCGACGGCCGAGAGCTATACCGTAGAGGTTAACCATGAAGGAACGCTTGAAAATGGCTCTCAGGACTTTTCAATTATTATTAGCGGTATATCCATTGAAAAATACACTGTTTCTTTTGTGGTTTCGGATGGCAATACTTCCGGGCCAATCCCCGGAGCAGAAATAGCGATTGACGGCAACAACCTGACTACAAATTTAGGCGGAAAAGCATCCATTAATTTACTTGATGGAACATACAGCTATACGGTATCCGAACCCGGTTACGAGGACGTTGTAGGTGAAGTGACCGTTAACGGGGAGCCGGTGACAGAAAATGTCGAAATGATGCAGGCTGATTACGCTGTACTGTTCAACATTATCGATGCCGGCACTTCTGAGCCAATCGAGGGGGCAGAAATCGCTGTCGACGGCAACAACCTGACCACAAATTCATCGGGCGAAGCAACAATTTACTTGCCGAACGATACTTACACTTATTCTGTATCGGCTAACGGTTATTATGATGTGACAGGCGATGTAGTAGTTAACGACTTGGCTCTGACAGAAGAGATTATAATGGATATTGCAACTGGTATAAATGCTCCTGATAAGGATCTTGCTCTTAATATCTATCCAAATCCCAGTGATGGAAAGATAACAATGGAACTCAACCATGTGGTTAAAAAGATGAAGGTGAACATTACCAACCCGGAAGGCGATGTGGTTTACACTGCCTCCGATGAATCTACCAGGCAACATAATGCCAGCCTGGGTCACCTGGCCCGTGGAACATATATCGTGGAGATAATTACAGGCAAAAAGACCTATAAACATCTTATAGTGCTTCATTAAACTGATTTGCACTGATACAAACCTTCCAACTCTTGGGGCTGGCTTTTGGGGTGGAAAGAGATGGAAGGTTTTCAAGCGTTACCATAAACAAAACAACTCCGTCAGGAATGAAATTATGGTAGATCTATGGAATGAAAACCATTGGTCAAAGCGTCTTCGCTTTAACCCTCCATTCGTGCAGCCCGCCTGTACCGAAAACCGGTACATTCAGTCGGGCCTCTGGCTGCACATCACATAGGTTGAAATCCAAACAAGCAACAATTCCTGAGCCAGAGGCTCAAAGAATGAAGACGGCGAAGCGAGGACGCTTCGCCGAACGGTCAATGCATGCACTCAACCATTCATCCATACATTCATCCAACCATTCAATCATTCATCCATTCATTCGTTCATCCATTCATTCGTTCAATTCATGCACCCCGTACCAAACAATCCGCTTGGGCGGTCTGCAAGAATTTTTGGGACACAGCTATACGATTTAATCACCGGATTTGACCAACTGAAAAAACTGTTAAAAATAAAACACCAGTCCGCCGCCGTAGATAGTCCAGGCTTCATCGTTGATAGGTATTCCGGTTTCGAGAAGAAGGGTGATTTTGTTTTTGATACCTATTTCAAGGCCAGCCGGTATCCAAAAGGGAGTGGAAATTTCGTTTGTCGCCTCAACGAATATGATGTCTGTGTCCAGCCCGGAAAAAAGGTATGCCGTATTTCCCAATGGAATATCGAAGAGCAGGGTGCCGTCGAGGCCATAATTCCCGTATTGGTGTCCCCCGACGCTCAACGACATGTGGTCGGCGATAGCCCATTCCAGGTCGGCGCCAATATAGGTTTCGCCTGATAGCCCCACCCTAAACGATAAGTCGAATCCTGAGCTAATACCCAGTCCGCCGTGCATAAAGAACTTGAAGTTGTCTTCATAAAAAACCGGTTCGGCGCCCAATGTCAGGGTCCCGGGCTTGAGGGTCCGGCCGGTATTCAATACCTGTGCTCCGGCAAAAGCTGTCGCAAAAAGCAGAAAAAATCCAATGATTATCGTTTTTTTCATAACATATCATTTTTTGACTTACATAGGTTGATTGGCATTGGGCCTCAAAGTTACTACAATAGCCCAAAAGAAAGACAAAAAACTATCTCAGGAACACGGAAGCGGTTTAGCCCTGTGCATGCAATGGCTTTCAGGAATATTAAGCTTATACACAGTCATTGAATGGCGTTTAAAAAGCGGAGAAGGAGGGATTCGAACCCCCGGTCCGCGCGAGGCGGACAACGGTTTTCGAGACCGCCGCAATCGACCACTCTGCCACTTCTCCGAGTCGAGCTGCAAAGATAATAGTTTCCAGCGATATATAAAAGGGGTATAGGCTAAGAGGTCTTCCCCGGGTTTTTAAAAACCGAGTTTCCGGCTTAGACGAAGTGTTTATAAACAGCCTAAGTCCCACTATATTTATCCGGCAGTGGATTTCAATAAGTTTACCTCCGATACCCGGGAGGAGCTCGACATCATCAAAAAGAAAACCAAAGAGATGAACGTGGATGTCAATAGGCAAATGGAAAAGTGCAGGGTTTAATTACTTTGGAATGAAAATTGATTTCTGACAAAACAGAAAAAAAACAAACCCATAAACGAAATACCCATGAGAAAGATTCTAGTTATCATTTTGTTCATAAGCTCCCTTCATGTAATTGCTCAACAGGAAAATTCCAATGTAAACCTTCGATTCGGCAGCGGCCTCTCGCTTCTCGGAACGGGAGATATGATCACGCTGAATGTTGAAAACGAGGTGAACTACATAATGAGCCAAATCTTTACCGGCTCGGCATCTTTAAACTACGGACGCAGCACATACGGGGTGTATGAGGCAGCTTCCTTTTTTCAGGGTAACCTCAACTTTTTTCTTGCCCCTTTCGGTAACACCACAAGAAATGTCTTCAGAATCGGAACAGGCCTAAGCTACTACAGTGTAACCGATGTCCGAAAAAACACATTAGTTTGTGGCGTCGGACAAACGCCGGAAGAAGTGATTTCTTATGAAACCAGGAATGCTTTTGGTTATAATGTTATAATCGAAAACACCTATGCAATTAGCGACAGGTTTCTGATAGGCTTGAAACTATTCACCCAACCTTATTTTAACGGAGATATCAACTCAGGGGTGCTGCTGAAGGGTGGCTTAGTGCTTTAATCAGTGTCTTATTCATTATCCTCAGCCAGCCACTCGGCATAGGATGTTATGGTCTCACGCAATAAGAGTTTGGTGAGTTTGATATGCTCCGGCAGCCGTTTTTTAATACGCCCGGCAAAATCAATCAGCATGTTTTCTGTGGTAGGCTGATAATCGACAATGACAACTTTATCGAACAACTGATCGATATCATGAACATGTTTTAGATCAGCCTCCTTGTTAAGCACAACGGCATGATCCATTTTCTCCACCACTTCCTGGTTAACAATATCTTTTAAATGTCCGAAATCCATGACCATTCCGGTTTTCGGAGATGCTTTATCCTGTTCCGGCTCTCCTTTCACTGTTACAAAAAACTTATAGGAATGCCCATGCAGGTTGCTGCACTTCCCGTCATAATCCTTCAGGGCATGGGCCGTATCGAATTTAAACTCCTTCGTAATGCGAATGAAACTCAAAATCCTCCTTTATTTATCTATTGCTTTAAGAATTTAACGCTGTATTGCTGAGTGCTACGGTCAATGAAGCGGATCACATAGTAACCTTCCCGTATTCCGGAGACATCAAACAAAGCTTCATCTCCTTTCTTCTGATAAGGAATGCTGAGGGTCTCCCCTAAAACATTAAACATCTGAGGTTCGGCAGTTTTATCCATTTTTTCAGGTAACTGCACTGTCAACCTATCTCGAACGGGGTTAGGCCACGCATCCAGTTGGTGAGATTTCACATCATCTATCCCGGTTGAGGGCTCCCAGATCATTCCCACAAATCCCGGATGATCGATAAAAGGATTCCTGTTTCCCTGGTAGCCGTACACCACTTCGTTACGGTTTATTTCAAAATCATCGGGTGGGTCCTGTTGATGCCATTCCAGAAGCGTAGAGAGCTTTCCGTGTTCCGGAGTGGGATAAGTATCGACCTCATCCACGACCTCAAGGTCGACTTGCGAACCACTTCCCTCATAGCGAATCTCCATGTAAAGAATCATCCTGGCCACATCGCCTTTAACTTCATCGCGGGGCTCCCACGAATCATCGTCAAAATAGCAGCCTGTGGCTTCATCGTGTTGCTGGCCGCCGTTATCAAAATCAAGGTTTCCCCTCGAGCTATTGACGGAGGCATCCGTTGGCCGGATATGATGGGCGTCGGTACCGGCCGGCGGTGTATTGCCGAAATCACCGTGCGACTTCGCCCACACATGCTCGCGGTTCCAGTCGTCGGCGCCGCCGCCGAAAGTGCTTTTTGGCTGCGAACGACCTGTATATAATAAGATCACATTATCTGGATTATCCGGGTCTTCATCGGTATTCTCAAGAATAAAATCCCTCAAATCATCGTAGGAATATTCCTCATGATCATCGATGATATCATGCAATTCCTGTTTCAATTCCTCGCCGGATAATCCTTCCGTTCCATCATAATAACCATCCGGAATCTGCCCCACGGCTATGACGGCCAGAAGCATTGTGGTCAACAGTGTCAGAAAACTTTTCTTTATCATAATATTGTTGTTAAAAAGTAAACCCCCAGTGCCAATAGTATCAATCCACTAATCAGCTCCCAGGATCTTCCGTTATCTTTACTTTGATTCTTTCTTCTAAACCCGATACCAATAAGAGACATAAGTATCGTCAAAGGCACCAGCAACCCAATAGCCCTGCCAAAATGGATATCTATGGCTCCCATTCCCAGGCCGATTATCAGGGCATCAACTGCTACTGCTATCGACAGTGTAATCGCATCAACGATATGAACCAGTTGAAATGCACGTGCCTCGGTTTTTACTGTAAAAAACCGGAAAATACGTTTAATACCGAGAAAAAGGACAATAACCTGAAATATTACATGTGTGGATGACTCAAGCAAAGGAGCAATTAGATTTATCAGGCCCCAGCCTATCATGAACATGAGAAACTGTACCACCCCAAAAGCAATGGTAGGGCCCAGCACCCGGCTCTTCATCCTTACCTCTGTCCCCAGCGTAAAGCTGAGAAAATTGGTCGATATAGCCAGCATTATCAAAAAAACAATTAACAGGTCCACTTTCAAGCGTATATCATGTTCACAATCTTTTCAAGCCATTTCTCATCCACTTCGTCAAAGGAGGATTTCTGTGAACTGTCGATATCCAGCACCCCAACGATTTCTCCGTTTTGTTTTCTCACGGGTACGACAATTTCCGATTGGGAGCGCGAATCGCAGGCGATATGCCCGGGAAACTGTTCCACATCAGGAACAACCACCGGTTGTTTTCGCTCCACACCGCTCCAGCATACGCCTTTTCCTTTTTCCAGGTGCATACATGCCACCGGTCCCTGGTAGGCATGCACCATCAGCTCTCCGTCGACCAAAAGATAGAAACCCGTCCAGAAAAAATAATCCATTTTGTGGTGTAAAACAGCGGCAATGGTAGCCATGCGCGACAGCGGATAATCGGCGGTTTGCATCAAATCCTCCAATTGCCGGAAAATCCGGGAATATCTCCCCTCCTTTTTGTTCGCTTCCATAGCATTTATTTTGATTGCAAAAGTAAAGAAATTTAAACAGTATAAAATATCCCAAAACAGCAGCCCCCTTTTTAATAACGGGTGACGACATAAAAAGAGGGTGTATCAACCCTGTCACATAGCATGAAGATACACCCTCAAAAAACCAATTTAAGCAAAACAGGTCTTAATCAAATCAGGCAGTGGCGCCTTCGCCTTTCTTTCTCAATTTTTTGGCCGCTTTGACCATATTTTCGAGCGAGGGCCATGTTTCGTCCCACTTTCGGGTTTTGAGACCACAGTCCGGGTTCACCCAAAGGTTGCGTTTGGGTATCACACGCGCTGCTTTTTGCAGCAGGTCTTCCACCTCTTCTTGCGAGGGTACCCTTGGCGAGTGAATATCATAAACGCCGGGCCCAATTTCATTAGGATATTCATAATCACCGAAAGCTTCCAGCAGCTCCATTTGTGAACGTGAAGCTTCAATAGTGATCACGTCGGCATCCAATTCCGCAATATTCTTCATGATATTGTTGAATTCGGAGTAGCACATATGCGTATGGATCTGTGTATGATCTTTCACTCCTGATGATGCCAGTCTGAAAGCTTTTACCGCCCAGTCGAGATATTCGTTACGGTCTTTTTTACGAAGCGGCAGTCCTTCGCGGAAAGCCGGCTCATCGATCTGTATCAGTTTAATCCCCGCTTTCTCCAGGTCCACGACTTCGTCACGAATAGCCAGGGCCAACTGAAATGCCGTATCCTTCCGCGGTTGGTCGTTACGGATAAAAGACCATTGCAGAATGGTTACCGGGCCGGTAAGCATCCCTTTTACTTTGCGGTCTGTAATAGACTGGGCATAGGAGGACCAATCGACAGTCATAGGCTCTTCGCGCTCGACATCCCCAAAAATTATCGGAGGCTTCACTCCGCGGGAGCCATAGCTTTGCACCCATCCGTTCTTGGTAAAGACGAAACCTTCGAGCTGTTCCCCGAAATACTCAACCATGTCGTTACGTTCAAATTCGCCATGAACAAGCACATCAAGACCGGCTTCTTCCTGCTTCCTGATGACTTCTTTGGTCTTCTGCTTTAGTTGCTGCTCATACTCCTCTTTGGATATCTCATTTTTCTTGTATTGACGGCGTAATTGCCGGATATCCTTAGTTTGAGGGAATGAGCCAATGGTGGTTGTCGGGAATTCCGGCAGCTTCAGTTCTTCAACCTGCTTTTTCTGGCGATCGGCAAAGTCCGAACTGCGGCTCATTGAATCCTTATCTATCGAACTCATTCGTTTACGAACGGATTTCCTGTGAATCAGGTCAGAGTTCTTTTTGCTTTCGATAGCCTGCTTATTTTCCTCAAACAGGTGCTCCACTTCCCGTGCTTTAACCGGATCAGCCAGGTTGGCAAGCGTGCCTATCTCGTTGAGCTTTTGCTTGGCAAAGGCCATCCAGTTTTTAATCTCCGGGGGCAGGTTTTTCTCATCGTCTTCAAGATCCAAATCATATGGAACATGAAGCAATGAAGAGGAAGCTGAAATCATCAGTTTATCATCATTTTTCTTTAGCTTAGCTTTTTCGATGTATTTCAGCGATTGCTCATAGTTGTTTCTCCATATGCTCCTGCCGTCAACTAACCCGAGAGAAAGGGTCAGGCTATCGGGAGCTTCCTTCAGGACATCGTCAAGCTGAGCGGGGTCTCTCACCAGGTCGAGATGCAGCGCATCCACCGGCAAGGATACCGCCAGATTCAAGTTATCGTAAAGCCCTTCGAAATATGTAGCCAACATAAACTTCATGGACGGGAACCCTTCCCTAAGCTTCTTATACACTTCCTTATAAACGGATTTTTGCTTCTCTGTCAAATCCTGCACCAGGAAAGGCTCATCAAACTGAACCCATTCGGCGCCTTCATTGCGAAGGTCTTTCAGGATTTGTGCATAGACGTCCAGCAAGGCATCGACAAGGTCCAGACGGTCAAAGCCCTCTTCTTTTTCTTTCCCTAAAAGAAGATAAGTGACCGGACCGGTAAGTACAGGTTTGGGATTCACTCCAAATTCTTTGGCTTCCTTAAATTCTTCCACCGCTTTGCGGGAATAGTATTCGAATTTTTGATTTTTGTAAAACTCAGGGACCAAATAATGGTAGTTGGTATCGAACCATTTGGTCATTTCCACAGGTATCAGGTCTTTTCCCTCTTTTTGATAACCACGGGCCATTGCAAAATACAAGTCATACAAACCCAGATGCTTCAGGTCCTGAAAACGTTCGGGAATGGCCCCAACCATTAAAGAGGTATCGAGGATATGATCGTAATATGAAAAATCGTTGACCGGCACCAGATCGATACCTGCTTCTTTCTGAACCTGCCAGTTGTATCGGCGTTGTTCCTTGCCGGTATCTATCAGGTCCTGCAAGTTTACTTTATCCGCCCAGTAGCGTTCACAAACTTTTTTCGTTTCTCTTTTAGCTCCAATTCTCGGATAGCCTAAAACATGTGTATTTATCATAATGCTTTTTGTTTTTTACGAATTAAGTTGACTCATTAATAATTTTTTTCTGCCACATGAATAAAAAAGTCCGGTTCTTCCTGCTTATAGGTTTCCTGGAAATCACCGAAAGTTTTAACAGTCGGGAATCCGGCTTCTTTAATCAATGATCGCGTATACTCTTTCCGCAAGGGGTACATATTGAGGTGATGAACAGTATTGTCATCAAACTCATACCTGAATCTCACCAGGTCGTCGGATATTGATTCCGGCTCAGCTTTCACGCTATCACCAACGTAATAGTACTCATGTTTGTTTGAATAGCCCTGGTCCAGGATGGTATCGTAGTTTCTCTGATCGAGAATCAAAACCCCTTGTGGTCCCAGGATCGAATAAAATTCGGCCAGCACTTTCCTGCGGTCTTTTTCTTCAAAAAGATGGGTAAAAGAATTCCCCAGACAGATAACCGCATCATACGTTTCATGAATATCATGCGTCAGGTCTCTCCAGTCGCAATGAATGGTCCTAAGGATTAAATCCCGTCGACGGGCATTAAAGAAGGCTCGTTCGAGCATATTATCCTTACCGTCGACACTATGAACCTCAAAACCATTATTCAGCAACCTGACGGAGTGATACCCTGTCCCGGTAGCTGCGTCGAGTACTTTTTTGGCATTTCGTTCCTTAAGTGTTTTGACGAAAAAATCGCCTTCACCTTTTGTTCTTCCGTCCCAATCAATAAGATCGTCCCATTTTGATACGAAATCATCCTCGTATTGTCTTTGATAAAAACTCGAATGTTTATCCTTGACAACCTTATCATGCTTGTGAGATGTGTTTTCTTCCAACTTCATAATCTATATTTTTTATGATTAAATTTTTTTATCAACTTTAATAATTTCCAGTTATGCTAAATGACTTTCTTAGTGAAACTTTGTGACTTTGTGTCTTAGTGGCCTTCTCGAAGTACTGCCACAAAGACTCTAAGGCTCAAAGAAACACCAAGTAAGAACTTATTTGATTAAATATTGTTGAAATTCAACATTTAACAATCCCAATTATTAAGTGCTAACTTTCGTTACCTAACCGGCAAACGGGGGTTGAAGCTTTTGTCATACTTATTCTTTACCACCTTAAATTCATCAGCAAGGGCTTCATACAAATCGATGGCGGCCCGTGATTTATTCAGGGTGTAAAAATGGATTCCGGGAGCCCCGTTATCAAGAAGGTCATAGGTTTGCTCTATAGCCAGCTCCAGTCCCATCTTATAAATGGCATTCTCATCCTCCTGATGAGGCTCCATTTTCTTAATGATAGAATCAGGAATATTAGCCCCGGTCATATCCGCAAATTTTTTAATCTGCTTAAAATTCGTGATAGGAATAATGCCTGGAATTACACGTACATTAATGCCTTTTTTCTCTACCTTATCCATAAAATCCCAATAGTATTTATTATCAAAATACATTTGAGTCACCAGGAAATCGGCCCCGGCATCTACTTTCTTCTTCAGGTTCTCAAGGTCCTCCTCCATCGAAGATGCTTCAATATGTTTTTCCGGGTAAGCCCCGGCTCCAATGCAGAAATCAAACTTATCGTAATTCCTTACAAAACGCACCAAATCGGTACCATAGTTGAACCCGTCTGCATTGGGGAATGCCCTGCTCTTATCGCCCTTAGGCGGGTCGCCCCTGATGAGCATCACGTTTTCGATACCCATATCGTGGAGGGCTCTCATATCATTGGCCACTTTTTCCTCGGTAGCATTGATGCAGGTGTAATGGGCCATGCAAACAAAACCCAGGTCCTGGTGAAATAATTTTACAAGGTCGAATGTATTATCCCTTGTGTTGCCTCCGGCTCCGTAGGTTACGGTAACAAAGGAAGGGTCCAGCTTCATGAGCTGTCCGGCATTAATGCCGAATTTTACCGCCCCCAGGTACGTTTTCGGAGGAAAAAACTCAAAGGAAAAAGTACGTTGTTGCCTTTTAAAAATATCTGTTATCTTCATGATGCTCCTCTTTTTATTTTACCGAAAAACCGGCATCTGTTTCCGGATGTTGACTATAAAAAACCCTAGCTGCTTCATTTTAATGTCTTTTTATAAGTCATATTATGTGCAGCTTCTCCCCGCACATTCCTGTTGTCCCCTAAAGGGGGATTCCACGCTTGTGACAAGCTAGAGTAAAAAGGTATTTATAGTGACACCCATTGTCAAAAAGCAGGAAGCACTCCGGAATCTTTCCCAGAGCTTTATGAGAAAACATCAATCGTGTTTAACCGGTGCTTTTCTCATAAAATTCATTAAAGCCCGGAGCCTTCCTTGCCTTCGTCAGCAAACAATTACCAATCAGGTAATATTGAATTCCTTCTTAACTGTATCCACCATATCGAGTTTCTCCCATGCAAAAGTTTCTACTTCCTTTCTATTCCCATTGAAGTAGACGACTTTTGTTCCGGGCCGGCGCCCCATATGGCCATATGCGGCTGTTTCGGCGAAAATGGGATTTTTCAGGCCAAGACGCTTCACAATAGCACTGGGTCTTAGGTCAAAGAGTTTTTTGACTTTCTCAGCAATCTCGCCGTTTTTCATTTTTATCTTCGGGTTATTGGTGCCGATATACACACTCACCGGCTCGGCGATGCCAATAGCGTAGGCTAACTGAACTTCCACCTCATCCGCTACTCCGGCAGCTACGAGGTTCTTGGCAATATGGCGCGCTGCATAGGAAGCGGAGCGGTCTACTTTAGAAGAATCTTTTCCTGAAAAAGCTCCCCCACCATGGGCGCCGCGGCCACCGTAAGTGTCGACGATAATTTTACGGCCCGTAAGCCCGGTATCGCCGTGCGGGCCGCCAATAACAAATTTCCCCGTAGGATTGACATAAAGTTTAAAATCACTATCGAAAAACTTTTGAATAGATTTGGGATAGGTCTCTTTAACCCTCGGGATAAGAATATTTTTGATATCAGTTTCAATCCGACCCAGCATATCTTTGTCGGCCTTTTTCTTTGCTTTATCGGTATTGTCTACCGGTTTGATAAATTCGTCATGCTGGGTGGACACTACGATAGTATCTATCCCCATGGGCTGATGATCGTCATCATATTTGAAAGTCACCTGAGCCTTGGAATCGGGGCGCAGGTAGGGCATTTCGCCTTCCAGCTTTCTTATATCCGTTAATTCTTTCATCAGCCTGTGAGAAATATCGACCGGCAGGGGCATGTAATTTTCGGTCTGGTTTGTCGCAAAACCAAACATCATCCCCTGGTCACCGGCGCCCTGTTCTTCTTCGTTTTGCTTCTCCACACCGATACTAATATCAGGGGATTGCTCGTGAATTGAAGTAATTACTCCACAAGAATCGGCATCAAAACGGTATTCAGGATGTGTATAGCCAATCTTTCGTATTACTTCACGGGTTATTTCCTGTACATCGACATAGGCTTCGGTTTTCATCTCTCCGCCGACGACGCACAGACCGGTAGTAACAAAAGTTTCGGCTGCACATTTTGAATTCGGGTCTTGTTTCAGCAATTCATCCAGTATCGAATCTGAAATCTGATCGGATA
>JAIPBX010000085.1 GCA_021738485.1 Bacteroidales bacterium | reverse complement strand
ATATAGCTCCCGGTTTTCAATCTTTATCCTTTAATAAACTATTTCAGCTTTTCACTCAACGGTAAGCCGTATTCTTCTTTAAGCTCGATGTCAAGGTTTTCCAATTCATCCAATACCGGATTGTATATCTCTTTCCTTACCGGGATATGAACTCCCGAAAGGGATATCTTACCGTTAAGAATCATATCAACCGAAATGGCAGCCGGCAGGGCAACAGTTCGGGCAACGGCAGTATCAGTAGCTACCGAACCAAAGGCCAGCATGGATGATTTAACCACTTCCCGGTTATTTTCTCCGTACTTGGCCACGAAAGTGTGCTGCATGGCAATCATATCACGCTCTTCCTCGGAAATCATCATCTTGTCTATCATCAAATCAGAAGTCACCTCAAACGGGCTGTCCTCTTCCCTGTTCATCTTCTCATCCGAGAATAATCCTAACCATTCAATGGCTTTAATAGCGTGGGCATCGACATCCTTTTTCAGGTAGTCAGCCACTTTTTGCTTTATATTGGATGAATCGCTCGCTCCAATAAGTCTGGCTACCATGTCTGCATAACTCATCCCTTTCATATCAACCTTGTCATAGCTAATCAGGCCCAGCTCTTTCATTGCATCCAGTGACTCACACCATCCGGGGTGACGGAACGTTCCGCGGAACATGGTTTTGGCCTCGGGGATGCTGTAAAGGTCGATGTAAGGCATTGAGTCGCGATTGGGATAGATGTCCAGTTTTCCTACTTCGGGGAAGCTAACGGTAATAATATCTTTGAAAAGGTCTTTGGTAGGCACTTGTTTTACGGCCCCTTTCATAAGATATTTCGCATCGTTGTTCCCGGCCATAACAACCCCTTTCGGGCTCCACGAAAATTTGTAGCGGAAAGGATTATCATCGGCAGTTTCAGGAGCCACAAGCGCACCCGTAACCGAATAGAACTCTTCTACCTCTCCCCCATTTTCATGAATAGTGTCAATCACTCTCATGGCTGACATATGATCAATCCCCGGATCTACGCCTATTTCATTCAAAATAATGATCCCGGCATCCTTCGCCTCCTGATTGAGGGCTTTCATTTCCGGCTTGACATAAGATGTCGTTACCATGTTTTTTTTATGGGCAATGCATTTTTTAGCTACCATCGGATGATGGGCATAGGGTAATAAGCTGACTGCTAAATCATGCTCACCAATCATTTGATCAAGCGTTTTTTCGTCATCCACTGTCCATTCGACAGCATGACCATTTTCATGATTACCTATCATCTTTTCGGCTTTGGATTTTGTCCGGCTGGCCACCGTTACCTGGTAGTCGCGCTCAAGTAAATAGGATACCATTGGTTTTACAACCATTCCTGCTCCCAATATCAATACTTTTTTCATGGAGAATTGTGATTTTGTTTAAATTCGTATAATCCGTTATTTTTATTGACAAACAAAAGTAAATGTTGTTAGTTATTTAACAAAAATTTTTGGGGTATTTATAGTACTCTAATGGAAAGATCTGCCCGGAAAAATCGAATATTAAGGTACGAAGTTTGTTTTTCCTTAATTTTGACCCAAATTTTGCGCTATTGATGAGAAAACAATTGTTGGCATTCACCCTTTTTTTTGGTTTTGTATCGGCCTTTGCCCAGAATACGGACAGTCTGAAGACTAAAACTATTCAACCCGACACTACATCCACCATGGATACTACTAAAATTCTTCCGGATACAGGGATTATCGGAGCTGATACCTCAAGCTTAATAAATGATTATGGAGAAAAGGTGGAAGAAGCAGATACCACCTTAGAAAAAGAAATCGTTGCCAAGCATCCGCTGGAATTGAAAAGCGACACTAACGTACGGGATTCCACCTCCATAAGTTACTTTCAACTCCACAATGACTGGATGTACCCTACCCGTATTCGGCCCGTCGACACTACTTTACGTTATTTTAATTACACTAATCCTTTGTATAAAAAAGAACGTTTTTATCAATCCCTGGGAAATACGGGACTGGCGCATCAAAACCTCTTTTTTTCGCCAAACCTTAATACTGGTTATGACTACGGAAGACACGCTTACGAGATTTATCGCCTTGACAAAGAATCTATCCGGTTTTTTCATTCGTATACTCCTTATACGAAACTCTACTATGTTATGGGGCCCGATAAACAGCAAATGCTGAATATCGATCACAGTCAGCGGGTGTATAAGACGCTTACGCTGGGGGCACAAGTCAAAATACTTAACTCCCTGGGAACTTATCCCAACCAGGAGTCCAGCGACCGAAGGGTGGCTTTTACAGGGCACTATATCTCCGACAACAAAAGATATTCAGCGCAAGGATTTTATGCGCACAACAAATTTAATAACGAAGAAAACGGAGGTATTCAAAATGACAGCATTTTTGAAAATAACATTGAAACCGATCGAACGATTTATGCAGTTAACCTGGAGAATGCCCAAAGCCTGGAACGCGATGCACAAATCCACTTCAGGCATTCATTTGAGTTAACTCCGGCCATTGCCGCGGCCGATTCCGTTCTTGATGAAAAGAAAAAAACGCCCTTCAATTTCGGAAGACTTGAGCATCAATTTAATTATCGCAGAAAAAGTTTCCTGTACACCGATGAAAATTACCCTCAAGACTATTACCCGGCTATCCATAAAGACAGTCTGAATACCTATGACAGTTCTTTTGTAAGAACCATAGAAAATCAATTTTCATGGAAAAACACCCGGCTTTTCCGAACGCAAAAATCCCTGGGTTTTGATTTCGGTATTGTTCATCGCATGATTAAGTTCAGCGATTCGTCAAAAAGTGAGCAATACAACCAGATCGAGTTGCATGGTAGAATTTCCAAAAACTTGTATCAAGGACTCAAAATCGGCGGAGAGCTCGAATATGTGCAAGGAGATATTAATGCCAACGACTTCCGGCTATCAGGCATACTCACCAACCGCTTCGGGAAAGACAAGATGCTTCGGGCAGGATTGGATCAAATCTCCCGGGATCCTTCTTTCTTTTTTAAGCATTATTACAGCAACCATTATCGATGGGATCAAACCACAGATAAAGAAAACATTCTCAGAATCCACGGCGCTTTTGAATGGAAGAACCTGGTAATCGGAGGCAATTATTACCTTTTGACGAACCATACTTACCTTGCCCCAACCAATGAGGAAATAACGGTGGACTATGGAGAAAATGACACTACATACAATACGACGACCCTTCGCCCCCGACAGCAAACCAAAAGCTTCAGCCTGTTACAGGTTTACCTTTATCCTTCCGTGAGATTCGGAAATTTCAGTTGGGATTCCTATTTGTATTTTCAAAAGGCATCTAATGAAGAGGCAATCCATGTGCCACTGTTTGCAGGTGAAACATCCCTATATTACAGAAACTCCTTGTTTGATAAAGCCCTTTATTTCCAGGTGGGTGTTGATGTAAAATACAAAACCTCTTACTATGCCGATGACTACATGCCTGCCCTGACAAGTTTCTATATACAGGATGATAAAAAAATAGGAAATTTTATTTATGCGAATGCCTACGCAAGCATCAAAATAAAACGTACCAACATCGTTCTCAAATACCGGAATGCAACTCAAGGCTTAACGCCTTACAATTATTACGATTCGCCCCATCATCCCATGAAAGATGCCGGCTTAGTCTTTGGCGTTTCGTGGCGTTTTCATGATTAATATCCCCGAACTTTCAACCACTCGAAAATCTCGTAAACAGCGGGGCATATGACCGTATTTTTCAGGCTGAGGTCAAGTGCCTGGTAAAATCGCTTACGATCGGTCAGGGGATAATCGGCACAGGCTTTGGGCCGCAGGGTATAGACAGCACAATAATTATCTTCTCCGAGAAAAGGACAGGGGGACTGATTGAAACCATAGGAGCTGTCTTCATCTATTTTCACAAATTGTTCGCTGAAGTAGGAAGGTTTCATTTTCAAAGACCCGGCAAGGCGTTGAATATCCTTGTCAGTGATATGAGGGCTGATTGAGCGGCAACAATTGCCGCACTTCAGGCAGTCAATCTCCTCGAAAACCTCTGCATGCAGCTCATGAACAATCCTATCTAATTTCCGGGGGTTGATTTTTTTCAGACGCTGCACAAGCTTTTTATTAGATTTTTTTGCCTGAGAAGCTTTCTGCGGCAAATCCCTCAGATTATACACATCATCCATAGCCTGGCTATTTTAAGCCCCGTTCCTTCTTGATCTGGCTATAGGCATCGGCTACTTTTTTAAATTTTGCTTCCGCTGATTTCTGCACATCCTCACCAAGATGACTGACTCTGTCAGGATGATGTTTTAAAGCCATCTCCCTGTAAGCTTTTTTCACTTCTTCATCCGAAGCATCGGAACTAATCTCAAGAATTTTATAGGGCGCCTCCTTATCCTTGACAAACATGGCTTTAATGGAGTTGATATCTTTCTGTGAGATCCCAAGATAGCCGGCAATTGTTTCTATCTGTGACACCTCATTATCATGCACCTCACCGTCGGCCTGAGCTATTCCGAAAAGAAAATGCAAGAGCTGCAAACGGGAAGAGTAATCCATGTGTTGCTTGATCTGGAGGGAAACATCCATCACCTGGATATCTTTCTCGAGAATATCGCGCAAAACCTGGACCAATTGTTTGGCTTTTGGCTCACCAAACTGATGCATTAAAAAATCTTTGACATAATTCAATTCCGATTTCATCACCCTTTCATCGGCTTTCATCACGGCTGCCGCAAGAACAAGAAGGCTAACGGCAAAATCGCCGGGCTGGGTACGCGTAGTTTGTCCCTGACCTTCTCCAACCGAACCATAAGGATGACCCTGGGCGGAATATTCCATAGTGCCGCTTTGCATTTCATCGAACATCGAACCGAAAACAAAGCCAAGAATACCGCCAATCGGGCCACCGAGCACCCATCCTAAGCCACCGCCAATCCATTTTCCATATTTACTCATATCGTTAACCTTTATAATTTGAAGGCAAATTTACAGCGTTTTCACTAATTTTAAAGTCTTGTCAAAAAACCCTATCTATCGCGAAAAACTGCCCCCCGTACTTACGTTTTGCTTATTGTTTTGTGGACTCTTCATCTTTTCTTTTTTTCCTCATCTTTCCATTGAGCTTTAATGCCTTCTTCCCGGAGTTTTTCTAACACAGGCTCATAAATCTTCCGGGTGGTGGGGATATGTATACCCGATAGTTTGATCCGGCCTGACAAAAGCATTTCCGCTGTTATGGCCAAGGAAAGGCCGACGGTTTTGGCCATAGCCGTATGAGGCGGGTTTTCGCCATATACGACCATCGTGGACGTCAGGCGCTTTTGTTGCCCGTCGAGCTCATAATCAGCCACATGTTGCATAGCCACCATATCCCTGTCTTTGTCACCAAAAAACCACTTTTGCTCAAGGCGCTGCTGAAGGATTTGAGCAGGCGTAGCATTGTCCAGTCCTATACGCTCCTCCTCGAAGAGCCCAAGCCATTCGATCTTTTTGATTGCTTCGGAATCCATTTCCAAACCGGTTATTTCAGCAACCTTTTCCTCCGGAGTTTTTATGTCGGAATAAGGTAGGAAGGCATTCATCCATTCACGGTAGGTCATTGAGGCCGAATTTTCGATATGGAAAGCATCCTCGGTCAGCCCTAGCTGAACCAGCACATCCCATGCCTCACAATAGCCCGGCCTCCTGAGAGTGCCACGAAAAATGGTAGAAACATCTTCCAGACCATAGAGCGCTTTGTATTTCAGGGAATCACGATTAGCATAAACCTCAAACGCCCCCACATCCTGAATGCTTACTCGCTTGGTGCGTCTGAAAAGCTGCTGGTAAGGGACATATTTCACACAATCCTTTTCCATGTACCGGGAAAACCCTTTTCCTGCGGTAATTACATTTCCCGGATTCCAGGTAAACTTATAGTTCCAGGGATTGTCATCCGAATCGGGAGCTAATAATCCGCCGGTAGAAAAACGGAAACCTTTAATCTTCCCTCCCCTTCCGTGAATTTCATCAATTATTTTCATAGCCATCATATGGTCGATGCCCGGGTCTAACCCGATTTCATTGAGCAATGCGACACCTTTCGTTTTGGCTGAATCATCCAGCAATCGTTCTTCTTTGGATACATAAGCAGAAGAAACCATATGCTTTTGCTGCTCGACACATTCTCCTGCCACCAGATAAAGATATTCCGCAGGAAGCAGGTAAATCACCACATCGGCTTTGGCAATCGCTTTCTTTTTTTCCGCATCATTAAAAACATTGAATTCGAAAGCCTCACCATTTTTATGACCTCCCACTTTTGCCCGGGCTTTTTCCACATCTAAATCGCCGACTCTGACTTTCCATTGTTTTTCTTCAGAATGATCTAACAGGTATTTAATAAGGCTTGCCGAAGACATCCCGGCTCCCAACACTAATATATTTTGCATAATATTGGATTTTTGCTAAATATGGGGAAAATTGGGGAGAAAAGCAAGGGGGATTATATTCCGAATTCCGGATTCCGGTTTAATGTGAATTTTTGGATTATATAGGAATAAAAAACCCCTTTTTCTTAATCCTCTGCTGAAAAAAAAACGTAATTTGTGGAGAAAAATACAAAAAGGAGGGAAAGGGGAATTTTATAATAAATGCTAACTTAGAAAAAAATGAATATGAGCAATAAAGATATTAGATGGCAACAACGTTTTTCCAATTTTATTAAGGCCTTAACAAAGCTGACTCAAGCTATTGAGTTTGCAGAAAAAGAGCTGAAAAAGAAAAACGTTGATATATCAAGCGAAGATGCTAATATGGTTCTTGGAGAAATTGTAAAAGAAGGCTTGATACAACGTTTTGAATACACCCATGAATTAGCGTGGAATGTAATGAAAGATTTTCTTGAGGAAGTAGGTAATATTAAAACTTATGGTTCAAAGGATGCTACCCAGGAAGCATTTAAAGCCGGACTTATTGAAGAGGGTGATACATGGATGGAAATGATAAAAAGTCGTAATAAAACATCGCACACCTATAATGAAGAAACTGCCAATGAAATATACCTAAAGATAACGGATTTTTATTATCCAGCGTTGTTGGCATTCGGTAAAACTATGGAAGAAAAAAGAAGCGGTGAGCAACGAGGACTGTTTGACAAAGAATAATGTACGGACTGAAAGATACGCATATAGATAAGATACGCGCTGTATTTGCCCGTTACCCTTCCATAGAAAAGGCCATCCTGTATGGGTCACGTGCCAAAGGCAATTACCGCAATGGTTCGGATATTGACCTCACCTTAAAAGGAGATAATCTGGATTTATCGATGTTGTTTAAAATTGAAAATGAGTTGGATGATCTTCTCCTTCCCTATAAAATTGATCTTTCTATACTTCACAAAATAGCAAATGAGGATTTGATTGACCATATAAATAGAGTGGGAGTTGTTTTTTATGAAAAGAAATAGGGGGTATTGATTTCGAAACGGGAGGAATTTTCGTGCTATGCTAGAATAATCGCGAGGAATTTTATATATTTAAAAGGTATTTATTTAGTAGCAACTGTTCTTCGCTCAAGGGCTGCCCTTGAGGTGACTAAACATATACGATTAGATTGAATGTATAAATCATTCTAGAAATGTTGGTGATAATGTAAAATATAACCGGTATGTAGGTGCATGGTAGAAACGCACGGAACGCAAGCAGATACATCTGTTCGACTATGCGTGCCGCCTCAATAACAACCAATAATTATGGATAAATTCAGAAATAAATATCGAATTCAATCGCATCGAATGCCTAGATGGGATTATTCTGGCAACGGTACTTATTTTATAACATTGGTTACGCAAAACAGGAAATGCAATTTGGGACAAATTAATGATGGCCAAATGTTATTTTCCGGTTTTGGGAAAATCGTCAACGAGGAATGGTTGAAATCATTTGAAATACGCGATGAATTGTATTTGGACGAATACATTATCATGCCCAATCATTTACACGCCATTGTGGTGTTGAATAATCACCGGATTGAAAAAAATGGAACACCCGGTATGTACGATTCGGTTGGTACGGATGAAACGCACGTAGAGACGCACGGCCGTGCGTCTCTACAATCCCCCCAACAATCTGACAACCCGTCCCGCGCGCAATCCCCCATTTTCAGAAAACCCCAATCCATTTCATCGTTTATTGGTGGTTTCAAATCGGCGGTGAATTCGAAAATTGACAATTTTATAGACAACAACCATTTGAATATTCCCAAATACAACCAAAACAATCATTTTTTTCAACCCAATTATCACGATCACATTATTCGAAACCATTTGGAATATCAACATATAAAAAAATACATCATCAACAACCCTGCAAAATGGAATGATGATACATTTAATCCGATAAATCCGAAAACAGAATTATGACCAAATTCACCCAATCCACCCTGGAAAAATAAAACAGAAATCTCATTCTAAGCCATTACTGTTAAACCAACTCACAAAAAAAACCCGGAAGCCAGAGCCTCCGGGTTGTGATTATCGTTAAAACAAAGCATTAACGGTTAAACATCATTTTACCGCTTCCCTGGTAATTATCGGCTGTAATCCTGTAAAAGTACATACCGCCTTGAATATTTTGAGATGCCGGACTGAATCGTATCTTATGTTCTCCGGCCATCTGTTGTTCCTTGATCAAGGTATGAACAGCCTGTCCGGTCATGTCATATATCCTTACGGTAACTTCCGATTTCTCCGGCAGATTGTACCTGATAGTCGTCTGACGGGTAAAGGGATCGGGGTAGTTGGTCGTGTTTAGCTTTGTGGTGAGCTCCCTGTCGAAGATTCCGGCAGCCTTGCTGTCAATGGAAGCCTTTTCAAACATCAGGTGAAGAAAACCGTGTTTGGTCCCCGGCACCGGATCAGGATTGTCCTGGGTGTCCTTTGGCGGTAGGATGATATGGGTCTCATTCTGACTATGGTCGCTTTCATCCGATTGGGTGTTCGTCGTCAGCATAAGATTATCCGTTCTTACCCGGCCACCGGTCATAATATGGATCAAACGGTCTTCCGCCAGCACGTTGCCTTCACCGTCCTTCAGGTCGGCTTTGCCCCATAGGGTGACGCGAGCAAACAGCTTGGGCATCAGCGGTACACCAATTCCCGTATTACCGTGCATAATCTTATCAAAACCAACGCCACCGAAAAATGGATGATCACCTTGCCCCTCAGGCTTGTGAATAATTTGAATATTATCGATCATATATTCAGTGCCATTGGGCCGCTTGTAATGTATACTGACATTGGCCAGGCTATCCCTCGAATCGGGTGAATCCTGGGCATTATTGTCATAAGCTTTAAAAGAATAACTTCCTGAACCCAGGCTAACGCTGTTGGAAAAAGGAGTCGGCGACATCTGTGGATTGATTACCGCCGGGCCGGGCAAAATTTCATAAGCCACACCCCAATCCCTGTTAGGTTCTTCAAGGTTTACATCCTCCCACATCATGTGGATAAAGCCATGATCGGTTCCCGGCACCGGGTCGCTCTCATCTGCCATATTCTTTGGAGGCAGAATAACGTGTGTATGAGCCTTGCGGATATTGTAATCGGACGAATCCACTTCCGTACTGGTGAGCAGTTCCTTATCCTCATTACGCACATCCGTCGAGGTCATGATATGGATAAGGCGGTCGGCGGCTACCACCGTATCAGTTTCGGCATCCTTCAGGTCGGTTTTTCCCCATAAGGTGATATAAGACATCAATTTAGGCATCAGGGGCACCCCGATACCCGTATTTCCATGCATGATTTTATTGAACCCTACACCGCCAAAGAAAGTATGGTCGCCCTGGTCGGCAGGTTTGTGAATGATGTGAATATCATCGATAAGCAACTGTTGTCCATTGCTCGCGGTAAAAGTGATATTGACACTTGTTACGGCATCTTCCGAATCCGGAGAGTCTACATCATTCACATCTTCCACTTGCAATGAATATTCGCCTGTTGTAAGGGTCGTACTATCCGAAAAAGGTGTTCCTTCCATAGAAGGATTTATCACAGAGCGGCCCGGGAGAATTTCATATATTTCGCCATCCTCCGAGCTGGTGCTTTTTGAGAATGTGATCATGTCATTCACTTCTTTAGAGGTCGTCCTGATGTCCTGCGCATGTGTGTTTACAGAAGCCATCAAAAAAATGGCTGCGATAAACACACTGAATAAATGTTGAGCTTTAAAATTCATAATTTCAAAATTTTTGTTCTACTTTTCATTAACTGCTACAAAAGTAGAAGGCCGACCGCCCATGAAACTGTCAGCTACGTGACATAAAGAGGGTTTTTCCTACGAATATGAATGGGTGAATCGAGTCTAAAAAGCCTTATAACTCCTAAATACCCTAAAGAGGACTTTTTTAAACTGCTGATTTTTAGACTGCACTAATGGACAGTACTGTCCCGGCAATTGTTTTGAAACAAGTGTACAAAATCAGGAGAATGATAAAGTAAAGCGTTGCCCTGGCACTAGATTTCGATCATGCCAAAACATTCATGGCGACTCTCACTTCAGGTATTCTTTCAAATACTGATAATCCGGTGTTAGTTCGCCTTTGTGCAGTATCATTGCTCTGCGTATGGGCAGGGGCAGATCGATATTTTCAAAATCAGCCTCATAATCGGCTGTGGCAATGCCATAAATAAATTGCTCAAGGGCATCCCCAAATGCGAGGGAAGACTCCCGGGGCAATTCGCTGGGAAGAATATCCACGGCCATGTCCAGAATCCCCTGGCCTTCGAAACCCATTTTCGGTTCACGTGTAAAAGGATTGTAGACAAACACCGGGTCTTCGATTTCCGTTCCTTTGTGGGTACATTCAACAGAGCCCTCCGGATCGCAGGTGACATCACCTATCACTTTCAATTTAGGCTCACCCCTGGAATACAATTCTTCCAGGTAAGCTTTGGTTACAATTTTCGGGTAACGGTCATCCCAATACATACAATTCATCAGGATAGTGAGGTGAGGGATGTATTGTTCAAAAACGCTTTTGTAATTCTGCGGATGGTTGTAATAATCTTTCAATTCAAAATTCTGGTTTGAATTAATGGGCGTGACCAGGTCCCTTTCCCGGAAAACCACTTTATAAACAACATTTGAAGAGAGTTCTCCTCTTTTGTCAAGGTTAAGCAATTCTTCGGGTGAAATTTCTTTGACCGGAAGCAGACTCATTATTTCCTGGGCACCCCTGGAAACATTTCCATACCCGGTAAATCCCACCACCATAGGTTTGACTTTATCGGGCAAACCGTTCTTTGCAATTTCAAAACCCACCTCAGAAATGGCATCCTTGGCCTCAAAAAGCGAGACATAATTGTGGGCCTGTTTAAGTTTTGCGAAAGGGGTGTGAATCCCCATAACATTTAATCGCTGGCCAAAAGCCCACAGGGAATTGATCATCCCGGCCAGACCGGCATAATGACCGAAAAAGATAATCCGTTTCCCGGATTCTTCCACCACCGTCTCATAGTCGATCAGGTTACACTTTTTGTCCATCATGGTCTTCAGCATGGGCATATTGTAATCCTGACCCTTAATGACGTGTGAGAAAAATACATAAGTTTTTTTGTGCTCAAAGTATGAAAAAGGAATCTCTTTCACTCCAAAGATAACAGGAGCTTCGGTGAGGTCGTCGACCAGTTCTGCTCCTGCCTTGTGGTATTCTTCATCCGTAAAAATCCTTTTGGATGATTTCTCAACCAGCACCCTCAAATTCTTCTCCTTTATCAACCGGCGCACATGTTCGGGCGGGATGGCCACCCTACGTTCCATTTTGTATTTGTCCTCGTGTCGTATTCCGATGGTATTATTCATAGTGGTAATTATTGTTTGTTTTGGCTTTTCAAACTTAAGAAAAAATAAGTACAGTTGGAAAAAACTTCCTGGCAAATCTCGTAGCCGGAAGGTAAGCTAAAAAAATTTTAAATGTGCATTCTAAAGTCTCTTGAATCAACTTTCACAATATCTGCGCTTTTAATCACTTCATTTGATGTAGAATAAGATGCTTATAATATTGCTTTCGGGATTCATATTTTGTATATTTAACAGCGTATAACTAAAACTAATGCTTATGAAACCATCTCAACCAGGAGAAAATTATTCGAATCGTTTTGGGGGTTATTCTTTTGGTATTTGGCCTGAACCACTTTTTTCAATTTATGCCCATGCCACAGCCACCAACTGAAGCAATGAATTTCATGAATGCTTTGATGAAATCCGGCTTTGTATGGGGATTGATTGGAATCGTGGAAATCATTGCAGGCATCTTGCTCATCATAGGACGCTATGCAGCTCTTGGACTGATCCTGTTTGCTCCGCTTGCTGTAGGTATCCTTCTGCATCATTTATTCCTTGATCCGGTAGGTGGCCTTGCAGGATATATCGTATTTATCCTGGAAGTCCTGTTGGTTTATGCTTTCTTTGATGTGTATAAACCTTTACTCAAGGCAACGGCAGATGAAGGAACTACTGAAAGTTCCTGATAACTACACTTTTCAATGAAACGCCGGAAGAAGATGAAAGGTTTTGACCCCGGAGCTATTTGCTTCGGGGTTTTTTGTTTGATAAATATTTATTACATTGCTTTTAAAATCAAATTCACAAAGCTATGCCAAGAG
The DNA here is from genome assembly GCA_021738485.1 of Bacteroidales bacterium. Taxonomy (GTDB): domain Bacteria; phylum Bacteroidota; class Bacteroidia; order Bacteroidales; family JAIPAH01; genus JAIPAH01. Next base: position 1,266 of record JAIPBX010000085.1, on the reverse strand, counting down.
TTAAACCATTTGAAGAATTTCCCGACCACTACGAAAATTGGTTTGAAGAAAACCAAGCCATTTATGAATCGGAGCTGCAGGCTCTGCGAACCCTACTCCCGAAAGGAAAGCAGGTGGTTGAAATCGGTGTGGGTAGCGGCCGGTTTGCGGCCCCATTGGATATCCGGACAGGGGTTGAGCCTTCCGCACAAATGAGAAAACTGGCCCGCCAACGCGGCATTGATGCCCGGGAAGGAGTGGCTGAGAACCTTCCTCTCAACGATTCGCAATTTGATTTTGCCCTTATGGTCACTACTATCTGCTTCCTGGATGATATCGAAAAAGCTTTCAGGGAAGTGCAAAGAATCCTGAAACCGGCCGGCGAATTCATTATTGGTTTTATCGACAGAGAAAGTGACGTAGGTCAAACCTATCAACAATATAAAAATGAGAGTGCCTTTTACAGCATAGCCACTTTTTATTCGGTGGATGAAATCATTTCTTACCTGAAAAAAACAGGATTCAGAGATTTTGAATTTGTCCAGACCATTTTCCGGAACCTCCCCGAAATAAAAGAGCCGGAACCTGTCAAAACAGGCTATGGAGAAGGCTCATTTGTGGGCATAAACGCAAAAGCTTAGCTTTCATTACACAAGTCTTTCAAAGATTATAGAATCATACCTTGAAGACCTAACAAAATCTGAGAAAAATGAAACAGATATTACTCCATTGGTTAAAAGTCTCAGCGGTGTATTCGATCTCAAAAAAGACTATGACACCAAAGAAGATTACGCAGAATATTTATCAAATAAATACTAATGAAACTTCTTTTTATCGATACTAATATAATCATTGATCTACTTGCTGAGCGAGAGCCTTATTATAACACGAAATCTTCGGGATTTTCAAAACTCAAGATTACCGGTTATGTCAGCGGATCAATTAGTTCTCTAATCATTAATCGTATTATATTATACCAAAACGTACAACGGTCCTGATATTATCTTATTGACAATCAAACTAGATAGACGTTTGGCGGAGCGTCTTCGCTCCGCCTTATTCATTCTTCAAGCCTCCGGCTTGTGATGGATTAGTTTAAATTTAAATATTCCCTCACCGCTTCATAAACCTGCCTGCATATTTCCCATTCTCTCTTTCCAGAGTGATGACATACACGCCGGATGGTAATTCCGAGACATTTATCCGTTGAGTGCTTTGATAGGTGACAGCTCTAACCTTCCGGATCAACTCACCGTTCACATCAAAAATCTTTAAGAAACCTTCAGG
>JAIPBX010000013.1 GCA_021738485.1 Bacteroidales bacterium | reverse complement strand
CGCCAGGAGATTTTCCACAGCCCTGAGCAAGCCTTCCAGCCGGTCGCGCTGCTCACGCAGATTGGTAAGCTTTTCCTTTTTGACTTCAAAATCGACTTCTCCTTTGTAGGTCTCATCGGTATTTTTCCGCAAGGCTTTCACATTGCTTACGGTCACCTTAATGATCCGCCGGAGATAGTGTTTGATCTTTTGCCGGTGCTCTTGTTGCTTTTGTTCCCGGTGCGATTTCAGATAATAATTCTTATGCTCTTTGATCTTATCGAGATATTCCTGGATATACAAGACATGCACATCTTCCTCCACTTCCAGAAACTCCTCGAAAAACTCGCGGATGCGGCTGTCAAGGTATACCGTGCGCTTCTCCCGCCCTATTATCCCGTGAGCCACCAGGCGGTTCAGTTTCTCCTCGTCATCATCCAGGAATGGCATCAGCATATCCACATCAATCTCGATATGACGTTTTTCAAACAGCCCTGACAAAACGCTCCTGCTGTTGTACAGCTCCCTGATCAACTCTTCTATATGCTGAAATCCCGGCATAAATTCTTAACGATTTTCTGCAAACTTAACCAAAGAGATTTAAATTTTTATTCTCTCACCATTTTTAATAATCTGGTTGACAATCGGAAGGTTTTCATCAAATTCATCTTTTGTAAAGGCATGAGGCTCAATTAGCGTTTCTTCTCCACGTCTTATTATCATTAATTTAACCTCTGTGTCAAAGGTTTTCTCTGTGTCATCAAGGATGATTGCCAGATCAATATCACTATTATCTTTTTGAAGGCCATTGGCATAGGAACCAAACAACCATGCATCAGAGAAGTTAATATTATTATTTTTTAATCTCTTAAGATATTGAATTGATATATTTATAGCATTGATTTTATCCATAATCGGGTGTCTTTTATTTTATCAATCCATTCTTTTGTAAAGCTATCAGTGCATAATTTATAAAAGTTCTGTTTGTAGTCATCATACCTAGCCTTTATATTAAATCGAGTAACGGTATCAAGGATTATCTTTTTATTATCATCAATTTCTACCCCGGCTTTTTCCAAAATCCTTCTCAAATCATGAATAAGAGGTGGATAATCCTCTCTATTTTTAACAAATAAGGCTTTGGATAATTTCTCAAATATAACGAAAATAATGGGCAAACTTATGATGTAGGGTACATCTGATGCCCACTCACATCAATGTATATTTTACTAACTTAGCTGAAACAAATTCATTTCAGTTTAATAGATTTTGATGATGAGCGAGGACATTAGTTAAAGGAATTTGAGAAAAACATGGAAACAATAAGAACAGGAAAGCAAGGTGATATTTTTGATACCTAAAATATGCAATACGGACTTAAAGACGAAACAATAGAAGCTATTAAAAGGGTAATATCCAGTTTATCCAAAAAATAAAGCTCATTCTTAGTGCTCAGCCTTTTCCACGTGCACTTGATATGGTGAGAATTTTTCCTTACCAATTTCAACATTTGTATCAAAAACACCAAACACTGCCGAACCACTGCCGCTCATGGCGGCATATACAGCTCCCTCTTTATATAACCTGGTCTTAATCTCAAAAATCTCTGCAGGCAGATCTTTAATCTTCTCAAAGTCATTTATGAGATGCTCCTTCCATTTCCCAAGTGGCATTTGAACGGCTTCTTTTACCGGTTGCTGGGGAAATGCCGGTGTGATTTGCCGGTAGGCCTGTGCAGTGCTGATAGAAACCCCGGGAAGAATTACCACAATCGTATATCCTTTTAGGAAGAAATCAATCGTTTCAAATCGATCGCCCCTGGCGGTGGCATATACGGGAGTATTTTTAATGAAAAAAGCGCAATCGGCTCCCAGATCGGAAGCAATTGCTATCATAGCATTCTCCGAAAGATTCAGTTTTGCCAACTGATTGATCATTTTTATCATGGCTGCGGCATCCGCCGAACCTCCTCCCAGTCCGCTGCCCGGAGGAATTACTTTATGAAGGTGCACTCTAAAACCCGGAATGTGATAACGCTGACCCATTAAATCAATCGCCTGCATTGCCAAATTACTTTCTCCCGAACCGGGAATCTGCAACCCTGAGGTGGTTAAAGATGTCCCTTTATCCGGAATGGCTTCCAGCACATCCGAAAAAGACAACGGGTAAAAAACCGTTTGCAGGTTGTGATAACCATCCTGACGTTTTTTTGTGATCCTTAATCCAAGGTTGATTTTGCTTCCGGGGAATACGATCATGCCATTTCTCCTTTTATGCAATTACAAAGGTAAATTTTTCGGGGATTAAAATTTTTCAATAAATCAAAGACGTATACTATTGTAACTGTCCTTTAAATATGCGTCAAAGAAATTAACAAAGCCAAAATAACCATAAAAAATTTGTTTATGATTGACCGAATAAATTTCAAAGTATTAGCCATCACAATTTTATTTTTTGTAGCAGGGTTTTCCATTGAAGCTCAAAACCTCGAAAACAAACTGGATCGCATTGTCCGGAAGGAGTATCAACCCAAGAAACCCGGAGTTGCAATCCTTGTAGCCAAAGATGGGGAAGTGATTTATCGAAAAGCTTTTGGAACAGCTAACATGGAGCTGGATGTCGCAATGAAACCGGAAATGGTTTTTGAAAGAGATTAACGGCAGTCCGACCATAGAACACGGCGGAGGCATTTTCGGTTTCACCTCCAATGGTATCTATCTTCCCGAAGAAAATGTTTATATCGTAATGCTCACTAACCGGGATGATTTTTCTCCTCAGAAGATTTCCACAAAGCTGGCTGCCGAAGTTATCGATAAACCTTATCCTGATAAAAACGATGCCATAGAAGTAAAAGATTCTTTCCTGAAGTCTTTAACCGGTGTTTATGAATTTGAAGACGGTAAAACGCGCTACATCACTTACAAAGACGGTCAGCTTCACAGTCAGCTTAAGGGAAGTAAGGAATACCCGCTTTTCCCGGTTTCAAAATCCCGCTTTCATTTCGAAGATACCTTTTCCCGGTATACATTCACGAAAGAAAAAGACGGGACGATAAACACAGTCATCCACAAAAGAGGTGGAAAGACCAAAGGCCATAAAACTGACAAGCCTTTACCGGCAAAGAAAAAGGAAGTCAACGTAAAACCTGAAGTTCTGAAAGATTATGTGGGAGTTTATGAGCTTCAACCCGGCTTTAATATCACTATCACTTATGAAGACGGCCAGCTGATTTCGCAGGCTACCGGACAATCCAAAGTAAAAATTTACCCGAAATCAAAAACGCGGTTTTTCCTCAAAAAAGTGGATGCTGAAATCGAATTCATCAGAAACGAACAAGACAAGGTGCAGTCTTTAATGCTTTACCAGGCCGGTCGGGAGATCAAAGGAAACAAGAAAAACAACGATAAATAGTTACTGTTAATAATTGGCCTTTTGCTTGAACAAATCGTTTTTATTAACTATATTGGGAGTAGGAATACTTTTTAGATGATCCCAATTACAATTGAAATTGTATTTTTGGTGTCGGTTTAATTTATCGATTATGGCAATTATTAATTCATTTGTATCCTGGTTTATAAAAAAGCGGATACACCAGATTGAATTGTTCATGAAGTATCCTCATGAGGTGCAGCAAGAGTGGCTGCGGCGGCTCCTTAAGAGCGCTGAGGATACTGAATGGGGCAGGAAATATGGTTTTTCATCTATCGAAAATCCCGACGAATTCAGGCAAAGAGTTCCTATTAGCACGTACGAAACCCTGAAAAACGATATCGACAGAACAAGAAACGGGGAGCAAAAAATTTTTTGGGGCTCCGAAGTGCGTTTTTTCGCCAAATCTTCCGGGACGACAAGCGACCGCAGTAAGTTTATCCCCGTGAGTGACGAAGCACTTGAAGATTGTCATTTCAAGGCCAGTAAAGACCTGCTTTCGATTTATTATAACAACCATCCGGAGGCTGCCATTTTTGACGGCAAGGGATTAGTTATGGGGGGCAGCCATAATATCACCGAAATTAATAATTCCTCGTACTACGATGGCGATTTATCAGCAATCTTAATCCAAAACATGCCGTTTTGGGTGCAGCTTAAAAAAACGCCCAATATATCGATTGCCCTCATGGAGGAGTGGGAGAGCAAGATAGAAAAGATGGCTTACGAAACTATGAATCATAATGTCACCAGTATTTCCGGTGTCCCCTCATGGACGCTGGTGCTCATCAAAAGAATCCTCAGCTTAGCCAACGCCTCCCATCTCAAAGAGGTATGGCCTAATCTTGAGGTATTTTTCCACGGCGGAGTGAGCTTCAACCCCTACCGAACTCAATACAACAAGTATATCCCTGAAGGTTCCATCAATTATATGGAAACCTACAATGCTTCAGAAGGATTTTTTGCTATTCAGGATCAGACCGATTCCGAAGAAATGTTACTTATGCTGGACTATGGCATTTATTATGAATTCCTTCCGGTAGAAAACCTTCACGATAAAAACCCGAAGACCCTAACCCTGGACGAAGTGGAGAAAGGCAAAAACTACGCTTTAATTATCACTACCAACGGAGGTCTGTGGAGATATCTTATAGGTGACACGGTTACTTTTACTTCCACCGACCCTTACCGGATTAAAATAACCGGCCGAACCAAAAACTTTATTAATTCCGTCGGGGAAGAAGTTATAATCGATAATGCAGAAAAAGCGCTAGATGTAGCATGCAACAAGACTAACGCCAGCATTAATGATTATACCGGCGCGCCGATTTATTTCGATGAAAACCAAAATGCAGGGCACGAATGGCTTATAGAGTTTGAAAATGCTCCCCATAGCCTCGATTTCTTCACCGAAGCTTTTGACAATGCCCTCAAATCTGTTAACTCCGATTATGAGGCTAAAAGATACAATGATATGGTGCTTCAAAAACCTGTTGTGCGGCAAATGAAAAAAGGCACCTTTTACGAATGGCTAAAACAAAAAGGTAAACTAGGTGGTCAAAATAAAGTGCCAAGATTGTATAATTCCAGATATTATGTGGATGCGATATTAAAAATGACAAAAGAGAAAAACAGATAAGCCCCTTTTCGGATTTTTTTTTAGCTTTATTCGCCTTACTTTTGAATAAAATTTAAATACTAATACCATGCATATAGCTGTTGCCGGGAACATTGGTGCGGGAAAAACTACATTGACCGAACTGTTGGCTAAATATTACGGTTGGGAAACCCGTTACGAAGACATCGAAAAAAACCCCTATCTCGAAAGTTTTTATGAAGATATGCAGCGCTGGGCCTTCAACCTGCAGATATACTTTCTCAACAGTCGTTTTCGGCAAATTGTGGAAATCCGAAACAGTGGCAAGGATGTGATTCAGGATCGCACAATCTATGAAGACGCCTACATCTTCGCCCCTAATCTTCATGAGATGAGCCTGATGAGCACCCGCGATTTTGACAACTACCGGTCGCTGTTTGAGCTAATGAGTAGTTTGATAGAACCTCCCGACCTTTTGATATACCTGCGCGCCTCCGTTCCCAGTCTTGTAAAAAGAATCCAGGAGCGTGGTCGTGAATACGAAAACTCTATCCGGATAGATTATCTGAAAAAACTCAACGAGAGGTATGAAACCTGGATTGCCAACTATAACAAAGGGAATCTTTTAATCATCGATACCGACAATATCGATTTCAAAAACAGCCGCGAGGATTTGGGAACCATCATCGATAAAATCAATGCCGAAATCCACGGCCTTTTTTAACTATGAAAATACTGGGCATTATACCATCCCGATACGCTTCCACCCGTTTTCCGGGGAAGCCGCTGGCCATGATTAACGGAAAAACCATGATTCAAAGGGTCTATGAGCAAGCCGGAAAGTGTGAATCTTTGACCCATTTAGTGGTAGCTACGGATCACGATGCTATTTACAACCATGTCGTTGGATTTGGCGGCGATGTTGTTATGACAAGCCAAGAGGCTGGCAGCGGGACCGAGCGATGTTTTGAGGCGCTGAATCACCTCAAAAAAAACCAATCCCTCCAATATGATGTTGTTATAAACATTCAGGGAGATGAGCCTTTTATCAGTCCTACCCAAATTTATGCAGTAACCACTCTATTTACCCTGCCGGAAGTGAAAATTGGAACATTGATCAAAAAAATTTCGACCGAAAACGAACTTAATGATCCCAATATCGTAAAAGTAGTAAGAAATGTATCTAAGGAAGCGCTGTACTTTAGCCGGGCAGCTATTCCTCATAGAAGGGAAAAAGTCGCGCCAGCAGAACATTTTGAGTTTTATAAACACATCGGAGTCTATGGTTACCGTTCCGAAACACTAAAAAAACTGATTGCTCTGCCGGTATCGAATCTTGAAAAAGCCGAATCGCTCGAACAATTACGATGGCTCGAAAACGGCTTCAAAATCCAGACTGCCGAAACGGAAATGGATATTACAAGCATTGATACGTATGAGGATCTGATAAAATATACGAAAACTTGATAAACAAACAATAAAGCATTAATTTCGTGATGTTTTAAATTATGGAGATGAAATATATAAGCACACTTCTGTACGAAAATGATTGCGTGATTATACCCGGGTTAGGAGGTTTTGTATCTAATTACGAACCCGCTCATATTGAAGGGGATCGCAACCGATTTGTTCCTCCCTACAAAAAAATCCTTTTCAACAGTCGTCTTACAAGCAATGACGGACTGTTGGCTAACCACATAGCCACCACGGAAGGTGTTACCTACAAAGAAGCCATGAAAATTATAGAGCGGTTTGTGGATCAGTGTAAAAGAAAGCTGGAAGAAAACCGGAAGGTCCGCTTCTCCGGAATTGGAACCCTCTTTAAAGATGAAAATGATAAACTATTATTTGAGCAGGATGAGCAAGTGAATTATCTTCCGCAGGCTTATGGCCTCACTCAGTTTATATCACCCGCCATATACCGGGAAAACTCTTATGAGCGCTTTGAAAAGCAAGTGAGAACCTCACCGGTCATCTCCCTGCGGCGTAAACAAGTTGTCAAAACTATAAAATGGGTAGCTGTCCTGGTACCGGTGGCAGCCATTGCCACCTGGTCATATTTAAACTTCGACCGGCTCGAACAGAAATATGAGCAGTATGCCATTTATTTCAAGCCCCTGCACAAGCAGGTGGAACAGGATCAACCCAACCGCGAAGAGCAATTACAAAAAACAAAAGAGTATTTCGGGGAGCAGCAGGAGGATGACTTTTCCGTCAATACCTCATCCATCCTGTCCTCTACCGGAAATACCTCCGGAAAAAACCGGACCGTAGCTACCGATAACACCCCTGATCAAAAAATCACTGAAGAAACTATGGAATCCTCCGGGCCCACTGATACTAAAAAAGCTTCTCCAGCTACGCCCTCCGGCACCCAATCACAGGCTAATCAACGTACTACTGACTATCACATTATCACCGGTTCATTCGCCGGAAAAAACAATGCGGAAAGACATATCCGCAACCTGAATGACATTGGTTTTCCGGCGAGAATTGTTGGACGGAGCAATGACGGGTATTACCGGGTTAGTGCTTTTTCCACGGATTCAAAAAGGAAAGCTTTGCAAAAGCTACGAATCATCAGAAAAGAAGATTTTAATAATGCCTGGTTATTAAAAAAATAATTCCCCAAAAAAATTATTTTTTAGTTTTGAGGCAAAAAAAGTGAGTAAGAACAAGCTTAAGAAATACGCGGAAACCCTCGAGTATGAGAATATTATACAGCCAACCAAGCAACAGCTTTTTAACGGTTTTGGGATTAAAGGGCACTGGCATGAGGAAGTTTTCGGAAATCAAAAACCAATTGTGTTGGAATTAGGGGCAGGAAAAGGAGAATACAGCCTGATGCTGGCCGCCAAACATCCCTCCAAAAACTTTATCGCTGTTGACATAAAAGGGGATCGGTTGCTGAAAGGCGCTAAAGAAGCCAAAGAAAAAAACCTCGACAACTTAGTTTTCCTGCGCATCCAGATAGAACATATCGAACTGGCTTTCGAACAAGACGAAGTGGATGAAATCTGGATCACTTTTCCCGATCCTTTCCCTAAAAAGACCCGTGCTAAAAACCGGATGACGTCCAGACGCTTCCTGCATCGCTATAAAAACATTTTGAAAAAAAATGGACTCGTTCATCTGAAAACCGATAATACCCAATTTTTTGACTTTACCCACGAAATATTGACTGAGCTGAACCAGGAAATTCTCTTCAGCACCCGTGACCTGTACAGCGAAGATTTGGATAATACCGATGCCACAGGCCTTCAAACTTATTACGAACGCAAATGGCTGGAAGATGGGGCTAAGATCAAATACATGGATTTCCGGCTAAACCTGGATTGATTATGAGAGAAGATTCTTTCTTTGAAAGGGTGTATGAAGTAGTAAAACAAATCCCTTACGGAAGAGCCACCTCTTACGGGGCCATAGCTCGCTATCTGGGTACGGGGAAGTCGGCCCGTATGGTCGGATGGGCTATGAATGCTTCTCACAACCAACTCGATAACATTCCCGCTCATCGGGTAGTAAACCGCAACGGAATGCTCACCGGCAAGCATCATTTTGGTGGCCCGCACGTTATGCAAAATCTCCTGGAAAGTGAAGGACTGACTATAGTGGAAGACCGGATTGTCGATTTTGAAAAGTATTTCTGGGACCCGGCAAAAGAACTGGAGGGTTAACACAGGAATCCCTATCATGGAATGACGTACTCAAGTCAACCCGTACGTAGATTGAAAAATAATTGATTTATAGAAAGAAACAATATTTGAACATATTTCAAATCAAACGGCATTACTGCTCCCTCTCCAACAATTGATACCGCATATGATCAATAATAAGAGGTATCGATTGGGAGTCCACCCCATTGTTGATAAGATGCTTTTTGTCCTCCTCAAACCCGGCTAAGAACTTTTTCAGGTTGTTGTCTTTCTGATTGATGCTTTGCTTGTAATAGCTTAATGCATCCTGCAAGCGTCCTTTACACCACATGACGTGTCCCATATTCATCAGATCAAAACGATTGTCTTCCTGCTGCAGTAGCTCTTCATAGTAAGAGTTTGCCATATCCAATTTTCCCTGTACGAAAGCACAAAAAGCCACCGGTCGTTTGACACTGGGCTTATCCGGCATCATTTTCTCCACTTCCATATAGTGCTGCAAGGCGTTTTCATAATCTTCCTGCTGAAGGTAAGTATAAGCTATGGAAGCCTGGATTTTAGGTTCATCCGGCGAAAGGCGCGAGGCATCCTTATAATATTTTACCGCTTCATCATTATCCCCGAGTTTCCGGTAACAATACCCTATCTTTTTCAAATTCCATATCCGGTTGGAATCAAACAGCTCCGCCTTCTTGTAATTTTCAAGCGCCAGCTCAAATTTCTCCATCTTTTGATAGGAATATCCCAGCTTCTCGTAGATTTCGGGCTCATTGGCGCCTTCTTCCTGAAGCCGGGAATAAATCTCAACCGCTTGGTTGTAATGTTCGGATTCAAAATAAAATTCGCCAATATTGCGGATAACATTGCTATCACTAACAATTTTGGAAAAGAAAGAGGTATTGTGAATGTCGAGGTTATATGAAAATAAATCTTCAAAGTCCTCTTTGTAGGGATTCAGTTTAAAAAAGCGGTACAGATCCTGGATATATTGCACGAATATGGTTTTATTTCGTGAGGAATCATCTATCATTTCATCCTGTTGAGATAGCTCGTTCATCTGATCCAATTCCGATTGCAGCATCTGGAACATCATTTGCTTTTGTTGCTGCGGCATATTCTGGATATTAAAGATAAACGAGTACTTATCGGAATTACACATGAACGCTGAATTCTGTATCCCGTCCAGAAATTTCTTTTTATCAATTTCTACTTCTTCTCCTTCAATTACCTGCTGTACCTGGGGATTTTCCGTGTAAAACGGCAGGAACCAATTGCTCAGTTCTTTGAAGAAAGGAAAATGCTTCAGCATGGCAAAGGCACTCATAAACACATCGGAGCCCTCCATCTGCATTTTTGAAAACTCTTCCATTTTATCGACAAGGCCGGGGGTGTCTTCAAAGAATCGTTCCCAGTCAGGATTCTTGTCTTCGGTAGGATCATCTTTCATCAGCTCCTCAAGTCCCAGCTTATCTTCAATTTTTGGCTTAAGCTTCATCATTTCGGGAATGATCTCATCCTGCATTTTTTTGGATACTTTTTCCGTATCTTTTGAACGGTTTAACTGGATGATAATTGATTCAATATCTTTATCGCTGGAGGGATCTTCCCCTAACTGAAAAAGCATTTCATTAAGTTTTGGATAGAGACGCAGACGTTGGTCATATATGTAAAAGCCCATAACCATTCCTACAAGAGCCCGATGCCATACCTTGTTTTCCTTTTGCTTGTAGAAAAAGGAGAGTCCTTCAAATTTTTTCACATCAAAGCAATTAAAAAGACTGATAGTCAAAGCACTCACGAACAAGCCCTTTTCATACCAACCAATCGTGTCGGAGCCGGCAAGCTGGTAAAGCAGATTATTGTCCGCTTCCGAGAGCTTATCCTTCATGAACAGGTAATAGAAAATATCTTTTACCGTGTAGCTCGTATCTTCTGTATCTTCGGAGTTATCTGGTTCACTCACATTCAATCCTTCCAGAACAGCGGATATCTCTTTGTCTAAAGAAATATCCTCCAGCACTTGGTTAACATCCGATTCTGTTTCTACCTTTACCGAATCGGCAAATTTCTTTCGCTGATACAATTCGTGACTCAGATGTGGCGCACGTAACTTCCAAAAAGCCTGATCGTTTATCTCCAGAAGATTTTTAATTACATTATCCAGTAACTTTTCCCGGTCAGGGTCCTCTACGCCCTCAAAAGTATATTTGATGATGGACTTATAATTGTTTTCCTGATCTTTTTGTTTGTCTGATAAATAACCGTCTCCCAACTCATTAAGTAGCCTTCGGTTAATAGAGAAAGCATCCTTTACACGTCCCTTCAAAGCAAACTTCACTACCTTGGCGTAATTATTCTTAAGTGTTTTCAAATCCATAAAGCGAATTCTTTTCAGCGAAATTAATTACAAATGTCATACCGCAACAAATAACCTTACTGATAACCCTTTATAAATTCAGCTAAGCTAATCTTCGAAAGGTTTCTTTAGCATTAATGCAATGAAAGTCAAATGCAATAAATTTTACAATTCCTATAAATTACCTGTCATGATGTCATGGGTTGTTAAAATAAGTTTCTTCGTATTGGATTTAGTAAAATATTATAATTTTGCGGTTCGATAACTTGATTTTATTCGTTCTAAATCAAAACAAAATATGTCATATACTAAAGATCAAGTGCTTAATGCACTGAAAGAAGTAATATATTTCCCGAAGAGTGACAATATAGTTAATCTCAACATGGTTCGGGACATACAGATTGAAGGTAAGAAAGTTTCTTTTACGCTGGTTTTTCCCACAACAAAAGATAAAAATTCCGCAATCATCATCCCGGCTGCTCGCAAGGCTATTCGAAATAATATAGATAAAGAAGCGGAAGTAGAAGTCAACCTTCCCTCCGAAAGCAAAACCCCTGAAAGAAAGCCCCTTGAAAATGTAAAAAACATTATAGGCGTAGCTTCAGGAAAAGGCGGCGTAGGAAAATCGACGGCAGCAGCCAATTTAGCTTTATCTTTATCTAAAACGGGAGCCCGGGTCGGGCTTATTGACGCCGATATTTACGGGCCGTCCATTCCCCTTTTGATGGGGCTGGTAAATGCACGACCCCAAATTAAAAAAGAGGGAAACAAAGACATCATTATCCCGATGGAAAAACACGGGATAAAAGTACTCTCTATAGGCTTTTTTGTTGATCCCGAGCAAGCGCTTATCTGGCGAGGACCAATGGCTACCAGTGCCTTAAAGCAGCTCTTTAATGATGCCGACTGGGGTGAGCTGGATTATCTTGTGGTGGACCTGCCTCCGGGAACAGGAGACATCCATTTAACGCTGGTACAGGAAGTCCCTGTAACCGGCATAGCCATCATCACCACACCGCAGGAGATGGCTTTGGCCGATGCCCGTAAAGCCTTCGGCATGTTCAACCAGGAAAAAATCAAAGTACCTATTCTCGGGCTGATCGAAAATATGTCATACTTTACACCCCCGGAATTGCCGGATAAAAAATACTACCTTTTCGGAAAAGAAGGAGGCAAAAGGCTGGCCGAAAAAACTGGGGTGCCCCTTTTAGGTGAAATTCCTATCGTAGAAAAAATTCGCGAATCAGGGGATAGCGGGAATCCCATATCCCTTGAGGAAGAAGGTATTGTCTCCAAAGCATTTGATGAGCTGGCTCAGAATGTTATCGAAAAAGTCAAAACCAGAAATGAGCAGCAGCCTCCCACAGAAAGAGTGAATATCAAATACAAATAAATTTATTATATATGTCTGACAAACCAGAATTAGAAAAGAAAGTAAACAACGTACTGGATCAAATCCGGCCCTACTTGCAGGCTGACGGTGGAGATATAAAATTTCTCAACCTGACGGAAGATAATGTGGTTAACGTAGAATTGCAGGGTGCATGTGGCACATGCCCTTATAGTGTCATGACCTTAAAAAACGGCGTGGAAGAAGCTATGAAAAAAGCGCTTCCCGAAATCAAAGCAGTGGAAACCTTACAGACAGAGCAGTAAATGACAGGATTATCATTACATTAATCCGATTCTGCACAACAAACCGGCTCAAAAGCCGCAGGGGTTTGTCGCTGGCAACTCCCGGCGGTTTTTTTATGCGAGGTATTTCGCTACAATAGGCATGCGGCGGCCCATGCCAAAAGCTTTAGGAGAAACTCTCAGGATAGGTGGCGTTTGATGACGTTTGTATTCCGTAACGTTTACCATACGCAATATCTTTTCCACCAAATCCTTTTCATAACCCTCCTGTATTATTTCCCGCGGACCTTGCTGTTCCTCGATATACTGATATAAAACAGCATCCAGCTTTTCATAATCAGGCAGAGAATCAGAGTCTTTCTGTTCCGGACGCAATTCTGCCGAAGGAGGCTTGGAAATGATATTGCGGGGTATGATCTCTTCTTTTTGATTGATATATTCTGCCATTGCAAACACATCACTTTTATAAACATCCCCGAGAACCGATAGCCCCCCGTTCATATCGCCATAAAGCGTCCCGTAACCCACGGCTGCCTCACTTTTGTTGGAGGTGTTGAGCAATACATGCCCGAATTTATTGGAAAGGGCCATCAGCACAACACCCCGCGCCCGGGCCTGAATATTCTCTTCAGCCAGTCCGAAAGGCAAATCTTGAAAGAAGGGCTTCAGGGTTTGTTCAAAACTTTGATAGATATCTTTGATGGGAATCGTATCATATGTAAGCCCCAGGTTTTGGGCCAGCTTTTCAGCATCACTGACAGAGTGATTACTTGAAAACTGCGAAGGCAATAACACGACGTATACATTTTCCTTACCCAGGGCATTAGCAGCAACTACCGCCGTCACTGCTGAATCAATACCACCTGACAATCCAATAATGGCCTTCTTAAAACCAAGCTTGGAAAAATAATTTTGAACACCCATTTCCAGAGCTTTTGCTATCGATTCGATTTTTCCCGGTAAGGAATGATCTTTTGTAGGCTCTGCACTATCCATATCGACTACTCCAAAATCTTCCTCAAAATACTTTAGTTCCAGCAACGAGTCTCCGTTACTATTCATCACCTGGGAGTTCCCGTCAAAAAGCAGTTCGGTCTGTGCCCCGACATGATTCACATAAACCATAGGAAGACCGTAACGCTGAATATTAGCACGCAGCACCTTTTTTCTGATCACTGGCTGGTAATAATTGAATGGAGAGGCTGAAATATTCACGATAAAATCAGGATGAAGTTTCGATATCTCATCAAGGGGAGTTATTACATATTGATAATGCTCATCCACATTCCACATATCTTCGCAAACCGTAACAGCAATTTTCTTCCCTTTATACTCCAATACTTCAAAATTATTGTTCGGCTCAAAATAGCGGTATTCATCAAAAACATCATAATTAGGAAGCAATGTCTTATGAAAGAAGGATTCTACCTCACCATTGCACAGAAAAGCTGCAGAGTTTCTAAGTTTTTTGCCTTTCCCGGGAGGATTAAAAGTAGGAAGCCCTATTATTACTCCTATTCCGTCCGTATAAGTGGCTATGTCATAAATGCTGTCATTGCATCGCTGCACAAAGTCATCAAACTCCAGAAAATCCCGTGGAGGATACCCTGAAATAGCTAGCTCTGCAAACACAACGAGATCGGCATGTTGTGATTTTGCGCGCTTAACAGAATCGATGATTTTTTGCCGGTTCCCTTCAAAATCTCCAATAATGTAATTCAGCTGGGCTAATGCTACTTTCATACCTTTTTTGTTTTATTCAAGACGAGTTGGCTCAATGATCCCAATCTCCAAAGTAAGGATACATCGCTGCAAATTTACTATTTCCGTTTGTTTTCCAATCATTCAAAAATGCCAATCCCTACCGAAACCGCTGCACTGGAATATCCATCCATGACATAAGTACCTGAAGTTGTAATACTCATGTACCAAACCCTGAACCGTACGCCCCCGTTTATTCCCATTTGCCCTGTTTCTTCAAAAACATTTATCTTATTTCCTCCTTCATAATCTTCGGGAAGATGCTCTACTTCATCATTATAATTCACATAGGGATACTGCCCCTCCAGTCGCACTTCTGTTTCCGCAGTATTATATTCAATGCCCCCGAAAATGGTAATAAAAGAATAACTTTTGGAAACCACTGTACCCATACTATAGCCTTTCGTATCAAAAACCAGCTTTTGCTTTGTATAATCATGCACGGGGGTCGGCTCCGACAAATCCGTACCGGTAATTCTATTTAAATCATCAAACGTAAAAAAAGGCCCGCCGAGCGACATTTCAGCATTGGAATAGGCAAAGAACACCGACCAGGAAAAGGGATTGGTTCTTAAACTGGGGATCCATTGTTTAATATCATGCTGGAAACCTAAGGCCCAGTATTGCGTTTCCAGCCTTTGCAGCTCTTCGTATGAAGGCATATCCACCGGAGGCAACCCCCGAATCATAAGCTGGGTACCTCTCGGGAGACCAATATTTACCTGGGGCATCAGCATGGGGGCGCCTCTTACGCCAAGAGTTTCGATTGGCAGGGTCGTCTCCACTTCAGCGTCTTCCGATCGGGAAACAGCCCTGATTTCCTCTTCGGTAGGGTCGCCAAAAATCGTAGGAAATGTTTCAGCCGTCGTATAAATTCCACCATCCGGGGCAGCATCAAGCCCATAAGCCGCCGGTTTAAAAGATAAGTCAGCTTCCGGAGCAAAAGAGGCGGTCCCTACTGCTCGAATATCGAATTGCCCCCATACCATGGGTTCCGCTGTATTAACCCATCCGGTATTAAAATCCGTCCCGATAGCTCTTAAAAAAGGTCCTCCGAAAGCTTTTGTCATAGCCTCGGTATCTTGAAGACTCTCGCTGATGAGGGTTCCAATTTCATTCTGTGCTTTTAGCGTTGTATTGCAATCCAATGTAAAGAATGAAAAAATAACGATAAACAACCAAGCATTTTTCATAATAAATAGGTTTTCAGTTCCGTTTATAAAAATATATAAATTTTAAGTTAAACGTTCACAGACAATTTTAGTTTTCATTTTTGTTTGCAATGTGCTATTTGTTTCTCTATTTTTGTCTTAAACTAATAAAAATTATTTTTTATGAAAAAGCTAATCACCAGCCTTATTTTAGTAATCACGGCAACAGGCCTTATGGCGCAATTTTCGGTAGGGCCTAAAATAGGCTATACGGCAACTTCATTATCCACCGATAAGGAAGAGATTAAGGAAGACTTTGACAACACCCTCCACTTTGGAGCCTTTGCCCGCTTAGGCGGAAAAACATATCTGCAACCCGAGCTTCTCTTTATGACAAGAGGAACAGAGTTTGGGTATGGCTTCCAGGAAGGGGCTAAACAAAATGTTGAGCTTAAAACAATTGATGTTCCCCTATTAATCGGCTTCAAACTTATTGACCTCAAAGTTGCCGATATTCGTGCTATGGGAGGCCCTGTGGGGACTTTTACAATCAATAATGATATAAAAGCCACTAATATAGGCGACCAGGTGGAAAGCACTTTACAGGATGACGATATTAAAGATGCCAACTGGGGCATACAGGCGGGTGTAGGTGCTGACTTCCTCAGTCTTTCTCTGGATATCCGTTACCACTTCGGGCTTAGCAGCATGTATGAAGAAGACTTCCTGGATCAGTTCAATACTGAAGACGTGAAAAGCAATTCATTTTTGGTGACCTTAGGCTGGAAAATCCTTTAAAAACTTGATCTCACATTATTGGAGTGCAAATTTTAAAAAATAGTAAAGGGAGGCTATACCTCCCTTTTTTTATAAAATTTTTAGTGGAAAATCCCGTTATCAGGAAAAAAATGAAAATACTCGTTTATTTGGGGTTGAGCCTTGCTCTGATGCTTTATGGTTGTGGGCAAAAAGAACCCCGCTACGCTGATGTAGATGTTTCCGATGTAGAGATAAAACCCGTAAATATTCATCGTTATGAAAAAGCCCTCTTCACCCTGAAGCAGGACAGTCTGGCACAAAGCCTTGATTCACTGAAAAGTAAATACCACTATTTTCTTGGAGATAATCCATCAGCACCAAGCCAGGTAATGCGGATGAAAGAGTACTTAAATGATCCACTTTTACAGGATATCTATGACAAAACTCTCGAAAAGTATCCCTCACTGGAAAAAACTGAACAAGAACTCACACAGATGTTCCGCTATTTTAAAAACTATTTTCCCGGAAAGCCAACCCCTAAGGTTTATTCATACATCTCAGGAATCAATTACAATAACCCCATGCAGTATGCCGATTCTGTATTAATTATTGCTATTGATATGTATTTGGGGAAAAATTTTGATGCCTATAAAAAAGTTAATGTGCCTGACTACAAAGCCAAAACTTATGCCCAACCCTATATTCCTGTCGATGCCGCCAATGCTATAGCAAAAAAATTCATAAAACCTCAGCACCCGAAAGGATCATTTATAAAACACATGATTTATCATGGGAAGCTACTTTATTTCAAAGATGCTTTACTTCCTGATAAACCGGATAAACTAAAAATTAAATACACCTCCGATCAACTTGAATGGTGCAAATCCAATGAAAAAAACATCTGGACGTACATCGTAGAAAACGATCTGTTGTTTTCCGGGAAATATAATGATTTTAAAAAGCTTCTCTCTCCCGGCCCATTTACTTCGGAATTCGGCAAAAACTCAGCACCCCGCATCGGGCGATGGGTTGGCTGGCAGATCGTCAGGGCCTACATGGCAGAAGAGGATAGAAGCCTGGAAAGGCTTATGACAATGCAGGATGCCGGCGAAATTTTAAAACAATCTCATTACAAGCCATAAAATTTGTTTTGGAGATTTGGTATTAGCTTTTTTTTATTACTTTTATATCAGATAACTTCCCAAACACCTGAATTATGCTAGTTAAAACATATGGCAGCGCGCTTTTGGGAATTAATGCCATAATTGTCACTATTGAAGTAAATGTCGACAAGGGCATTAATTTTTTTATGGTCGGTTTACCTGATAGCGCGGTAAAAGAAAGTCAACAACGAATAGAGTCAGCGATAAAAAATTTCGGTTACAAATGGCCCGGGAAAAAAGTGGTTATCAATATGGCTCCCGCAGATATTCGTAAAGAAGGGTCGGCTTATGATCTTTCTCTTGCCACAGGAATTCTGGCTGCATCCGAACAAATCAAAGCTCCTGACCTTGACAAATATATCATAATGGGAGAATTGTCACTTGATGGCACGGTCAAACCCATAAAAGGTTCGCTGTCCATTGCGATAGAAGCCAGGAAAAAAGGATTCAAAGGCATGATACTCCCCGAGACTAACGCTCCCGAAGCGGCCATCGTTAGTGATATTGATGTGTATGGTGTTAAAACCCTGCAGGAAGTATGTGGCTTTTTCACCGGCGAGCAAAGTCTTGAGAAGATCATCATCAATACCCGGGAGGAATTTTATGCGAGTTTAAACGATTATGAGTTTGATTTTTCGGATGTGAAAGGCCAGGAGAATATCAAACGGGCCTTAGAAATTGCAGCCGCCGGCTCTCATAATGCCATCCTCATCGGACCACCTGGCAGCGGGAAAACGATGCTGGCCAAGCGGCTCCCATCAATCCTGCCCCCGCTGAACCTCCATGAAGCGCTGGAAACCACTAAAATACACTCTGTAGCGGGTTTGATGAAAGACAATGCCTCCCTGATTTCCGTCCGGCCGTTTCGTTCACCTCATCACACTATCAGTGATGTCGCCCTGGTGGGAGGCGGCGGAAATCCTCAACCGGGAGAAATTTCCTATGCCCATAACGGTGTGCTTTTCCTCGATGAACTTCCCGAATTTAAACGTTCGGTATTGGAAGTCATGCGACAACCCATAGAAGATCGTATTGTCACGATTTCGCGGGCGAAGTTTACGGTAGAGTACCCAGCGAGCTTTATGCTGATAACCGCTATGAATCCCTGCCCTTGCGGCTATTACAATCACCCGGAAAAAGAATGTGTTTGTATCCCCGGCCAGGTGCAGAAATATCTGAACAAAATCTCCGGCCCGTTGATGGATCGCATAGACATTCATGTGGAAGTGGTCCCCGTACCGTTTGAAAAGCTCACTCAGCCCGAAAGCGCGGAAAAAAGCGAAAAAATCCGGGAAAGAGTCGTAGAAGCCCGCAACATACAACAAGAACGTTTTAAGCACAACGCCAATATCCATGCTAATGCCCAGATGTCATCCAAGAGTGTACGGGAAGTTTGTCAAATCGACAAAGCCGGCCACACCTTATTGCGTAATGCTATGGAAAAACTCAGCCTTTCGGCGCGGGCCTATGACCGTATCCTGAAAGTTTCACGCACTATTGCCGACCTGGATGCCAGCGAGGATGTGAAAACCGAACACCTGGCCGAAGCCATTCATTTCAGAAGTCTTGACAGAGAAACATGGGGGTCGTAAGTGTAAAACATGTTGACTTTAAAAACCAATTAACCTAATTTTATAAAGTAAAAAGGAGGGTAAAAATGAAGGGATTGAATGTAATCATGATGGGTATCTTATTCCTGGTTTCGGGTAATTTTGCTCAAGGCAATGAAATTCAGCTTAAAAACACAGAGGCATCTCTGACATCCCCGATGCCGGATACAGTTAAAGCCGACAGTACCGAATATGAGTTAATCATTTTTGACGGAAGATTTGAATCATGGTACATCCAGCGCAAAAAACCGAAATGGTATCACACTGAGAATTATTATAAACACTGGAATCAACGATATGTAAATGAATGGAACTATAGATATAATCTTGGAGACCCTCGATTTGACAGCTACATTGAGTATCAACCAACCAAAGATTATGGGCTGGAACTGGAACATAAGCTATATTATTACTTTGAATATTTTCAGGAAAAACATAACATATCGCTTAAATAACATTTTTTATTTTGAAACGTTCTTGATTGTAATGCTTTAGTCCTAACTCCAATTTTGGGAAGCAATTTTTTTATATTTTCACAAAAACAACCTTTGAGAAGCTAAAACGTATGTCAAAAAACCTCTTTAAGAAAAATTACCAAATCATTCAATTTCTTAAGTATATAACTATTGGTCGCAGTATACATTCAACTCATCCCCCCTTTGCTTATGATTTTTACAGGAATATACTGAAAACAAAGATCAAAGAACAAGACAAGCAACTAATCCAGCGAATACGTAATAAAGGTTTGAGAAACAGAAATGTAATAGAGCATACGGATATGGGAGCAGGTTCAGGGGATAAAGAATATATCAGAACCTACAAACGCGTTTCCCGTATTGTTAAAAACACTTCCATAAGTAACAAATTCGGGGGAGTGCTTTACAACCTGGTCCGCCACTATCAACCCCAAAATATCCTGGAATTTGGAACGGCAGCAGGAATAAGCACCCTTTACCTTTCTCTGCCCGGGACAGAAAACTCCCAACTCATTACCATGGAAGGTTGTGCAGAACTTGCCACAGTAGCTCGTTCAAACTTCAAAAAAGCTCATGTTAGCGACAATATCCAGTTGATCACAGGGAATTTTGATTCTGTGCTTCCCTTGGCTATGCACAGGATGACCCGCATAGATCTTGCATATATCGATGGCAACCATACCAAAAAGCCCATGCTTGATTACTTTAACACCCTTTTGCCAAAGGTTCATAACGACACTATTTTTGTTTTTGATGATATACATTGGTCCCAAGAAATGACAAAGGTCTGGAATACAATCCGTAATCATGAGCAAGTTACTCTATCCGTTGATTTATTTCGTATGGGTATCATCTTTTTTAAAAAAGAACTCTCCAGACAACACCTAATCCTCAGATATTAATTAGATTTGTCTGTAACTAAAACAAGATGGTCAATGGATGAAGTTATTCGTTTGAGCAATATCACACGTCATTATCATATTGGTACGGTTGTAGTCAAGGCATTACGCGGAGTTTCGCTGACGGTACACCGTAATGAATTTCTCGCCCTTATGGGGCCTTCCGGCTCCGGCAAGTCTACGATGATGAACCTCATAGGATGCCTGGACACAGCTACTTCAGGTACTTATATTCTGAACAACCAGGATGTCAGCGGACTAAACGATAACCAATTAGCCGATATCCGTAACCGGGAAATTGGTTTTGTTTTCCAAACCTTTAACTTGTTGCCCCGCTCAACGGCCCTGGATAATGTCATGCTTCCGCAGGTCTATGCCGGCATACCTAAAAAACAACGCATTGAGCGCGCAAAGGAAGTCCTGAAGGAAGTTGATTTGGATGAAAGGATGGAGCACAAACCTAACGAACTTTCCGGGGGACAACGTCAAAGAGTGGCCATAGCCAGAGCACTTGTTAATAAGCCTTCTTTGCTGCTTGCCGACGAACCTACCGGTAATATTGACTCAAAAGCTTCGCTGGAGATCATGGGCTTGATAGAGAAACTGCATGAAGAAGGAAATACGGTTATTTTGGTTACACACGAGCCGGATATTGCCCAGCATGCCCATCGTATTGTAAGGCTGATGGATGGAGAAATCGTATCCGACAAACAGAACGATTCCATTAAAAAAGTTCAGGATTATACGACCACCTCTTGAATTTGAAAAACAATATCATGTGACCCTTGTTACTTTTGGAAAATTGTTTAAATATAGAAAACTGATAACGAATGGAATCCGAATTTAAAATTTATACAAAACTGGGTGATAAAGGAGAAACCTCCCTGCTGGGTGGAAGCAAAGTTCCCAAATACCACGAACGTATTGAGGCTTATGGTACCCTGGATGAGTTGAACAGTTTTATCGGGTTAGTAAGGGATCATATTGACATAGAGACCATCATCACATTGATAAAACGTATCCAGGATCGGATATTTACCATAGAAGCCCGCCTGGCTGCCGAAACCAGGCAAGCGGAAGAGTATCTTCCCGATTTAACGGAAAGTGATATTACAGACCTTGAAAAGGCTATTGACAGCATGGAGCAGGAATTGCCCCCTATCAAAAATTTTGTGCTGCCGGGAGGTCACCCCGCAGTATCGTACAGCCATGTGGCTCGTACTATTTGTCGCAGAGCGGAACGGACAGTAATACGATTAGCCGAATCAGCATCCCTCGACCCTTTAATTGTACAATATCTCAATAGGTTATCCGATTACTTCTTTGTTTTGTCAAGATATTTGACAAAATATTTTAATGTTGAAGAAACAATTTGGAAATCAAAATTTTAAAAAAAACAAGGTTTTGGTGTATTTCCTTGCGTTTGTAATTATTTAAATTATTTTTGCAAAAAATTAAAGGTAGCTATTATGTATTGGACATTGGAGTTAGCTTCTAAACTAGAGGATGCTCCCTGGCCGGCAACCAAGGAAGAGCTGATAGATTACAGCATCCGTTCAGGGTTGCCTCAAGAAGTTATCGAAAACTTAAGGGAGCTTGAAGATGAAGGAGAAGTATATGAAAGGATAGAAGACATCTGGCCGGATTATCCGACAAAAGAAGATTTCTTTTTTCACGAAGACGAGTATTAATACAAATAGGTGTGTCATATCTCTGACAGTTTAGAGTTAATTCATTTACGTTACTAGCCGGCCTAATAGCAGTAACTTTATTCTCTCAAACATGATGAAGAGCTATGACACACCTTTTTTATATCCTACTTGCTAAGCACCTCTCTATATTTTCTGCTTATTTTAGATTAATTTTGCACCAAGTAAATGAAAGCACAGTTTTTGTGTTTTATACTTCAAAAAAATAAGGGAACGAATGATAAACATCTTTAGAAAGTTCTTTGGAACAAAGCAAGAGCGCGACCTTAAAACCTTGAGGCCTTATGTTGAACAAATTAATCAGGCTTATGCGCAATTGCAGTCCTTAACCAACGATGAGCTGCGTAACAGAACTCTTGAATTCAAAAATCAGATTGCTGAACATATCAAAGACGAGCAGGAGAAAATTCGGCAATTGAAAGAAAAATCAGATGAAGGGGAAACAAGCATTGATGAAAAAGAGAGCCTCTACGAGCAAATAGATAAAATCGAGGACGAAATATATAACAAGAGTCAAAAGGTTCTGGAAGATATTCTCCCTGAGGCTTTTGCCGTTATGAAAGAAACCGCTCGCCGGTTTAAAGAGAATGAAACAATAGAGGTCACCGCCAATGAGCTGGATAAAAAAATTGCTTCTACACGCAACCACGTAGAAATTAAGGGAGACAAAGCCATATATCAGAATACGTGGATAGCCGGCGGAAATACTGTAAAATGGGACATGGTGCCCTATGACGTGCAGTTGATAGGCGGAGTTGTTTTACACCAGGGAAAAATAGCGGAAATGGCCACCGGCGAAGGAAAAACCCTGGCCGCTACACTGCCTATCTACCTGAATGCGCTTGTAGGAAAAGGCGTCCATCTTATTACCGTAAACGAATACCTGGCTAAAAGGGATAGTGAATGGATGGGAGTCCTTTATGAATTCCACGGCTTAACGGTGGATTGTATTGACAAACACTCACCCAATAGCCAGGAACGAAGAAACGCTTACCTGGCCGATATTACTTATGGAACGAATAATGAATTCGGATTCGATTACCTCAGGGATAATATGACCAGTAACCCCGACGAGCTGGTACAGCGTAAACACCAATATTCGATCGTGGATGAGGTAGATTCTGTCTTGATCGATGATGCCCGCACACCATTAATCATTTCCGGCCCAACACAGAAAGATGATACTCAGGAATTCGAAGAGTTTAAACCCATTGTGGAAAAACTGTATAATGAGCAGCGAAAGCTGGTCAATAAGTTTATCCACGATGCCAAACAAACCCTTCAGAATGCTAAAGAAAACTCGGAGGAAGAGAAAAAAGGCGGTGAATTGCTTTTTACTGCATTCCGGGGATTACCCAAAAACAAAGCTCTCATTAAATTTCTCTCAGCTCCCGGCATGAAGACCCTTCTGCAAAAAACGGAAAACTTGTACCTCCAGGAGCAGGGCAAAAACATGCACCTGATCGATGACCAACTCTTTTTTGTAATTGATGAGAAAAACAATACCATTGATATCAGGGAAAAAGGCATTGACCTGCTGACGGAAATAACCGGAGATCCGGATTTTTATACTCTGCCCGATATAGGCGCACAACTGGCGGATTTGGAAAATGAGCAACTGGAAAAAAATGAGATGCTGGAGAAGAAAAATGAAATGCTCTCGCATTACCAGTTAAAGGCCGAGCGTGTACACACCGTCAACCAACTTCTCAAAGCCTATGCCCTGTTCCAGAAAGACGATGAATACGTGGTTATGAATAACCAGGTAAAAATTGTCGATGAACAAACCGGTCGTATCATGGAGGGGAGAAGATATTCCGACGGGCTGCACCAAGCTATTGAAGCCAAAGAAAACGTCCAGGTGGAAGGGGCTACCCAAACCTATGCTACCATTACGCTGCAGAATTATTTCAGAATGTATAACAAACTGGCCGGCATGACCGGTACTGCTGAAACTGAAGCCGGCGAGTTTTATGACATCTATAACCTCGATGTTGTGGTTATACCCACCAACGAACCGGTTATTCGTGAGGACAAGCAGGACCAGGTTTTTAAAACCAAAAAAGAGAAATACAATGCGGTCATTGATGAAATTGAAAGGTTGGTCAATTTAGGGCGACCGATCCTTGTAGGGACCACTTCGGTCGAAACTTCCGAGCTGCTTAGTAAAATGCTCAAGCGAAAAGCAATACAGCACAACGTGCTGAACGCCAAACTGCACCAAAAAGAGGCGGAAATTGTTGCCCAGGCCGGAAATTCCGGAACGGTTACGATAGCCACCAACATGGCCGGACGTGGAACGGATATCAAACTCACACCGGAGACACGGGAAGCCGGAGGGCTGGCAATTGTCGGGACGGAAAGGCACGAGTCCAGACGTGTCGACCGTCAGTTGAGAGGGCGTGCAGGACGCCAGGGAGACCCCGGTACATCGCAGTTCTTCGTGTCCCTGGAAGATGACTTGATGAGGATGTTTGGCTCAGAAAAAATCTCTAAGGTTATGGACCGCATGGGCCTGGAAGAAGGAGAAGTGATTCAGCATAAAATGATTACTAACTCGATAGAACGGGCCCAGAAAAAAGTTGAAGAAAATAACTTCGGTATCCGGAAGAAGTTGCTCGAATATGATGACGTGATGAACTCACAGCGGGAAGTAATATACAAAAAGCGTCATCATGCCCTATACGGGGACCGCCTGGCCGTAGACATCGCCAACATGATTTACGACCTCGGCGAGCATATTATCCGTGAACATCAAGACAGTGGAGACTTCGACGGTTTTGAAATCGAATTACTCTCTACTCTGGCCGTAGAAAATCCTTTTACTTTCGAGGAATTTCAATCCGAAAAAACGGAAAAGCTCGCCCAGCGGCTTTTTGAAATTGTCTACGACAACTATCAGAATAAAAATCAGCTTATAGCTCAAAAGGCCTACCCGGTCATTAAAGATGTCTATCAAACTCAGTCGCACAAATATGAAAATATAGCCATCCCCATCACTGATGGGAACAAAACAATTCAGGCTATTGCGAATTTGAAGAAAGCTTATGAAGACGAGGGACGGGAAGTTGCCTTGGCTATTGAAAAAAGCATAACCCTCGGCACTATCGATAACGCCTGGAAGGATCATCTCCGGGAAATGGATGATTTAAAGCAGTCGGTTCAAAATGCCACCTACGAACAGAAGGATCCCTTACTGGTTTATAAACTGGAATCCTTTAACCTGTTCCAACAGATGCTGCAAAAAATCAATAAAGACATTGTATCCTTCCTAATCCGTTCGCGTTTGCCCCTTCAGGAAAAAGAAGAGGTACAGGAAGCCAGGCGGCCCGAAACCGATTTATCGAATCTCGAAGAAGGCCGCTCCGATCTTTTATCGCAATCAAACAGCAACACCCAGCAACAGCAGGTGACTCAGCCCATTAAAACTGAAAAGAAAGTGGGACGGAATGATCCTTGCCCCTGCGGTAGTGGATTAAAATATAAACATTGTCATGGGAAAAATCAATAATGAGACTTAAAGCAAGCATAGGGATATTAGTTGTTTTTGTCATTCTCTTCTCCGGCTGTTATGACAGAGAGGGAGAAGAGAGTGACATATTAATCTATAGAATGAATGAGCAAATTATCAATCCCCCCGATAGTTTTAAAATAGTCATGCCGCTAAGACCAAATACCACATTGCGCACATTTTTCCGGGATAGTGTCAATAGTGTGTGGAAGATAAACAAGCAACAAGCATCCAACAGGTTGGTATGGCTGAAAAGAACCATTTCTCCCGACTCAATTAAAAGATTTTATATAAATCAGGATACGCTGGGACTGGAAGCAGACATCCAGTATCAAATCCTTGGAAGCAATAACAACTTTGATGAACAAAGAACCGTATACGTAAAATTTGTTCGTTTACCGTTAAACTACGAGGATTTTCCCCAAAAATTTTGAGCCATAACTCCTCCAATATGCCATAAAGACTTACCAGAGAAGTAAGTAACTATACCTGTAAACCTCCAAATGGAGAGTATCCTATCAAAAAAATAGCATTTTTGATTTCTAGCTAACAGCGCATCTATGGTATAAAAAATAATCCATTTGGATAGCTACATTCTTTTTTTCGTATTTTTAAAACGATGAAATTAAAATAACTATATTGCAGAGAACCGAAACCTTATCCTATACTTCAGGATAATCGAATAGTTAATGCAATAAAATTATGACAGGAATTATTATTTTTGTCAGCACCTATCAATATAGAACACATGGAATACAGCAGAATTCTACTTAAACTTAGCGGAGAGGCCCTTCTGGGGGAAGACGAATATGGGATCAATCCCGAAAGGCTGGCACAATATGCTGAAGACATCCGGGCATTGACAAACGAAGGTATTGAAGTAGCCATAGTTATCGGTGGCGGGAATATTTACCGCGGGATGCAGGGCACAGCCGTTGGTATGGATCGCGTTCAGGGAGATTACATGGGAATGTTAGCGACAGTAATTAATAGCATGGCCCTACAGGGAGCTTTAGAAAATATTGGCGTTAAAGCAAAGCACCTGGGCGGATTAGAAATTGCTCCCATCAACGAACCAATGAATCGTCGCCGGGCAATAGAATATCTTAACCAAAAAGTGGTGACGATAATCAGCGGTGGTACAGGAAATCCCTATTTTACCACGGATTCAGCCTCCGCTTTAAGAGCCGTGGAAATTCAGGCGGATGCGCTGTTTAAAGGCACACGCGTGGATGGAATTTATTCCGAGGATCCCGAAACCAACCCCGAAGCAAAGAAATATAAAACGCTCACATTTGATGAGGCTTATTCCAAAGGCTTAAAAGTTATGGACTTAACGGCCTTTACTTTGTGCAAGCAAAACAATATCCCTATTCTTGTTTTTGACATGAATACACCGGGAAATGTCATGAAAGCCCTCAAAAATCCCGAAAACGGAACACTAGTGCACACATAACTTTATTGCATCATACACTGAATTAAAAATTAATTTTATTACATTTGTGAATAAACCAAAAATGAAAAGCCATGACCGAAGAAGCTCAAATGTGCCTGGATGAGGCTAAAGAAAGTATGAAAAACGCTATAGATCACCTGCAGCAACAATTAAAGGTGCTCCGTACAGGGAAAGCCAATCCAAATATGCTATCAGGAATTACCGTAGATTATTACGGTGCGCGAACCCCGCTCGAACAAATGGCTAACATCACCACTCCTGATGCACGGCAAATCGTTGTTCAACCTTTTGATAAAAGCGTTTTGAAAAACGTGCTCAAGGAAATACAAGCGGCCAATTTAGGTTTTAATCCCCAGGATGACGGGGAGATAATTCGTATTATTGTACCGGAATTAACGGAAGAACGAAGGAAAGACCTCGTAAAGAGAGCAAAGCAGGAAGGAGAAGATGCTAAAGTAAGTATCAGAGGATCCCGAAAAGAAGCCAAGAATACTGCTAAGCAGCTTAAAAACGAAGGCCTTTCGGAAGACGAAGAAAAACAGCTCGAAGATGAAATCCAGAAACTAACAGATAAGTATACAGCAAAAGTGGACGAGATTGTTGAGCAAAAAGAAAAAGATATTATGGAATTTTAGAAGAAAATAATCTTTTAAAGTTTAGGATATACTACTCCATCAGTTAATCTGAAACCAACTAAAACTACAACTATTCTTTTAGGAGTGGGACATTTCGAAAAAAAGTACCGGCAAATCGCCGGTATTTTTTTGCCCTAACTTAAATATCCTTAGTGATTTGCTGTACCAAACGGCTATTGTAGAGAAACTGCTTGGCAATAATTCGCAGGACTGTGTATGCAGGAATAGCCAGAACCATCCCGATAACGCCCGCCATAGAACCGGCTATCATAATAACCAAAAAGATTTCGAGCGGATGAGCTTTTACGCTACTCGAATAAATCCAGGGTTGAAGCACCATATTATCAATAAAGTTAGCTCCGGCAAATGTTCCGATTATAGTAATTATTAACGTAAACACATCGCTATAAGCTCCGCCCACACTCAAAAAAGTCATCGTTCCGAGGACTACCCCTAAAATAGCTCCTATAACCGGACCAAGGTATGGGATAATATTCATTATCCCCCCAAAGAAGCCAATAAGAAATGCATTTTTCACACCAAAGATGGTTAGCCCGGTACTGATTAATGTCACCATAATGGTCAATTCGATCAATAGCCCCACAAAATAACGCGATAAAAGGCGGCGCGAATCACTGAGAATTTTTCTGCCTTCTTCCTGATATTTCAGAGGAATCAAAAGCATAATACCATTAAAAAATAAATCTTCTTCCTTTAAAAAGAAAAAAGTAATAAAAAGAACTGCAAAAACACCTACGAATAAATTTCCGGCCAGGCCCAGAACATTTCTGAAAATGTCGGAAAAGGTGGCGAAACTGACCACTGATTCGAAATTTTTGATAATCACCATATCAAGAGATTCTTTTTCCCTTAAAAAATTGTATTGCACCAGGAATTCCTGCAAATCTGCCATCGGCTTTTCCAGCGAATTCGTTACCTCTTCCAGGTTGATTTGCGAAATCATCTCGGCCTGGTTTGCAATCAGCGGCACAATTATACTTATCAGTCCACCGATAACCACAATAATAATGATCAAAGCCAGTAGCGAACTTATGACATGGGGAATCTTCCAGTGTTTGATCCGGATTTTATTCAAAAATTTCACCAGGGGATTACCCATAATAGATAACACGGCAGCAATCAGAATATAGGTTACTATATTAGAAAACCGCCATGCCAGGAAAGCAATAATGGCTATCACTACTGCAGATACTATGATACGGGTTATGGTGTTCATATCTCAATCAATCAAAAATACAAAATTAATCTGTGCTCCTGCTCCCCTTTTAATCAAATAAAAAAGTTATACTCAAATTAACGGCAAAGTCTTTTTTAAAACTTCCATGGTGATAAGGTCCATACCTGTAGAAAAAACCAATGCCTACTCCGGTAAAATCCGTCTTCAGTATATCAGCAAAAAGCACTCCACTTTCAAAATATCCTTGATCGGGCGTTTTCAATTCAATTTCTTTATGATTTTGTTTTTGACCTAAATCCCCAATCATCATATTGTGATGAAGGGAAACGGAAGGTGAAAAAAACCGGCTGCTAATCAATAAATCTCTGAAATCGTGTGTAAGATACACGGCAGCAAACCGGTTTGTCAGAAACTCCGTAGGCCTCATGGTAGAAAAGCTGAAGGGAGTAAACAAAGCAAAATCACCGTAACTACCTCTTCCGTGAAACAAGGCAGGATAAGGAACATCGCTGCTTACATGCCCGGCCTCTATCTTATATTTTGTCTCCCCAATCAAGGTGGAGGAAATGCTGTGGTCCCATTCAAGCGTCCATTTGGAGTAAGCGTAGTCACCACCCAGAACACCTTTCAGCCCTCTTGCATAATGAAGTTTAATAATGGGATAGTCTGTTCCAAGCGAAGCAAGGGAATTTTTGCTTTTCACAAATTTTTCATTGAAAGCAAAACGAATCGAGGAACGAAATTCGGTGAATGAAAAAACCTCTCTTGCCGGTTCTTTAGAAAAAACATAGTCGTATGTGGGATCATAGTCAGCTTTCTCAAGTTTAAGGCTAATATCCGTAAAAGGAAACGGGTGCACATCTAAAGTAGCCTGGTGAGCCTTTTTCCGGTCATATCGCTCCAACAGGAGTTGTCTGTAGGACGAGGGGTCAAACACGGATTTCAGGGTTTTATCCGAAAATTCTGCCGGATGCTCCAAATCTTTCGAATAACGATAACTAAATGCATTGCGCTTTAACCTGTCGAGAAACACCGATGCATGGCCGCCATATTTGAAACGCTTATCCTTAAACCCATACCCTCCATAAGCCCCTATTTCCAACCGGCGGGAGAATTCTTCGTTTGTTACTAATGCCAATCCCCCATAAAATCCTTCATATTTATTATAGTGCATTAACCTGTCAATAGGGACATCAAAGAACTTAAAAGGAATATTCCCCTGTGTTAAAGCCAGGATAGAATTGGCTTTGCGGTCGAAGTTTTCGGCCTGCCCCAGGCTATCGATTACCCGGTAAGTTTCCTTTTCCTTCTCACTAAGAGAGTCTTTTCGGTAGTAGGCCAATGAATCAAGACCTTTTTTAAAAGCATCGGGGCGGATATCCATGGCGATATCCCGGGGAATCTTTTCCCGGATTTCCTCATTAATAGATATTTCCGTCAGGTACCTTTTTCCCTTTCCCATCAAATTTATTCCGTTCACGTTAACATTCCCAAAAAAAAGCTCCGTACTTAGCTGAACCGGGAACCAGTATTTCCCTCCAAATAAATCGTACTGTTGCTCAATTTTTATGTTTATCCCCGTCTCCTCAGCTGTAGCAGGTACAGCTTTAATATTTTGCAGCGCCCACTTATTGGTATTAACATACAACATCCCCTTCAGCCCGTCGAAATTCGTGCCTTTGCGGGGAGCATAAGTGATGATGAAAGTGGTGTCACCGGATTTTTCCTGCAAAAGGGTATCCTTAAGGCGGTAATGATATTT
This sequence comes from Bacteroidales bacterium, assembly GCA_021738485.1. Lineage (GTDB taxonomy): Bacteria > Bacteroidota > Bacteroidia > Bacteroidales > JAIPAH01 > JAIPAH01. The sequence continues at coordinate 17,549 of JAIPBX010000013.1, read as the reverse complement.
TGAAACTGCTCTCGAGGCGATAGGGCTCACATAGTTTTTATCCAGTAAATTTATATTATCGCGGTAAAAACTGCTGGATTGGAGCTGCGAAATCAACACAACAAAAATCGGATTCTCGAAGCCCGAACTTCGGGAGGCTATAACCTCTTCATGCTTTTTACCCGGCTTTTTATATTTCGTGTGGGTTACACTTTCGCTAATAAAAAAGTGCTGTTTCTCAATAATTTTTTTCAATTTTTGAAAAGAAGTATCACTTTTTAAACGGTGTTTATACTTTTCTAAACTATCGGGATGGATGGTTAAAAAAACTTTATCATAGGCTTTATGCCTGTAAGACCTATAATTGGCCGGATCATTATGCTTTTTATGATCAATCACATTATGAATTATGCGTAAAGCAGGGTTTGGACCGGCTTCCACCACTACTTCATCCAATGTATAAGTTTTCGGATGAAGATAGATATGGAGGTTTTTCTTTTTTTCCACACTAACGGTTTTGGTCTCATAACCCACATAGCTAATCTTTATAGAATCCGGCGGTGTGGAAGTTTCAATTGCAAAATTTCCATCGATATCACTGGTCACCCCCTTCTGGGAGCTATAAATGACATTGGCAAAAGCAATGGGTTCTTTGGTACGTGCATCCAAAACTGTACCCGATATAGTTTGACTGGATAATTGGAAATGCCAAAATAAAAGTAGAGAGAGAATAAGGATTAATCGCATTATGCCAAAAGATTTTATAATTTTGAACGTTCTGAAAAACAAAAAAAATATTTTGTGACGAAGCACAAAGAATATATCAACTTAACAAACCAAGTGCTCAATCAGTTTGTTAAACAAAAGTACAGCATTTATAGATGAAAGAATTCCCATTAATAGTAAAAATCACATTCGGATTAATATTTATAATCCTGTTTTTCTACTCCATTATAGTAGCCAAGCATCTTCTAATGGTTCTCACCCTTGCTATTCTGTTCAGTTACCTGCTTTTTCCCTTGGTGGCACGACTTGAAATGATTCACTTTCCGCGCTTTTTGGCAAACCTTGTAGCTATTCTTCTTTTGCTGGCCATATTTTCCGGAGTCATTTTTCTGATGTATAAGCAAGTGGAGACACTTTTGGATGATTTACCCCTTTTAAAACGAAAAGCGCTCGATAATATCGATCAGCTGGAGGTCGCCATTGAATCATGGACAGGCCTTGAGGTGCAAAAACAACATCTGTGGCTTAAAGAAAATGTCAACAACCTTTTTGAATCGGGAAGCAACTTTCTGAAAGTTACTTTTACGGCAACGACAAGTACTATAGTAAAGATGTTGTTGCTGCCGGTGTTTATCTACTACATGCTGTTTTACCGGCAAAAATTTTTCATATTCCTGCTGCGCATAATTCCTAAGGACAAAAAAACCATTACCGCTCAAATCCTGAAAAAAATCTCCCAAATGGTGCAGCGTTATATCGGAGGCGTTTTCATAGTAGTGTTGGTGCTTTCAATCATTAACTCGCTTGGACTTTATTCGGTTGGGTTAAAATACCCCATCATTTTTGGAATTATATCAGCCTTTTTCAATTTCATACCCTACTTCGGCACATGGATAGGAGCTTCTATTCCTTTCGTTTTCGCCTTGCTTACAGGCGACAGCATCAATCTTGCGGTGGGTGTGCTCATACTCTTTGCTATCATCCAGTTTACCGAGAATAATATTCTCACCCCCAATATCACCGGAGGTTATGTGGATATTAATCCCTTAATCACTATCCTGAGTATCATTGTAGGAGGTATGGTCTGGGGTGTTGTCGGTATGTTCATAGTTTTACCGGTCATGGCTACTATCAAAATCATTTGCGAATATACACCTCAACTGCATGCAGTAGCTTACCTTATCAGCAACCAACAGGAAAGGAAATACCTGGTAAGGAAGAGACGCTTCTATCTGGTGTGGAACAGGATGAAGGCACGATACAGGAAAACCTTCGGGATTAAAACTAAAAAATAGGCAATCCTCCGGAGAGATTGCTTTAACAGGAAAAATTAATCGTAGAGCTTGTTATTATCTGTATGGCGATACTTATCGCGGGTAGTCTTTTTGTCAAGATTTTCTTTAAGGGCCGTTTCCAGATTGACACCGGTTTGGTTGGCCAGGCATATGAGCACAAACATCACATCTGCCAGCTCGTCGGATAGTTGATGGGCATCCTCTTCACCGTCTTTAAACGACTGCTCGCCATACCGGCGGGCAATAACGCGGGCCACCTCTCCCACCTCTTCGGTGAGCTGGGCCATATTGGTCAGCTCATTAAAATAACGTACGCCATTATCTTTTATCCACTGATCAACGATTCGTTGAGCTTCCTGAATATCCATTACCTTTTCCTATTTTGAAATTTCCAGTTTAAACCCAGCACCATGGACATTGGTTATCTTTACATTATCATCATTTTTCAGATATTTCCTGAGCTTGGTGATAAAAACATCCATACTTCGGCCAATAAAATAATCATCATCCCCCCAAATGCTTTTCAACGCATGCTCTCGCGATACGAGCTGATTTTTGTTTTCTGATAACAGGTTCAGCAGCGCTGCTTCTTTTTTGGTCAGGGTTCTCGTGTCCTTTTTATCACTTAGCGTCAGATTATTAGGGTCAAAAACATACTTCCCGATACGATGAATTTGCTGCCGGGGTTGCTGTATGTTACTCTCTTCTATCTCACACCTTTTAAGGATAGCTTGAATTCGTAAGCTCAACTCTTCGCTGCTGAAAGGCTTCGTGATATAATCATCACAGCCCGATTTAAAGCCTTCAATCCGGTCTTCTTTCATCGATTTGGCTGTAAGAAAAATTATAGGGATATATTCATCCTTCGAGCGAATTTCTTTAGCAAGAGCAAAACCGTCTTTCTGGGGCATCATCACATCCAAAATGCAAAGGTCAAAATTTCCCTTCTTAAAATAATCCGAGCCCTCTTTTCCATCTTTAGCCAGAACAGTCTCATAATCCATCATCTCCAGGTAATCTTTGAGCACTGAGCTAAGATTTGAATCATCCTCCACAAGTAAAATACTATTTTTGTTGTTCTTCATAGCTTTGTTGTTTTATTGGTAAATAAACACTGAACGTACTTCCTATTCCGGGCTCACTATCTAACGAAATTGTACCGCCATGTGCTTCAACCATTTGTTTTACATAATATAAGCCAAGTCCAAATCCCTTAACATTATGAATATTCCCTGTAGGAACCCTGTAGAGATTTTTAAATATTTGCTTCTGATTTTCAGCATCAATACCTATTCCATTGTCCTGAACACTAACAACAACACTACTGTTTTTGTTGGATGTATAAACATGAATATGGGGGGTATCCGTGACGTACTTATTAGCATTGTCAAGTAAATTAGAGACTATATTTTCCAGATGTGTACGATCTCCGATAACTTCATACTCTTCCGCATTCAGATGCTTACTTATCTGACCGTCGCGCTCCCTGACCAAAACGCCGTAAGTGTTCACCTGGGAACTTACAATATCATGAATATCTACCGGATTTCGTTTGAGTTTGAATTCACCGCGATCTATAACGGCAATTTGCAGCACCTGCTCTACCTGTTTCTTAAGCCGGTTATTTTCGTCGAGAATGATGCGCGTGTATCGCTTCACTTTCTCTTTATCCTGGAGAACTTTCTCCTTCAGAAGCATCTCCCCGGTGAGATTGACCGTTGAAATGGGAGTCTTAAACTCATGCGTCATGTTATTGACAAAGTCGTTTTTCATCTCCGAGAGCTTTTTCTGCTTCAGCATAGTATTGGCAGAAAAGTAAAACCCAATAATGAGGATAAGGATAAATATCAGCGAGAGAATCACCCATCCGGAAAGCTCATCAAGAATAATCCCCTGGCGGTCGCTAAAATAAAGCGCCAGGTAATACTGCTGATTATCGGTTGCACAGGATAATGAAGCTTGATACCGGCTGTTTTTAACTTTTTTGGCATAACCCTGGTAATGCCCGATTATAAACTCTTTCGTACTGTCTTCATAAATCCCGTAAGCATAATCGGCGCTCACCTCCAGTTCATGCAAATGTTTTTGAACTAAAGAGTCCAGCAGTTGGGGCTTAATTTTATACACTACTGGCGTAGTCTCGTCACATGGAATATCTTTCCGCTTATACTCTTCAGGTATTTCGTTGTTCTGATAGGATAGGATTTCATTAACCACCGTTTTAAGTTCAATATTGACACTGCTGTCAAACAGTTCCTCTCTAAGATTATACCCTTTTTTCACCCAGTAAATCTGGATAATCACACTGCCTATCAGAGCAAATGAGGTTGTCAGAATTATAAGTATTAATACATATCGTTTCATGAAATGCCGCCTAATTTTTTAACAACTTGTTAACCAGGTTTAACTATTGATTAACAGATAAACATACGATAATGTATTATGTTTGTTGTAAATAAATTAAATAATACGAACTATGAAACAACTAGGAATCGCTATAACATTAATCTTTTTTCTCCTTGGAGCGACAATGAATTCTGCTGTGGCCATTACTCAATCCATAGATAATGACAACACCTCTTCAATCCATGTCACTGTTTTTGAAGGTGATGACGATGAGAATGACAAAGAGAAAGAAAGCGATAAGAAGTCGTCGAAAGAAGGCGACAAAGAATGTGATAAAAAAGGAGATAAAGAATGCTCAGAGGCGAAAAAAGCCGAATGCAAAGATAAAGAAGGTAAATCGGAATGCTGTGATAAGAAGTCAAAAGCACCGTGTAAATCCAAATCTTCTCCAACCGAGAACTAATCGGGGTTTTATTGTTTTTGCCTCCCCCATACTCAGGGGGAGGTTTTTTTATGTCCAAACTGCTGTTTTACTGCTCTTACCTCTTACCTTTGTAAAAAAACTATGGAATTAAAATTCCAGGTGGAAGCCCGTGATGAAAGCGGCCATATAGGGGTAGGCACGCATCAACGTTATGTCGTGGAAGCCAATTTCTTTATGAATAATCGAAAATAACAAAAAAGCCCATTGAATAAACTTACAACAATCACAGCCAAGACCCTTGCCGGGATGGAAGAAATACTGGCAAAGGAACTTCAGGAAATTGGAGCACAAAGCGTTACTAAAGGCAATCGTATGGTAAAGTTTCAGGGGGACCAGGAATTGATATACAAGGCCAATTACCGGTGCCGGACTGCTTTGCGTATTCTCGTTCCTTTTACCGGGTTTCGCATCCGAAACCAGGATGATTTTTACAAAAAAGCCCGCGCCATTCCCTGGGAAAAGTATCTGAAAGCTGATGCCACTTTTTCCATAACCAAAGTGATCAATCATTCGGTTTTCACCAATTCCCAATATGCTGTGCTGCGTCTGAAGGATGCCATTGCGGACCGTTTTCGCGAGAGGGCGGGAAAACGACCTTCGGTAGACCTGGATGATCCCAACCTTTCTGTCAACCTGCACATGGTGAACAACGAAGTCACCTTATCTCTCGACAGCTCCGGTACTTCCCTCCATAAAAGAGGTTATCGCAGTGCTACCGGTCCGGCACCGCTCAACGAAGTTTTGGCTGCCGGTTTAATTTTACTTACGGGCTGGAGGGGAGAAACAGATTTTTATGACCCCATGTGTGGTTCCGGCACTTTACTAATCGAGGCGGCCATGATAGCTCGTAATATTCCGCCGGGATATCACAGGCCGAATTTCGGTTTCCGGCATTGGAAAGATTTTGATGCCAAACTATGGCAAAAGGTAAAGAAAGAAGCCGATGCACAAATAACACGCCGAACTCCATCAATAACAGGATTTGACAATTCCAACAAACTTGTGCAAATAGCCCGGCAAAATGCAAGAAATGCCGGATTGCAAAATGAAATATCGGTCTTCAAAAAAGATTTCTTCAAATTACAGCCTGCCTCGCAACAGGGAATCCTTGTAATGAATCCCCCTTATGATATGCGGTTAAAAGAAGAAGATACGCAGCAATTTTATCGTACGATAGGAGATACGTTAAAAAACAACTTCAAAGGTTTTACGGCTTATGTTTTTTCCGGGAATTTAGATGCCTTAAAAAATCTGGGGTTACGCCCTTCGAGGAGGATAGTGCTTTATAACGGTCCTATAGAATCGCGGCTGGCCCGTTATGATTTGTATGAAGGTTCGAAACGAAAAAAAGATTAATTCTGTTCTTCTTTTCCGGCAGAGCGTCGTTGGATAAGATTCACCACAAATAAAGATAAGCCCAGGGTGAGCGATGGCAACAATAGATTGTTGAGTTTACCTTTCTTTGTGCCTAAAAACTTTGCTTCACCAAGGATATCGGAAATCACTTTTACCACCAGGGCATGGATGTCTTTCTTGGCTTGCCGGTGTTTTTTATTTTTATAAATACCCGACAGGTCAATAAAACGTGAAAGGGATTCGTAGTCTTTGACAAAGTTCTTCTCTTCCTCAGTGAGTTGCTCTCTGAGTTTGGACTTTATCGCAACTAGCTCCCTATGATTGTTGACCAGTGTCGTTTTGCTCATTTTTCTTTTCAAAAAGGATTCTGATAGCTTGGTTCATAAATGGTTTTTCCAAAAGCGGTTTCGATAGGGCCAGTCCCAGGAAAAAAAGCAGCAGGAACGCCCCGCTTACAACCAAAAATCCAAAGATGGTACTATCCATAACCTCACCGAGATAAAGGGAGAGGGCAACAGCTCCGAAAACCAAAAACAGCATAAACAACATTAGCAGCACAATCCTTCGAAGAAAGGCTGCTAATGTTTTTGAAATTTTTTCAGAAACCTCCAGTCGTAACAGGAGTAAACGAGAGTTTAGGTATTCCTGAAATTTTTGAATCATACGTTAGGTTTCATCTCGTTATTGTTCGGACTTAGAAGAGGATTTTCCCCCTACTTTTTCCTTTTCTTTATTGATAAGATCGCGCACACCTTCTAACAATTCTTCTGATTTATCAGCAATTGTATCACGGGTTTCTTTTCCGCTGGCGGGAGCTATTAAAACACCTGTTACAACACCTGCTGCAGCTCCGGCTAATACTCCTAATAAAACTTTACTTCCATCTGACATAATATTCTCCTTTTTTAATTAAACAATAAATTTATTTTCTATTCTACAAAAGATATTCAACCAATGAACATTGAATTACTACATTTGTTCAAAAAACTAACAAATCGGTCTTATATATTTTCAAGTATTCATTGGATTGTAAATATAGAAAATTTTTATCTCAATAGCAATTTTTTTTAGAAATTTTAACTATCTCCTGTAAACCATAAAAACTTCAAAAGCCTTATGAGCCATCTTTCTATAAAAAAACTATCCGAAAATTGTCTTTTTTTTTGATATTACCGATTTACAAACTGATTCAATTACAGTACCGGCATAAATTTACATAGAAATAGTTATTCATCATCAAACTCGGAGGTAAAATGAAACTCAATATCCGGATATTTTTCCCGGGCCATATCCAGGGCAAATTTCGATTCGGCCAGAAACACCTCCCTGCCCCATTTATCAACTGCCAGGTTATTGGCTTTGCGAGTTTTAAACTCTTCCAGCTGCTCCTTATTCTTACTTGTAATCCAGCAAGTTTTATAAATATTGATGGGCTCGTAGCGGGCTGAAGCACCATATTCATGAAGCAAACGATATTGAATCACTTCAAACTGCAGATTCCCCACAGTACCGATAATCTTCCGGCCTGTCTTTTTCCCTTTAAACAGCTGGGCTACGCCCTCATCCATAAGTTGATCAATACCTTTATCCAGTTGTTTGTACTTCATAGGATCGGTATTAACAATATACTTGAATTGCTCCGGGGAAAACGAGGGCATTCCTTTGAAATGAAGCTCCTCCCCTTCGGTCAGCGTATCACCTATTTTAAAATTGCCTGTATCGTGGATTCCTACAATATCCCCGGGATAAGCCCTTTCTATCACCTCTTGTTTAGAGGCCATAAAAGAGGTGGGGCTGGAAAAGCGCATTTTTTTACCCAGCCGCACATGATAATAAAAGGTGTTACGCTTAAAAACCCCTGAAGTTACCCGCACAAAAGCAAGACGGTCACGATGATTGGGGTCCATATTCGCATGAATTTTAAACACAAAACCCGTAAATTTCTCCTCTTCTGCGCTCACTTCACGCTCTTCTGCCGGTCTTTGGTTAGGAGAGGGTGAAATATCCAGGAAACAGTCCAGCAGCTCCCTCACACCAAAATTATGCAGTGCACTTCCAAAGAAAACCGGTGATATGGAACCGCCAGAATACGCTTCATTGGAAAACTCCGGATAAACTTCATCGATTAGCTCCAGTTCTTCGCGAAGCTTACCGGCATCTTGCTCCCCGATATATTCTTCAAGAGCCGGATCATGGACATCATTAAAGGTTATACTTTCAGTAACGGTTTGTTTACTTGGCGTAAAAAGCTGCAGATTCTTTTCGTAGAGATTATAGACTCCTTTAAACTTATCTCCCATGTTAATGGGCCAGCTCAGGGGTTTAACCCGCAAATTCAGTTTTTCTTCTATCTCATCCAGCAGCTCAAAAGCATCCTTCCCCAGACGGTCGAGTTTGTTTACAAACACTATCACAGGCGTATTACGCATTCGGCACACATTCACCAGCTTCTCGGTCTGCTGCTCCACTCCTTTGGCTACGTCGATAACAACTATGGCGCTATCCACGGCCGTGAGGGTACGATAAGTGTCCTCCGCAAAATCCTGGTGTCCCGGCGTATCCAGTATATTGATCTGCTTCCCCTTATATTCAAAGCCCATTACCGAGGTAGCCACGGAAATGCCGCGCTGTCGCTCGATTTCCATGAAATCAGAGGTGGCGGTCTTCCGGATTTTATTATTCTTAACAGCACCGGCTACCTGGATGGCCCCGCCATATAGCAAAAGCTTCTCCGTCAGCGTCGTCTTCCCGGCATCGGGATGACTAACCACAGCAAAAGTCTTTCGTCGCTCAATCTCTTGTTTTAATCCCATGAAAATGCTTTTCAAAATCAGCTTGCAAAAGTAATAAATTGTTGCTGATGTTTGTGGGTTTATCCAAAGGTCATATTAACGACAGGGCCAAAGTTTTGCTTAACTTTGTCGGTAGCATGGAATCTTTCGATAATCAAATCCTCTTTGTGGAAGTATTGCTGCCTTTGCCCGTCAAAGGGGTCTTTACCTATCGCGTGCCCTGGAAACAAAAAGACCAGGTAGTGAAAGGCATACGCGTCGTGGTTCAATTCGGGCGAAAAAAAATTTATACCGGGTTGGTGGTCGATATTCATTCCACAATCCCCCAAAAATTTCAGCCAAAATATATTCAATCAATACTTGACCCTTCGCCTGTGGTTAATGAAGTACAGCTCAAATTCTGGGGGTGGCTTGCCGATTACTACCTTAGCTATAAGGGAGAGGTGATGAACGTAGCTATGCCCTCGGCATTAAAACTAGCCAGCGAATCTAAAATTGTGCTTCATCCCTCCTTTGAGAAAGATTACAGCAATTTCAACGAAAAAGAATACCTCATTATCGAAGCCCTCGAAATCCAGGAGGTTCTAACGCTTTCGGAAGTTTCAAAAATCATGGAGCAAACTAAAATACTTCCTGTCATTAAGAATCTCATCGAAAAAAAGGCTGTATTAATGCAGGAAGAGGTGAAAGACACCTACAAGCCCAAAAAAGAAAAATATGTTTCTCTGAAGGAGGCGTACCATAATGAACAAAGCTTAAGCGAATTATTTGATGAACTTAACAAAAAGGCCTACAAGCAACTCGAGCTACTTATGGCCTATATCAAGCTTTCGGACTTCTACAGCGAAGATAGCCGGGAAGCTGTCAAGCAATCAGCCCTGCTTCATGAAGCCAACGCCTCTCATGCTCAAATAAAAGCCCTGGAAAATAAAGGGATTGTAGAGGTTTTTGAAAAAGAGGAAAGCCGCCTGGCCTCGTACAAATCCAGTGCAACAACAGAAAGCATTGAACTTTCTGCCGAACAGGAAGAAGCCATAGAAGAGATTAAAACCCAGTTTAAAGCACATAACAGCGTTCTTCTGCATGGAGTTACCGGAAGCGGAAAAACCGAAATATACATCAAGCTCATCCGGGAAGCTATCGACCAGGGCAGGCAAGTCTTATACCTCCTTCCGGAGATTGCCCTGACAGGGCAGATAATTAACAGGCTGCGGCGTTTTTTCGGCGACCGGGTGGGGATTTATCATTCAAAATACAATCCCTTCGAACGCGTAGAGATCTGGAACACTGTTTTGAATAATCACGAAGATACAGAAGGGAAATATCAAGTGATTGTCGGTGCTCGCTCCGCATTATTTCTACCCTTCAGTAACCTGGGGCTGATCATTGTGGATGAAGAACACGACTCCTCCTACAAACAGTTTGATCCCGCCCCACGATATCACGCGCGCGACGCAGCGGTATATCTTGCCACCCTGCACGGGGCCAGGGTTTTAATGGGAACGGCTACTCCCTCTTTGGAAACCTATTACAACACCCAACAAGGCAAATATGGACTGGTGGAGCTAAATACCCGCTATGGGGGACTACAGCTCCCGGAAATCCAGGTTTCGAATCTCAAAGAAGAGAAGCGAAAGAAGAAGATGCGCTCGATGTTCTCATCGCTTTTACTTAAAAACATGGAGACGGCCCTGGAAAATAACGAGCAGGTCATTCTTTTTCAAAACCGGCGGGGGTTCTCCCTGAGAGTGGAGTGTGAAATTTGTAGCTGGATTCCCGAATGCAGACATTGTGATGTCACGCTTATCTACCATAAAAAAAGTAACCTTCTGAAATGTCATTATTGCGGTTATACCGAGCATGTTCCCAACAGATGCCCTTCCTGCGGCAGCCAGGATATTTTTATGAAAGGCTTTGGTACCGAGCAGGTGGAGGAAGAACTCTCTTTGATGTATCCCAATCAAAACATCAAACGCATGGACCTTGACACTACCCGTTCCAAGCATGGCCACCAGCGTATCATTAACGATTTTGAAGCCCGCCGAATCGATATTTTAGTAGGCACTCAAATGGTAACAAAGGGCCTTGATTTTGACAACGTGAGTGTAGTAGGCATCCTCAGTGCCGACGGTTTCTTATCCTTCCCCGATTTCAGGGCTTTTGAGAGAGGCTTCCAGTTGATTGCCCAGGTGAGCGGACGGGCCGGAAGGAAGAAAAAGCGCGGCAAAGTGATTATCCAGGCACATAACCCCTGGCATGATGCCATCCGCTTTGCCATAGACAACGATTACCAATCGATGTATAAATCGCAAATCCTGGAAAGAAAAAATTTTAAGTACCCCCCCTTTTACAGGATTGTTAGAATAGACTTACGCCATAAAGAAGTTGAAATACTGAACAAAGGAGCCTTTGAATTGGGGCAAAGCTTAAAAAGCACATTCGGGCAGAACGTCCTCGGCCCCGAATATCCCGTCGTTCCGCGGATAAGAAATTACTACATCAAACAAATCATGATAAAAATCCCGAAAGGGAAAAACCTGGCGGAAACAAAAAAACGACTATATCAAAAAATTGAGGATTTCAGGGATAACAGCCGCTTCAAATCCATTCGGCTGGCCATTGATGTGGACCCACTTTAGGGATTTTATTTAGTTTTCGCATGTCATAGAAGTTCTTGAATGTTACCCTTTTATTGAAATGCTTTTTTCGTAGGTAGTTCTATATCAATTAGTAATATTTTCCAATTATGCTATAAGACTTTCTTCGTGAATCTTGGTGTCTTTGCGTCCTTCTGGAATTACTCCCACAAATTTAATCTTCCGACTCATCAATGATCAGGAAAATATCTTCATCTTTCTTTTTCATAAGGTATTTTTCCCGGGCGTAGCGCTCCATGCTGTCGGGGTTGTTTTTCAGGGTCTTAATTAATGCGCTGTCTCTTTTTATCTCTTTCCTGTAATATTCCTTTTGCTCTTCGAGGGAGTTGATTTTTTTATTTAGCGACAAGCGGTGAAAAACGTTAAAATCATCGATAAACAACATCCACACGGCAAAAACCAATGTGATAATAAAAAACAGCCGCTTCCCATTCAGGTACTTCCTCATCATTTTTCAAATTGTTTTATAGTCCCAGTTCATCGCTTACCGATCGCATTCCTTCGAGTGACAGCTCAACAAAATCCCGTAAGGGGATGCCTATTTTCTCACATTCCATAATGTGATCGCGTTTCACTGAAGCGGCAAAATTTTTCTCTTTCATCCGCTTGGTTACTGACTTTGGTTTCACGCTGGCAAGTTTCTTATCGGGATACACCAGGGCCGTGGCCGTAATCAATCCCGTTATGGTTTCGGAGGCCGCCAGGCCATGCTGGAACTCAGCATGCCTTTCTTTACCCGTGGCTTCCTCATTATGCATCTTGATAGCATCCACCATATCGTCATCCACCCCCATCTCTGTAAGAATTTCAGCGGTTTTCAGGGCATGCGTCTGAGGGTCATTATCTACGAGCTCGGCATCCAAATCATGCAGCAATCCCGTGATGCCCCATTTATCCTCATCCCTTCCAAGGTGGGCGGCCACTTTTCGCATCACCGCTTCCGAAGCGATGCAATGCTTTCGCATGTTTTCATTTGAAATATACCCTTGAAGCAATTCCAGCGCTTTGTCTCTATCCGGAACCATAAGCATCTATTCGTTTTCTCAAAGGTAAAAATTATTGATTATTTTCGGCCACATAATCAAAAAAAGCTTTGACAAACCTCGTGGCCGATAACAACATTGTTATTCCCAGTGTTATCAAAAAAGCATGCAACCCTTTGTCAGGAATAACGGGCAGCATGGAGGCTCCTATCCCCAGTCCAATCATAAACAGCACCAGGACATAGCTTTTCCAGCTAAAAAAAGCAAACAGACAGGGCTTATCATGAGCCAAACGCCATATGCGGCTAATGTATTTGTCGGTGATTTTCCGGAAAACAAAATAGTAGAAAGGAATCACCCCCAGAACCGCACTAATTATCAGCCAATAAGGAACGCTGAGCGCCACAAAAAAGCGGCACGCTGTCAGAAGCAGCTTAATGGATACAGCCATCCAGAACAGCGAAGCTAACAAAAACAATACTTTCCTGGGTACTCTTGGTGTAAGTTTTAATAATAAATCTGCCATCTAACCCTCTTTACTCTCCTCGCAGTGATGCTTCCTGTGCAATTCATAAATCAGCCCGTCGGCAACTCCGATTTTAGGAGTAAGCACATGCTCTGCTTTAATAATATCCATGATAAACAAAAATATCTCTGCAGCGGGAACAATGACATCAGCCCTGTCGTAGCGTAAATCAAAACCATTCATCCGCTCTTCCACGCTCATTTTACTCAGCTGCTCATAAGCGTATTTCAGATTGTTGTAGATAAGCACACTTTCTTGCGGGCGTCCGAAAAGCTTGGTCAGTTTTTTTATGTTCCCTCCCGACCCCAACAGGTTAATTTTTCCAAAAGCATAGTCAAATTGCATGAGCCACCGTTCCAGGTCTTTCCATAAATCCTTATCCACTTTTCCATTCAAAAGGCGGATAGTTCCGATATTAAATGATTTTTGCTCCAGCAACTTCTCTTTCGACTTCACGGACAACTCCGTGCTTCCGCCTCCCACATCAACAAACAGTGTGAGTAAATCCTCCTTTTTATCGGGTAAAGTATTATTGTTTCGAATGATGCGGGCTTCCTCCAGCCCATCAATGACACGGATACTAAACCCGGTTTCTTTTTCGATTCTTTCCAGGATTTTTTTACCGTTTGTTGCTTCCCTCACGGCAGCGGTGGCGCAGGCGCTGTAATCCTCCGGACCATAAACCTCCATCAACAACTTGAAAGCTTTCAGGGTATTTATAAAATCCTCCTCTTTTGACGAGGTAATATATCCCCTGCTGTACACATCTTTCCCGAGGCGTATAGGCACTCTCACCAAATTTTGCTTACTAAGTTTCACTCCTTCCTCCTCTTTCCGGGTCTCTGCTATCAGCAAACGAACAGCATTCGACCCTATATCAATGGCAGCGTATAACATGCGGCTAATCTTCTTGCTCTACGGTTTTTACTTTTGTTGAGTGTTTTTGTTTAAGATATTTATAGATTTCTACCTGTGAGCGAATTCCCTCTTCCTCGCCCGTATCGCGGTATTGGTTCGGGCTTTCTTTACTGATATTACGGGCTTTCTGGTTATCCCGCATCTGAATCTTCAGCATATCCATTAATTCCTTCTGAATATTTTTATCATAGATCGGCATGCAGGTCTCTATCCTATGATCAAAGTTTCGTGGCATCCAATCGGCAGAGGTGATATAGAATCTCGGGTCGTTGTTATTATGGAACACCAGGACACGACTATGCTCAAGAAAACGATCCACAATACTAAAGGCTTCTATATTATCGCTTAACCCTTCAATTCCGGGGATTATCACACAAATACCCCTGACTATGAGCGTAATTTTCACCCCTGCCTGGGAAGCTTCATAAATTTTATCAGCGATAGCCCGGTCTGTAAGATTGTTGAGTTTTAACACCACCCAGGCCTCACGTCCTTGCATCACATGCCGCATTTCGTTATCCAGCATCTCCATAAAAAATTCCCTCATATAAAAAGGAGCGGTAATCAACGCGTCCAGTTGCGGCTGTACGTAGCGTTCTTCAAACAACTGGAAAGTGCGATTGACATCGTCGGCTATTTCCTGGTTGGCCGTAAGAATTGAATCATCGGCATACAATCTGGCCGTAGATTCATTGAAGTTGCCGGTGCTAATATTTACGTAGTTCATATTCCCCTGCTCTTCGCGCCGCCGGATAAAAATAAGCTTGGAATGCACCTTATAACCGGGGATAGCCTGGATAACCTTCACTCCTTCTTCCTGGAATTTTTCGGTTAGCTGAATGTTCGCCTCCTCGTCGAAGCGGGCCTGAAGCTCCATAAAAACGGTGACCGACTTACCGCTCCTGGCAGCATTAACCAGCGCATTCACTACATTGGAATAACGTGCCGTGCGATAAAAAGTCATTTTTATGGTTGTGACCCTGGGATCAATGGAAGCTTCTCTCAGCCAATCCACAATATGTTGAAAGGACTGATAAGGATAATGCAGGATAATATCTTTCTGCTTGAGCGCATCAAAAATGCTCTGGTTTATGGGCAGGTCGGGGTGAAACATCGGCGGCATAGGCTCAAAATAAAGCTCGGGTTTATCAAAATCCGGAAACTCCATAAAATCCTTAAAGTTATGGTATCGCCCGCCGGGACGTATATCATCATCATTTTTCAGGCTCAGCTTTTTCCGGAGTTTCTTGATAAGTTTTTTGGGCATCTTTTCGTCATACACAAAACGCACCGGGTTCCCTCTTTTGCGTTTCTTGACGCTTTCATACATGGCCTCCACAAAACTCTTGGACACATCGTAATCCAAATCCAATTCCGCATCGCGGGTAAATTTGATTGTATAGGCTTCGAAGGTATCAAAACCAAAAACCCCGAAAACATCATCAAGGCAATAACGGATGATATCATCCAGCAAAATCATGTAATTCCTCCCTATTTCGGGGGGAAATGTAAAAAAACGTGAATGAACTTTGGAAGGAACCTTCACCAGCGCATAATCTACGTTGTTCTCATCGCGGGAGTCCTTGCAAACGACAGCCAGGTAGATAGATTTGTCTTTCAGCGTTGAAATATTTTCAAGCATATCAATCATTATCGGGAAAAGATAAGGTCTGACCTTCTCGCGGAAATGTTTACGTACAATTTTACCCTGTTGTTCGGTAAGCTGCTTTTCATTAAGCAATACGATATTCTCCCGGTAAAGCTCAAGCACTATCTTCCGGTATGTCATTGTAAAAGTGCGCTCCTGCTCCTTCACAATCCGGTCGATTTCATCCAGCACATGCTGCACAGGCTTTGTATCCTGGCCCTCTATCTCCCGGTACTTCAGCATCCGCTTCAGCGTGGCAATGCGCACCCTGAAAAACTCGTCCCGGTTGTTGGAAAAAATCCCCAGAAATTTAACCCGCTCCAGGAGGGGAGTGGCAGGATCTATTGCTTCCTGCAATACCCGTCCGTTAAAATGCAACCAACTTATTTCACGATTTATCAACTTCTTATTATCAAGCGCTATCATACTTCCCTATCCTCTAACTTATCTTATTTCTTTTTCGATTTTGTCAACATTTTGGGAGTGATATAGAACCGCAGTTTACTATTCATCGAATCGATTTCCTCCCACTTATCCGTATTAAAATCAATGCAAACCACCCCTGAGGTGGGTAACGAATCTATCTTATCTTTCAGAAAATGATTAACAAAATTAGTCAAAGTTGGATTATGCCCGACAATCATCAGTGATTCAACGCGCGCCGGAAGATCAAAAAACAGGTTGAAAAGCCTTTCGGCATCGGAAAAATAAAGCACACTGTCTTGCTGAATCTCGTCTTCGGAGTGGCGCAAAGCGTTTCCAATAATCCGGGCCGTTTCCATAGTTCTGACCGCCGGACTTGAAATTATCAAATCCACTACCGTTTCCCGTCTCAAAAGCTCATCAATAATTCTTTTGGTGCGCTTCTTCCCCTTTTCCAGCAAAGGACGTTGCTCATCCCTAAGGTGAGGATAATCCCAGGAAGATTTAGCATGTCTGACGATATAAAGTGTTTTCATTGTTTTACTCCTTTGTCTGTCACTATTTAATTATGATAAAAATAATGATTTTATCGATTTATGGCATAGCTAAAATAAGGATTTTCACCAGGTTAAAGGTAAAAATCTCTCGAGTAATGATTTATAGTAAGTGAAAAAAATATCAGGGGCACAGTTACTTCCCTCCCGTTCAATGGACCACGCCACCACCAGATCATTTATTCCTACACGGCGCACAAAAAAAAGAGGCTGCCTCCAACATAACCCTTCGGCCCTAAGCTACAACCTAAAAGTTAGGATTGTGAAATATTAATTTGCAATAATTTATCATCAAATAAGTTATAGCTTAGTGTTTCTTTGTGTCTTTGAGCCTTGGTGGCCGTCATTCTAGAAGGCCCCTAAGACACAAGGGTACCAAGATTCACTAAGAAAGTTGCATAGCATAATTGGAAAATATTAGAATCTGATATAGAAGTATTTACAAAAACAATCTTTTAATAAAAAATTAATATTCATGATTTGAAAAGAAATGCGAAACGTAAATACATTAATGGGTAGAAAGTGAATCTTTAAGATCAAAGCTATATCTATAATCAATCAGATTGTGATCGCTATGATTATCCTGCCAGGCTTTTTCCTGATGGCTTATTTCAATGATTTCTTTTGTTGTGGTTTGCTGAAATCGTTCTGCAACCTGATTGAGTACTTCCAATTCTTTTTTAGAGAATGTTTCTGAACTGAAGCGTTTTTCCTCATCAGGGAGAAACTGTTCCCCTACCAGATCATCAGAAAAGACCTTTTCTTGTATGTTTATTCTGTTATTGTCCATTAAGAATTCATATAACCCATCATATCGGCTGGGGATCGGCCCCATGGCAATGGCTCTATATCGAGTGCCGCT
>JAIPBX010000084.1 GCA_021738485.1 Bacteroidales bacterium | reverse complement strand
GTTTCATTTTGTATATTTACTTTCCCAAAACGATAATAATACAAAACAATATCAATAATAATGATGAGATTAAACAGCATTTTTTTCAGCGGCCTTTTATTGGTACTTTTTTTTACAATAGCATCATGTGATGAAGGACAAAAGACGAGCTTTACAATAAAATCTTTTGACCCATTTGTTAATCTACAAAGTGAAATAACAAATGATACTATCCCCTTGAAAGTGGATTTGTCTGATGCCGTTATTAAAGGAATACGGATACCTACTGTCAATCAATCCCCTGATGGAAAATTTCATTTTAAATTTAAGCTAACTAATAAAAATGACAAGAAAAGAAAGTATTTCTACAAAATCTATTACCACAACGAATCATATAAACATGAGGTCACAAAAAAAACAATGACTAAGCCAAAATATAACCGTGAAGCTGCCGAAAATTTCTACGGAAGTTGGAAAGATGTAAGTGTGGGTTTTAAAGAGACAGCTTCCATAGGTTCCGAAAAATCAACGGAAGTGAAGGATGCTTTCCGTATTATTGGCAATCCCAGAAACGAAAAAAGGTATTTCGGCAAATCTCCCCGCTCAGAAAAACTATTTGAAATTATCAACTCTATAAAAAGCAACCCCGATTGGTTATCTAAAGTGAAGAAAAAAGCTAAGAATAATAACATAGAATTAGAAAAGCAACTTTACCTGGATGCAAGACACACCATTAAAAATGGTGATAAAAGCTACAACAACCGGTGGAAAAGAAACCCGCGCATGGGCGTTTACAGCTTCCTGATTGTTGTGGCCACGGAGAAGGCATTAGAAGAATTGCCGGATTATATTACAGACATCAGTAAACGAAACAATGACAGCATCTTCATGAATCCCTACTACTATTTCCTGCATGGTGAAGGCTCGGCATTGAAGAATGTTATTGCGGTAAAAGCAGATAAATACCTAAAGGCATCCACGCATATGGTGCCTGGCAATGGCGTTTTCGTGAGTTTTTCCAACAATTCGGAACCCAAGTGCTATGACAGCCTTTGCGGCCCGTCGCTCGACCTTTTCCGAAACGCTCATTACAAGCACCATTTTAACTACATCAACAAAGACTGGCCTTTTAAAAATATCCCGGTTGTAAAGGATATTTTTAAGGATGATTACACCCGAGAGGAGTTTTATGCGAACAAAGAAAAATATGATGACAGGCGCGTAAAGGATTACCCGGCTAACCCGGAATATTCGTGCAGCACGATTCTGCCGGACGCGGAAGAAAACATCATCACGCTCGTAAACCCCGGGAACAAAGGAAAAGAAAAGCCCAAGAAACAACAGATCGCCATTGAAACACGCATCGGACTCACTTACGGGAAATTCCGTGGAAAAATCAACTTTCCTGAACTCATCAATAAGCATAACGTTTGGAACGGCGTCACTAACGCTTTCTGGTTATTTACCGAAAGCCGCCGCAGCTGGAACAAGCGCAACCTCTGCGAAGAGGGATATGTCGCCAAAGGGGGTGGCGATAAAGAAAACATTCAATATGTCGATCGGGCAACGTACTCGGAGATTGATATCGAAATAGTAAAAGAATCGAAATACTGGTCGAAAAAGAAGAAAAATTATGACCCGGCCAAAACCGATAATATCATTGTAGCTTGTACTAACTGGGACCTTGCCTGCCAGGATCCTCCCAGTTTTGGTGAACCGGAGATGGAATATGGCGGACAAGACTTTTTACTACATCGGTGGTATGACACCTACAGGGCGCTTACCTCGAAAAAACCGGTGAATGAGAATGAAATGTTCCAGGGGAACCACTATTATTACGAAATCGGGTGGTATCCCGACAGCATTGTCTGGAAAGTCGGCCCCGACCTTGATAATCTCAAAACAGTGGGATATATGGATGAAACTGTTACTAAAATCCCGAATAATCAGATGATAATGATGGTTTCGCAGGAGTTTCATCATGGCGATTGGTGGCCATTTACGCCATTTCATCAAAACAATATTCCTTACCCGAAAAAAGACATAAAAGGCGTCATCCACGATATGTGGATAGAATAAATCCTATTGATTTCGCTTATATAAATCACCGTGTTGGGTTTCGGCCACACGGTGATAGTTTTTTTCAACCAGGTTCTCCAGTTGTTTGCGGCATTTGTCGGTTTTATTGCCCCAAAAGAAAACGTAGTCGATCCGGTCAACTTTTGATTTATTCTTGTTATTGCTCTTCCAATAGGTGCAGGTCTGATTCCAACGCCTATCTCCCAGCAGAACCTTAGGCATATTCGGGTTCCACACTAAGGGAAATACTTCCTTACTCAATTCATAATTCTCCATAATAATCACCGATTTCTTATACCCCAGATATCCGGAGAAATGAGGATGCAACCAGTTTTTAGAATAGTTTAACGGTAATACCACGGCTTCGGGTTCTACTTTTTCGGAGATAGTATAAATCTCTTCCGCCGAATTACTTAAACGGTTAATCCGCACCGATCGGCGCGAGAGGGTTACAAAGGTCACTGCCAAGGCCAAGGCTACCGCCGGAATCATCAGAGAGCGGGGTATTTTGTGGGAAGCTACCCAAGCCACCCACATTAAGAAAAAAACTATAATAAAACGGAATGACATGTGGCCACCTTTCCCCGGAAGGTTATTGGGGATAACAAAGTAAAGCACCAAAAGCACCAAAGCAGTCAGAATAAATGCATCCGCTCCCTTGACATTATGCAGTTGTTTTTTCCGTAACCTCTTTACAACAATAAAAAGGGTCAGCAAAACAAGTACTACAAAGAAAACCACGTTTACGGTGCCTTCTTCCCCTTTGCTGTATATGATCGAGCCCCTAACATGCCATATTCCGTCCAGAAGTTTATCCAACGATAATGACTTTGATTCGCCCTTCAAAGTAAACTCTCCGGAGAAGAATAACTGTTTCACCAGTAGAATAAGGGTCACCGAAAATCCAATAATGACAAATAACGCTCTTTTCAGGTGTTTCTGAAGCTGAAACCCTTCGCCTATAGCCATTTCAGTCAGCAGTTCGCGGATAAAAAATATCAGTATGGTAAGTCCGAATACCACATAGACAAACATATGGGTGAAATAAAGTACAGAGATAAGCAGAAAGAACAAGATGAGATTTTTAATCGATAAATTCTCTTTATGTTGCTCCCAAAAAGCTATATTAATGAAAAGCAGAGCAAGAGCCAGACTGAGATTATAAAAACCCAATCCCAGTAGGAAAGTATAAGTCAAGGGAAAAATCAAATAAGCTAGATACGGTTTTTGCTTTAGCCCTGTGGTAATTAAAAACCTAAAAGCATAGGGCAACCCAATGAAGTAGGTAAGAAACATCAGTTTTTCGGCAATATAAGCCGGAAAAACGAGGCTGAATAACGATAACAGGATATGCCCGCCCCAGTTCGGGACAATATCGGGGTTGAAAGCCATGTATTCATGAAGTCTGCTCCCCGAATTGGTTAGCAATTCAATGATATTTTGCGCATTATAGGTATGTACCGCTCCGTCCATCGACGGAAAAAATTTGAACAGAAAGATAGGCAATGCATTCAACACCGCTATGATGAAAAAGATAAGTCTTTCGGAATTCTTTAGTCGGGAAAGATTGTATTTCATAATTTTATCTGTTGTTTCAAATGGATACCCTGCAAAAGTAAAAATTTTATTTCATAAAGCTATCCAGAATGGTATGTATTACAGCACTCACCGTCATTCTACTTTCGTATTGGTTTTCGATTTAATAAATTTTGAGTGAAACCACGCCTTACCATAATTAACCACTATCATGAATGCGGGTAAGACAATTAACCAAATAACCCGGCTTTGAAACCTGTTTCTTATGTTTGTAAAGGTCCCGGTGATAATGGCATTAGCTACAACTGCAATTAATATGAAAATAATAAGATGTTTATTATCTTGAGAAAGTTTATTCCATAACTTGTGATTAAATATCCAAACAGACAAAATAATAAAAGAAAGTGTAATAAGAATATATTGAGAAGTATTCAGGCGTTCCAGGTACGTTTCCAATAAGCCATTATTTTGTTTTGAACTTAAAAAACTATGCGCTTGGTCAGAATAAAACCTTTCAATATTTTTATAAGGCCAGGAGTCCTTTCCATAAGGCCCTCTGTTCCCTATTTCAAAACTGAAAAACTGTTTAAAAACCCCCTCTACACTTCTGGCAATAAATTTTCTTGTATATTTTGGTGTTGTTAAGAGGTCAAAGATAATTCTTTTGTATTGTTTTTTAGTTTCATCCCATCCTCCTTGCTTATAGACAGGGCTTTTTTCATTATTCCAAAGAAATCCTTTTCGGTCAATTTCATATTGACAAATTTTATAATCTTTCTCAGGGCAATACTCTTCCAGATAGGGTTCAAGTAAGCCCATTTTGAGAAGGCGATTCATCATAAATACATGACCTCCCTGATCCACTCCAAATTTGCCATTATACTGCAAAGCGGATAAAGATAAAAGTAAAAATCCAAAACCGGTTAGCAAACCAACCAGTAGCAATCGTTTAACAGGAAATATAAAGTGTTTTTTACGAATCAATTGAACTACCAGATAAAAGATAATTACGACAATTAATAAAATATTTAACATCATGTGAGTATTATGGGATACCATACTATAAACATACAATATGGAAACATAAAAGACCTCAATAAGCTTCATCTTTCTCACATAAAGCAATAAAATCATTGATAGTAAGAAAACAGGGGTAAAAGCATCAGGCATTAGCCGGCTAACATGAAAGGAAGCTCCGGTAAAAAAGGATATGAGGATAATGAAAACAACGAAATACACAGTGTACTGTCCTCTATTCATGAAATACTTAAAAAACAACAACACCAGCGAAGAAATAAGCAACCCTTGGGCAAAGGAGACCAAATAAAGTGATTCCTTTAAACTGATGTGCTGAATAAACCACCCATAAAACATAGGACGATCCTGAGTGAATTTTCCTACAAATGCTTTGAGTATATAGGCTCCTGTATCGACATAAGCTATCGGGTATCGGTTATAGAAAAGAAAAAAACAGAGAAAAACTGCTCCTATCGCAACTGCAAATAAATCGTTTTTTGATTTCATGTAGCCAGTAAAGGATTTTTCAATTTAAAAAATCTTGTGAGTTTGTTCTATCAATAAACACGGATTTTATTTTTTTAAGCACGAGCTTATTATAAAAATTTATGTGCTCAATCCCAAACCTTAGTCAACTCCGCATCACAACAATGAAAAACTTCGGGTAACTGCTTTTTACAAAGCTAACAAAATTTATACAATTGCACCTTTATATATAGTATTTATAACGTCAATTTAAATAATAATCAAATCAAATTTTTCTTAGAAAAAAAATTATCAT
This sequence comes from Bacteroidales bacterium, assembly GCA_021738485.1. GTDB lineage: Bacteria > Bacteroidota > Bacteroidia > Bacteroidales > JAIPAH01 > JAIPAH01. The sequence continues at coordinate 8,720 of JAIPBX010000084.1, read as the reverse complement.
ATCTTAGTTATCCCAAAACTTAAACACCAATGAATACAAGAATAACTACTATACTAACCCTTACTATTATTGGACTTTTAACTAATGTTTTAGCGCAGGATTCTGTTTTTATAGTAGGGCATTACAACGATATTATCTATGATTATGATACCAGTTCAACTATTTATTTGTCGAATGGTGGCAATGATTATAGTATTCCGGGATATGATGTAGATGTTGATAACAATGATTCTTCCGATTTTAGATTCCAGGTGCAATACTTTACTTCCAATGGACTTGACGCATATTATACAAAAATTAAACCCTATGGGGAAAATGAAGTCATTTATGGAAGAGTAGATACATCCAACACTCACGAATGGCATGTAGACACTACCTTTTCACGTGTAGGAAAACCATTTCAATATGGCGACACACTACATAATGGTTTACAATTTACTAAATCTAATGTATATTTCACACGTTATCATCAATATTCCGGTTTTATCGTTACCTATTTATTTAACGACTGGTTGGATTTTGGAACACGGTATGTGGGTGGAAGAGTTAATAGAGCTGATACATCATTTTTTTGCTGGTTCAAAATTAACGTGACAGGCAGTGCTTCACTCAAATTAAAAGCTTTTGCAGCTGATATTCATATTCAAAACAATGTTGGTATTGAAAATGAATACGGAAATGATCATATTAAACTCTTTCCCAATCCTGCTGATAATTTCTTCAAGATTAAACCCATCAAAGCATTATCAAAAAACTGCTCAATCAAGATTTTCAACCGAACAGGGCAGCCCGTCCATCAGGAGTATTGGGATTCCGGTAAATCCGCAGTAAAAATTAATACGGCCCGATTTAGCGCAGGGCTTTATTTGGTAGTCATTACGAATCCAAATCATCGATATGTCAAAAAACTACTAATAAAATAAATATCGTAGCTGGAATGCATTTTAATTAATACTCATTACAAAATTACCTTTTATATGAAATCACGATTAATTTTCCTATTTGTTGCTTTTATCACTTCATATAATATTTATAGCCAAAAGCTTATTGTTGACATATCATTCACAGGAAAAGACAGTACATATTATCATCAGCTTGATAGTATATTAATTGTCAATCAGAACAAACAGGTTGACACGACTTTATACTATCCGGATACCACCCTTACGCTTGACTCTACAGTGAGTATTCCCGAACATACTTTACAAAATAAAAATTTTAAAGTATATCAGAATTATCCCAATCCTGTAACAAACTCTACTAAAATACCCCTTTACATTCCGGAAAAAGATTTTGTCCGCTTTATGATATACGACATCCAGGGTCGTAAACTCATCAAACGAGAAAAAATACTTGATAAAGGATTACACACATTTAGATTCCAACCCGGCAATCAAAAACTTTACCTGTTTTCAGTTATTTGGAAAAACAGGTATACCAGCATTAAAATTTTAAACAAAAGTAATGGCGTTAACCGGGAAACTTTAGAACACACAGAACATAACCTTAGTTCGGCTCGCTATAAATCACAAAAGCAAAAAACCAACTTTATGTATCATCACGATGACAGATTATCATTTATTGGCTATGCAGATACGGAAGCGTCTCCGCTATTTGACTCCCCGCAAAGCGACACTACTTATATTTTTCAGTTTGCCACAAATATCCCATGCATTGACGAACCCTTTGTGACCTATCATAGTAAGCAGTACCAAACCGTTCAGATATATAATCAGTGTTGGCTAAAGGAGAACCTGGATGTTGGGGTACAAATCACAGGCCATGATATGAAGGATAATGATACCATCGAAAAATTCTGTTATAATAATAATCCTGTCAATTGCTCAAAATATGGTGGTTTGTATCAATGGAGTGAGATGATGGGGTACTCTATTGTTCCGGGCAGCCAGGGGATTTGTCCGGATGGGTGGCATATTCCTACGGATGAGGAGTGGATGATGCTGGAAGGAGCTGCCGACAGTCTATACAACTATCCTGATCAGGAATGGCAACAAACGGATAGGCGTGGCTATGATGCAGCTTATAAGTTAAGAAGTGACAGTTTAGGGGGTGATTGGCCCGGATCAGACATTTATGGATTCTCTATCTTACCGGGAGGGTATCGATTTGACAGTGCAACCTATTACACATTAAACCTGGCCGGGTTATTCTGGACTTCATCAGAAGCAGACCGTAATCATATCTGGGATCGAGGATTCGATAATTATTACGATAAAGTTTTTCGCGGTAAAAACCCACATAAAGATTGGGCGTTTAGCATAAGGTGTGTAAAAGGAGATTATCAACATATAAACCAACCTCCCAGAAAACCTTACAATCCTTCACCTAAAAACAATGCTGATTGGCAGGAATACTATGTTACTTTATCCTGGGATTGTATGGATATTGAAGGAGATTCCATATATTACAAAGTATTTTTGGGGGAACCAGATGATCCTCCTGCTGCTGGAGATTTTCAAAGCCAGGAATCTTTTTCTGCAGTGGGTCTCAAGCCTAACACCGTTTATTACTGGAAGGTAAATGCTTATGATACTCATGGTAACAGCGTTGAAGGACCAATATGGAGTTTTTCCACCAAGCTAGACTGCCCGGAAACATTTACCGATCCCAGAGATGGGAAGGAATATGAAGCAGTGATGATAGATAAACAATGCTGGATGGCAGAAAACCTGAATATCGGGACACAAATAGAAAGTGATCAAAATTCTTTGAATAACAACACGATAGAAAAATACTGCTACGATGATAGCCTGGCCAAATGCGATGAGTATGGCGGCCTTTATAAATGGTATGAATTGATGGATTATTCTGAGGAGGAAGGAAACCGGGGAATATGCCCGGAAGGTTGGCACATTCCGACAAAAGTCGAATGGGAAAGGCTTAGTCAAGTTGTTGGATACGGAAATGGTGGCGAAAAGCTTAAAAGTAAATCAGGTTGGGGGTATAATCATAATGGAACTGACGTTTACAATTTTACGGCGCTTCCTGCCGGATTCATCAGACCTAGCAACACTTATGCTAACCTAAATCAAAAATGTTTTTTTGCATCATCTTCGCTGGATAGTACATCAGTTTTTGAAGCAAAACTGAGAAAATACAGGGATGAGTTTTTTCTGGATTGGGTAACCATAGGGTATGGCCGCTCGATTCGTTGTTTAAAAAACTCTGTAAGTGATCAGAGAGAAAAATGACAAAAAAGTTAATACGAATCGATTGATTATGTAGTGGCAGATGCATTTCTCCGTAACCCAAACACCCCCTGGCTCACAAAGGCCAGTATTAAAATAACAGCGATAGTAAGTATCCGCTGCCCTACCACAAACAGCAATGCCGTTTGAGTGGATACGGCGGCGAGCTGAAGGATCCCATACCATCCCGCTTCAAAAATACCCAATCCGCCGGGGGTAAAGGAGAACAAATAACCTAATTGCCCCAGAGGCGTGCCGAGGATAATAATTTCGGGATTAACCATAATGTTCAGCGCAAAAGCAAACATCACAAAACGGGTCATCGTCAAGCCCATCTTCAAAATGCTGGCGGAATAGATGCGAACGGTCGTCTTTTTTCCGAAGTCGGGAATATCAATTCCCTCCGGCAACCGCTTGCGAATGAAAGGTACGACAGCAAACAACCGAAGCGCCAGATTCAGCATCTGCTGCATTAGCCACAGCAAGTCGTTCTGCCGGTATACCAACAGATAGCCAAAACCAACAATGATAGCGACCATCAGCAGGGCCGTATACCCTGCATTCAGCCACCCCAGCCAATACGGAATCACGGACGCCAGCATGATGAGCATAGCCATCAGGTCGTAGAGGCGGTCGATAAACACCGAAACACCGGCATCCGACAGGCTGCTTTTATGGCTGCGTTTCAACCACAAAATGCGCACCCCAAAATCGGTAACGTCTTTGGGAAGGAGAAATCCCAGGGCCCGGCTCTGGATAAAATAGTGATAATACTGATGCCACGAAGCGAGTTTGCGCCCTTCGAGAGCATTAACAATCGTCCCCCACCGAAAAGCGATGGAGGAGGTAATACCCAGCGTAGCCAGCAATGCCCCGACCGCAGGAACCCACTGAATCTCTTTAAGTTTTTGAATGGACTCTTCGTTGATGAAATAGATAAAACCTGCAAACAAAGCAAAGCCAACAATCAACAGCACAATGTGCCGCACCCATTTTATGGTTTTGGTCGGTTTGCTCATGTTTGTTCTATTATTTCTCAAAATCCGATTCCGGCATCATAGCGATTAAGTCCGGGTGCAGGTTCTCCTTGATTTGTTGGTTAAGATAATCGATATGCATTTGATCGAGCTCTTCGCGAAAGCCCCCGACTTTTCCCTTGCGGATTTTCTTGGAATTCGCCTGGTTTTTGGCGCCGGGCTTCATCCACGGTTCTTTGAGGGAGCCGCTGGTTTCCATCTTCGACATATTGGAAAACTTGCTGGCCTCTACCGCTTGCTGCGCTTTCTCTTTGTCAATTGGAAAACCGGCAAACTCCAGCAGCTCCAGCAATTGCCCCAGCGCATCGGTATGGAATTTCTCATAGCTCATCACTTTAAAACCCTCCGGAACCTCCCGGTTTTCATAAAACACATTGAAAAACCGGATAACTTTGCCAATCCCTACCAAATCTTCATAGATAAAGTCGGCAAGCCCTTTGGAGTATATATTTTCCCTGTACCTCAGGTGGTACCAGCTCGATACGAGCACATCGCGCGGGTCGCGGATGAGAAACAAGACCTTGGTGCCCCGGTATTTTTCTTTGTTAAAAACCACATCTTCCAGCTTGGGCGGTGCCGGCACCCAGTTTCCAACATCGTGCTCAAACTTGGCTATCCAATCTTCGGAAATCTCTACCAGCGCGCTATCGTTGAAAAATCGGGGGGTATGGCCTATCAGCTCGGCGTATTTCTGCAGCATGATGCGCAACCAGGTTCGGCCGCATTTGGGATAGGAGATGATGTACAAGCTCGGCGAAACGTTCTCCGTCTTACTCAGCACATAAGTACGCCAGTAAAAACGAAAAGTTTCGGCGCTGACCAACACCTTTTTGAGTTTATCCCAGTAGTTCCGTATGAGAAATACCTTTCTGTTCATAATCCTATCATTTTTGGGGCGTTACACCTCCACCTTCTGTTCTTTCGTTTCCAGGTCTGTCGTCCGTGTTATTTCAAGCTCCTTATTGCTATTCAGTTGTTGCACTGTTTTATTATTCGGAACGTATGCCTCCACTTCCAGCTCCTGCGATTGAAAATAGCGACTTTGGGGAACATATCGTACAAAAAACTCATCACCAAAGGAAAGATTTTTGAAAATGTATAAACCTTTCACAGCCAGCTTATCTTTAATGGTAAATTGATTTCCATCCAGTTGGAACGTACGCTCAAAAGAAACCGGTATACTTCGTTGCCCGAGAATCAATGATTTTCGGATTTGCCCCTTCAGCCAGTGGGCCATGGCGGGTATCCAGCCAATGGCGATAAGAGTGGCCCGGAACAGAATGTTTTTAAACGGAGTAAAGAGTTTGTTGGAAGGCACCAGGTGAAACTGCCCCTTTATGTTGCCTTCCGAATTTTCGGCCTTCGTTTGGTAGGAAGGGTCCACCCACTGGGAGGTCACTACTTTTCCATTGTCCAGCCGACCGATTATGCCGCCGTCGTTGACCAGCAACGCACCGGTTTTACGGTTAAAAACCTTTATTACCCCGCCTTTGGCCAGGTTGGCCAGGATGTAATAATCACCACGTACGGCCGTATAAATACGAGAGCGGTCATAGAAGCGTTCGAAATCGTCCTGCTCGTATGGCACTTTCGCCGGTTCATCCTGCGGTGCGGTATAATCGAGATAGGCCAGCAGGAACTCCGGAACACGGTAAAAGACATAACGATCCGAAATAATTTCAGGAGGAACCAGCTTGTCTTCACTCAATCCTTTCAGCATCTTTTGGGCTATGGCATTGGCCAGCGGCATCTCCTTACCCAGTATCTCATACCCGTGGGGATAGAAATGCAGTGTGTTGCGGCTTCCGGCACTGCCGGCATAAAACCCGTTCGGGTAAACGAAATAGGCGGAAAAATTCACCGACTCTTCCATTACTTTCCGGATTTCCGGGTCGGGATTCGATTTGTATATTTTTCCCAGGAAAGAAACGGTTGCAGAGAGATAGCCGGGGTCCACACCGTCATATTCCCGCGACCAGCCTTCATCTTCATAATGATAGGTTTTGAAGGTCGTCCACAATTTCTCATAACCTTTTTTCAGCTCCGGTACGCCCAGCAATTCGTAAGCTTTCCAAACCGACATAGCAGCCATGGCGTGATGGTTGGCCAGGTGGTCTTCCTCGGTCTCGCCGGCGGCTATGAAATGGGCTGATTTGCTGATGGCCTGCTTTATCGTTTGGGCATCTTCCTCGTTGATTTCTTCCTTCAGCAATTGGAAAGCCTCAATAATGGTAAACATCGTAAAAGCGGTGGGTCCTACCCATCCTCTCTCATAGGGATAAAACTCATCAAAGGAGCCGTCCTTATGCTGAATCTTGCTCCAAAAAACCATAGCAGCAATCGTCCAGTCTCTTATTTTAGGCTGACCCTGGTAGATACTACCCGGGAAGTCATACTTATAAACCAGTGCTAAGGCATGTACGCCAAACTGCCTTACAGCATCCGGGAAATCGGAGGTTTTATCTAACCAGTAATCCCTGTGAAAACATCCATAGGTCGGTGAAAAGGGATTTCTATCCATGTTCCCTAATAATCGGGGTATCTGTGAAATGGCTTTTTGGCCGTATACGTCACGCAAGTCTTTTGTCATTCTTTGTTCTCTTTTTTATGTTGTTCAATCAGGGCATCGATTTGGCTTAAGCTGGCGGCGTTGCTCTTGCGGTTGATTAAATCTGCCAGCACACCAATAGCCAGCACCTGGATAGCCGAAATCAGAATAATGGCTACCGTTGAGTTGAGCACATAAGGAAGCCATAAATAGCTGGCTACAAACAGTACCAAACCTATAAAAGCCAGAATAATGGCCAGCGGGATAAAAACCTTCAATGGATTAAAATAGACAATAGTCCGGACAATCAATTGAATAAAATTCAACGTATCGTAGATAGGTCGTATTTTACTTTTTCCTTCCCGCTTCATGTATTCGATAGGAAAGTATTTCACTTCCAGCTCACTTGTAAGCATCGACAACGTAATGGTTGTGGTGAAAGAAAATCCTGAGGGGATGATATGAAAAAACCGCAGGGCATCTTTTTTCCAGAAAACCCGCAATCCGGAATTGATATCGGGAATTTTGAATTCCGCAAGGTAACTGGCCAGTTTGGTAATAAACCATTTGGCCGGTTTGGTCAACGTGGGCAGTTGCTTAAACGGGCGGCGACCAACAACCATGTTGTAGTCTTTTGCTTCCTCATACATCCGGGGAATATACTCTATCGGATACGTCCCATCGGCATCGGTAATGGCAATAATCTCATGACTGCTGGCCAAAATGCCGGTTTTCAAGGCAGCACCGTATCCTTTATTGTACTGATGTTCCACAAGCTTAAAATTATTCGTATACTCTTTCAACACCCGGCTTGTGTCATCAGAAGAGCCGTCGTTGACAATAATCAGTTCATAATCAATATCCGTTTCAGCCATCATTGTATTAATATTGTCAATGGTGGGGATGATGGAGTTTTGTTCATTATAGACGGGTATAACGATCGAAAGACTGTGCATACTTTTTTCGCTTTTATTCTTTTAAGGTCTGCTTTTGTTTTAGAAATCTTCTTGCATTCATAATCAAGAAATAATAATGACGCAAATATGCGAACTTTTGGCGAAATGTTCCATATTTCCCGCTGAGTAATATTATTTTCCGGATTTTATGAATCGGTGTTATTGTTTCATAATCCCCTACAGAGGAACCGTACTTCCTGAATAATGTATCCTTTTAAAAACATTTGCTTCTGGAATTTATATCCTTTCTATATTTTATTACCCTGTTAACAGGCTTTCATTTTTTTTATCTTTGAACCTTAAATAGCAAAGGAATTAATGAAATTCAGCGATATATACGGCTTAGAAGAAGAGAAAAAACGGCTTGTACAAACGGTGGAGGAAAACCGCATCAGTCATGCCCAGCTTTTTCTGGGAAGGGAAGGTAGCGGTAATCTGGCTTTGGCGCTGGCTTATGCGCAATATATCAATTGCCGGAACAAAAAAGACGGAGATTCTTGCGGGACATGCCCCTCGTGTATTAAGTACGAAAAATTAATCCATCCCGACCTCCATTTCATTTTCCCCGTAGCTAAAGTAAAAGAGGTTAAAGACAAGGAAGTGTCCAGTCAGAACGCTTTTTACCTGAAAAAATGGAGAGAAGCCCTTGATGAAAAGGACTACCATCTGTCTCCCGGGGAATGGTATGAGAAAATCGGCATTGAGAACAAACAGGGGATGATCAACACCAATGATGCCCGCAGCATTCTCGATACGCTCAATTACAAAAGCTATGAAGCGGAATACAAAGTCATGGTTATATGGATGGTGGAATACCTCTATCATGCAGCAGCTCCGCGAATCCTGAAAATACTGGAGGAACCCCCTGAGAAAACGCTGTTTTTATTGGTCGCCAATCATTCCGACCAAATCATATCGACCATATTATCGAGGGCGCAAACGATAAAGATTTCTCCTTACAGTGAAAACG
>JAIPBX010000001.1 GCA_021738485.1 Bacteroidales bacterium | reverse complement strand
GGTTTATTGTCAGGCATGATTTCAAGATTTTACTTTGGAGATATTTTGATTAACTGGGCGAATGGCAGTCAGGAGGTCATCGGCCCCGAAAAACCGCAAATCTCAGATTTGCGAAGTTTTTCGAGGGTGCTCGTCCGCATAGCGGACGGCATTCGAGCCCGATATTCTCCACAACAGAAAGAAAGAAGGGAGGTCTTGATGATAGATACTCCCTTTTTTGTACTTTCTTCTAAAACGTCATCCAAAAACCGATTGTCCAGTTTTCAGGAGCAAAGCTGGTTCGGAATTCACTGGTTCTGTTTTCCGCCTGGTCATTGCGCGAATCCTTGACCTTGTGGCGATATTGTAGTAACCCAAAGGAAAAGTCCACCCCGGCATTGTCGAACATTTGGTAACGAAATGAAGGTATAAGCCCGAGGTTAAAATAGTGCTTTTCGGTGGTTTGCTCACTATTTAAAGAAGAAACCGGGATTCCGTTTCCATTACCTATACTATCATTACCGATAATTCCCCCACCACCAATAATTTCTCCGTAGTCTATACTATCACCGACATATATTCCGGTCTGGGAATTTAATTTCCTCTTCACTTCTTCATTAACAAAATCATACCTTGAATAGAGGTCGAATGTTAGGGAGAAGTTATCGGCAAGCTTTTTACTGTACTGCACAAAAGCCATCGGACTAAACGATGTTGATTGGGTCACTGAATTTGTATAGCCGATATAAGAATTATTCCATCCTGTTGACCCATCTCCCGGTTCGGGCACATCGCTTTCCGGATTGATTTCTTTTTTGCTACGGTTGAAGGAGGCCCCGATTCCATAGCGGAATTGCGTTTTAAACTTTTTGCTGAGATTTAACGAAACAGAAAAGTCTGAGGTGATTACTCCGAAAATGGGGTCATTATAAACGGGTCCTTCAGTATCTGGCGAATCTTTATGATCGTAACTGTATCCAAAGTTTGTTTCAATTAGGTATTGATTTTTTGAAGGTTTTTCCTGGCTTGTTTCTTGACCTTTAGCATACATAAAACTGCTGCTTACCAGAAGAATAATTAGGAAGTGTTTCATTGCAATTGGGTTTTTTAGGTTAATAGTTGATTTATTTAGTATCCAATACATGAGAAATAATTAAAGTATCGAATATACGAAAAGGCTTTGTTTTTGTAAAATGTATTATTCCCATTTGTGAATCAGGGCATAAACGATAATAGGTCAAGAAATAAGTGGCTGTTTGAACTGTTGAGATCCATTTTTTTTTGATTCCGAAACAGTCTATCAGTAAAGATTTCTATAAAACCGGACCTAAGAGTATGCTTTAGGTACAAAAAAGGAAAGAAGTTTAAAATGCTGATATTAAACGCGTTATATAAAGGAACGGTTTTTGATAGAAGTGGTAGAAAAATACTTAAAATATTTAAAAACTGAATAAATTACACTTCAGTATAATTAATTAGGGTATTTGACGTAAATATTAAAGAAAAGAAAAGTCTGCTTTTGCAAAACAAAAATAAAACCATGCGAAATTTTGTAATCCTTATCACAATAAGTTTGTTTTTTATAAATAATGTGAATGCCGGAGGTTTGAGTTCTGAAAACGACTCAAATCGCAGGGTTGATATGGATGTGAGTTTCGTGAGTCAACACCTGTGGCGAGGTACGGCCAAAGGGCAAGCGCCGGCAGTAAAACCCGACATTAGTGTTAATTTTCTTGATGGATTTAGTTTCTCCGGGGGAGCTGTTTATAGTGTAGATAGGAGTTATGATGAAATGGATTTGTCAATGTCCTATCAATTCAATGATTTTGAGATTTCTTTTTCCGATTATTATGCCCCGGCGGCTAATGGGTATCAGGCTAAAAATTTACTCAATTACAATGAGCAGTCTACCAATCATTTCCTGGATTTGGCGGTGGATTACAAACCTTTCAACCAAATTCCCTTTAATTTCACAATGGCTACAGGCTTATGGGGTAATCGCTTTAATGAGTATAATGAAAACCGCTATTCTACCTATTTCGAAACCAATTACCAGGTTGAACGGGCTGATTACCTTTTGGATTTTTTCGTAGGTGTATCACCAGGAAACGGATTTTATAGCGAGAAATTCAGTGTCGTTAATATGGGTATGGCTTTTCACAAATTGTTTGAATATAGCCAGGACCGATCCTTTCCTGTATCTGCGTCCATCGTAGGCAATCCCGCACAGAAACAATTGCATGTTTCCTTCGCATTGTCGTTTATCTAAGACTTAAGCCCTGACCACTGAGTTTAAACAGGATGATTTCATTTTTCAATGTTGAGCCCGAGGTTGACCAAAAAGCAAAAATTTTATCCTTGAAATAATTCGATACACACAAATAAAAATTAAAACATAATGATATATAGCAACTTCCTTTTGGGGAATTTAAGGGTAAAAGTTGCTGAATATCCTTCCGGACGGACTTTGGACAGACTCATAGTTTTCCCGTGCTGTATATGAACCTTATACATCTAGTTATTTTTATTACTCGGATATATTTAAATATGAATATTCTTTAACTTCTAATTATCAATACAATACTATTATTTAGAATAGATATTTTTTTCTTATAGCGTTTTGCAGTAACTAAAAAGAAATTACTTTTGTGAATTAAAAAACAGCAAAGGCTAAATTATGAAACCATCTCATATTGAGCATATTGGAATAGCAGTAAATAGTTTGGATACTAGTATTCCTTACTATGAAAATGTCCTTGGTCTTGAATGCTATGCGATTGAAGAAGTACAGGATCAAAAAGTAAAGACGGCATTTTTTAAATTGGGAGACACAAAAATTGAACTTCTGGAGCCTACGGATGATGAAAGCCCGGTGGCCAAATTCATTGCTAAAAAAGGAGAGGGAATGCATCATATTGCTTATGCAATGGAGGATGTGGGAAGTGCCCTTAAAGAGGCTGAGCAAAAAGGCTTGCGGTTGATTGATAAGGAACCCCGTCAGGGAGCCGAGGGAATGAAGATTGGATTTTTACATCCCAAATCCACCAATGGAGTTTTAACAGAATTTTGTGGAAAAAAATAAGAATTGAACCCGAAAACCAGAAGTAAGCGTGAATAATCAGGATAAAATCAAAGAACTCATTCAGCTTCGCGAAAATGCGAAGATGGGTGGAGGCGAGAAACGGATTGAAGACCAACACAAAAAAGGAAAGAATACGGCCCGCGAGCGTATTGATATGCTTCTTGATGAAGGAAGTTTCGAGGAGTATGACATGTTTGTCACTCATCGTAGCACTGATTTTGGGCTGGAGAAGAAAAAGTATTACGGGGACGGGGTAATTACCGGACACGGAACTATTGACGGCCGTGTTGTTTTTATTTTTTCTCAGGATTTTACCGTTCTGGGGGGATCGCTTTCCGAAACTTTTGCCAATAAAATTTGTAAGGTCATGGACCAGGCTATGAAAATGGGGGCCCCTATTATTGGTATTAATGATTCAGGCGGAGCACGTATCCAGGAAGGGGTGACCTCTCTGGCCGGTTATGCCGAAATATTCGAGCGAAACATATTGGCATCGGGGGTTATACCGCAGATTTCGGCGATATTTGGACCCTGCGCAGGTGGAGCCGTTTATTCCCCTGCACTTACAGATGTTATTATTATGTCGGAGGGGACTTCCTATATGTTTGTTACCGGACCCAAGGTAGCTAAAACCGTGACCGGTGAAGATATTTCCATAGAAGATCTCGGAGGAGCTGATGTTCATTCTTCCAAATCCGGTGTATCTCATTTTAAAGTAGATGACGAAGAAGAGGGATTATTGGTGATCAGGAAAATCCTGGAATATGTGCCCAATAACAACCTTGAAGATCCGGCAGTAAGTGAAACCGATGATCCTTTCGACCGAAAGGAGGATTCTCTGAATGAAATTATTCCGGAAAATCCCAACACACCGTATGATGTCAAGGATGTAATTTATGGGATTGTCGATGACAAGGAATTTCTGGAGTTTCATCGCCATTGGGCCAGAAACGTGGTTGTGGGGTTTGCCAAATTCGATGGCCATCCGGTAGGTGTTGTTGCCAACCAGCCCAATTATCTGGCAGGAGTGCTTGATATTAATGCTTCAAGAAAAGCGGCGCGTTTCGTACGTTTTTGCGATTCCTTCAATATTCCGCTAGTTACATTTGTTGATGTGCCGGGTTTTCTTCCGGGCAGTACGCAGGAATATGGCGGTATTATCACCCACGGGGCAAAGCTTATGTTTGCCTATGGTGAGGCGACTGTTCCGAAAATAACAGTGACCTTGCGAAAATCATATGGTGGGGCCCATGACGTAATGAGCTCCAAACAACTCCGCGGGGATATCAATTATGCCTGGCCCACAGCCGAAATTGCCGTTATGGGACCTAAAGGTGCTATTGAAGTCCTGGAAGGCAAAAAGATTAAGGATATGGAGGAGGAAGAAGCAAAGAAATTTATTGAAGAGAAAGAGGAAGAGTACAGGGAAAAATTTGCCAATCCGTATGTGGCAGCCAAGTTTGGCTATATTGATGATGTGATTGAACCACGAAATACACGGTTTAGGGTGGTGAGAGCGTTGCAAACACTGGCAACCAAAAAAGACACACTACCACCCAAAAAGCATTCAAATATACCATTGTAGTTAGAAATCGCAGAGGTCTCCCTCTGCTTTTTAATAAAAGGAGAGAAACTATGTTGTTGGATATCACTTTTGATTTAGGAGCCATTGACCAATTTGGAATCATTGTCGCCATTGTAGGCTATATTGTGGTTTTTGTTGTATTGATTTTAATGTTCACCATTTATAATAGTCTGCCTAAGGTGCTGAATATTAAGAATCGCTACAAGATGAGAAAGAAAGGCGAGAAAGAGTGTGAAGAATGTGAAGACATAACCGGGGAGATCAATGCAGCAATGAGTATGGCTCTGCACTTATATTTTAATGAAATGCATGATGTGGAGAGCGATAAAATGACGATTAAGAAAGTTTCAAAACGCTATTCTCCATGGAGCTCTAAGATTTACGAACTTAATCCTTACTTTCAAAATTTGAAACGATGAAAAAATTCTCATTTACGATAAACGGGAATCAGTACGATGTAGAAATAAAAGATGTGGAAGATAACGTGGCCCAGCTCGAAGTGAACGGGACCACCTATGAAGTAGAAATTCACCGCGATGTGAAGAAATCTAAAACACCTACCCTTGTTCGTTCTGAGGTACCGACAAAACGCCAGGACAGTAAAATTAAAAAGAGTATCAGTGCAACAGCCAGTGCTATTAAGGCACCGCTACCCGGCAACATAATTGATATTGTGGTTTCCGAAGGGGACGAGGTTAAAAAGGGACAAAAAGTCCTTACGTATGAGGCCATGAAGATGGAAAATGAAGTGCATGCCGAGAAAGATGGTGTCGTAAAATCCATCAAAGTAGCTAAGGGTGACAGTGTTTTAGAAGGTCAGGAATTAATGGAAATTGCTTAAGTCATGAGAAAATTACTTACAGTTCTGGGTGCCATCGTGCTTTTGTCTGTCATATCGTATGCCTTCGACACCCCGGAAAAACAACTAGCTAACCAGCAAGACACACAAGAACAGCAAGAAAAGGTTGTAGGAGGCGACACCGAAGTGGAAGGTGATGCTGCTACCCACGGGATAAACCAGTTTTATAAATTTACCGGTTTTCGTAATGTAACCCACAAACATCTGATAATGATAGTTGTGGGTTTATTTTTTGTTTTTCTTGCCATTCGCTATGAGTATGAACCTTTGTTATTAATACCTATTGGCGTGGGGGTTATTATAGGCAATATCCCTTTCCTTGAAGGAGCGGGTTTGCAATTAGGTATTTATGAAGACGGGAGCGTTTTAAATTATCTTTATTATGGTGTGACCGCAGGGATTTATCCGCCTTTGATATTTTTGGGGATTGGGGCCATGACCGACTTTTCAACCCTGATGTCCAGCCCGCGGCTGATGTTATTGGGTGCCGCTGCGCAGGTAGGTATTTTCCTCACATTTCTCGGAGCCCTGGCACTCGGGTTTGCGCCTCCCGAAGCCGGAGCAATTGGAATTATAGGTGGTGCCGACGGACCAACTGCGATATTTCTCTCTTCAAAATTAGCCAATGGAGTAAATGTTTTACCCGACGGAACAACCGTGCGAAATCTTATCGGACCGATTGCCATTGCCGCTTATTCTTATATGGCTCTGGTTCCCGTAATACAGCCTCCGCTCATGCGGTTGATGACCACCAAAAGGGAACGGGTGATAAAAATGAAACCGCCGCGCGCCGTTTCAAAACTCGAAAAAATTCTGTTCCCAATTATTGGGCTTTTGGTCACAGGGTTTATCGCTCCCAGTGCTTTACCACTGCTTGGTATGCTTTTCTTCGGAAATATTCTGAAGGAAAGTGGCGTTACAAGACGCCTGGCAGAGACAGCCCGTAACTCATTGGTGGATATTGTAACCATTTTATTGGGATTGACCGTTGGGGCCTCCACCCAAGCCACAGTTTTTCTGAAAGACACTTCTCTGTTGATTTTCGGCCTGGGAGCGCTTTCATTTATGATAGCTACTTTGGGAGGCCTGTCTTTCGCCAAAATCATGAACATATTTTTACCCGATAACAAAAAAATCAATCCTTTGATAGGTGCCGCCGGTGTCTCCGCTGTCCCTGACAGCGCCCGGGTTGTTCAGCACGAAGGTTTATTACATGATCCTTCAAACCACTTGCTGATGCATGCTATGGCACCCAACGTTTCGGGAGTGATAGGCTCGGCAGTGGCCGCAGGAATTTTACTAAGTTTCTTGTTGTAGTAATAATGGAACTTGCGGAATTCGAATACCGGGTAAAAAAGCATCATTCAGCTTTTTTTACCCGGTTTTAGTTTGAAACCAAATCTTCGCTATTTGTTTTTCTTTTTTATAATTTAGCCAAAAATTTTGGCGATCATGTTAATTATTGGTATTGCGGGCGGATCCGGATCGGGCAAAACAACGGTGGCAAAAAAAATTATTGAAGGACTTCCCGAGGAATCTATTAGCATCATACCTCAGGATGCCTATTACAAGGACAATAGTCACTTGCCGATTGAAGAGCGTAAAACCATAAATTTTGATCACCCTTCTTCGATAGAATTTGAATTACTGGTGGAACATGTTGATAAGCTTATTAGCGGACAATCCATCCAAATGCCTGTATACTCTTACGTTACATGTTCGCGCAAAGAGGAGACCATAACAATAGAACCTACAAAAGTTGTTATTGTCGAAGGCATCCTGATATTAACCAATCCCGAATTGCGAAAACGCCTGGGCATTAAAATTTTTGTGGATGCTGATTCAGATAACCGTTTAATGCGTATACTTGTAAGAGATAAGGAAGAAAGAGGACGTTCCTATGATGAAGTTATAGAGCACTACCAGAGTTATGTGCAACCTATGCATCTTCAGTTTATTGAACCTTCAAAAAAATTTGCTGATATTATTGTCCCCGAAGGAGGACGAAATCATATAGCTATCGATATTCTCCGCTCGCGCATTTGTCAGAATATAGAATTATAAAATTCACTATCTTTATGTAAAAATTATCCCTATGCGATATTTGTCTGTGATTATTTCATTGCTTTTGCTGATATCGGGTTGTGAAGATGAAAATTTGAATCCCCGCGAAGATTGGCAATGGACGGTTTATTCCTCAAAAGATGGCCTGGCGGGTAATGAAGCGTATGTTGTAATGGTCGACCAGGAAAACGTGGTATGGGTGGGTACGGAATACGGCGTTTCCGCTTACGATGGCATGAACTGGACCACCTATACAGAGGCTGAAACCAATGGGCTCATCCATCACAAAGTCATTGCAATTGCCGAAGATCAAGACGGTAATATGTGGTTCGGTACCCCTTTTGGCGTATCCCGTTTTGATGGCTCCAATTGGACCTCTTTTAGCCAGCAGGAGGGGCTTATCGATAATCATGTATACGATATTGCCGTTGATGAAAATAATACCAAGTGGTTTGCTACTCATTCAGGAGCAGCCAGTTATGATGGTCAGCAATGGCAGCATTATGTTAAGCAAAGCGATACTACTATTGTAAATAATCATGTGAGAGCGGTTGATGTGGACCAATCCGGGAATATTTGGTTTGGAACGGAATACGGGATTTCCAGGTTTACTACCAATGAATGGTTTTCGTATATATCTCCGCAGGGTAACTCATGGAATTATATCACAGATCTCGACATACATCCCGTAAAAGATGAGGTTTGGATTTCGACATTGAATGGTATTTTAGAATATCATAACAATACCTATACACATCATTCTTATGGACAGGGGTTGGCTTTTAATCAGGTGTATGGAGCAGCTTTTGAAAGAGATAATGTTTGGATTGCCACCCAAAAAGGTGTCAGTCGATACGATGGCCAGAATTGGGAGACTTTCACCGAAAAAGATGGACTTGGGGAGAATTGGGTGAGCGATATCGCTGTTGATCAGGATGGTACTTTATGGTTTACTACCAAACCGGGAGGCGTCACCTCGCTGGATTTTAATGCAGGCAAATAGGGACCTTTCGGTTATTACCAGCTTGGGATAAGTAAAAGTGCCTTTATTTTTTCAGGATCGTTTTTAAATAGTAATTTTACAAATCGAAACGGTGTGGTATGGAAAAAAGATGGTTACTTAAGAAAGAAGGTGAGTCGGAACATGTAGAGCATCTTTCAAAGGTGCTGAATATAGATCATAATCTGGCTAATTTATTAGTTCAGCGGCAAATATACACTTTTGACGAGGCGAAAAATTTTTTTCGTCCCGAACTTTCCCAACTCCACGACCCCTTTTTAATGAAAGATATGGATCGTACCATCAACCGAATTGAAATGGCTATCCAGCGCAATGAGCGTATTTTAATCTACGGTGACTACGATGTTGACGGAACTACTGCTGTGGCACTTATGTATACATTTTTATCCAGTATCTATTTGAATATCGATTACTATATTCCTGATCGATATACGGAAGGATATGGCGTGTCTTATAAAGGAGTTGATTATGCCTGTGAGAATGGTATTAGTCTGATCATTGCCCTGGATTGCGGCATCAAAGCAGTTGATAAGGTGAAATATGCTACGGAGAAAGGCATTGATTTTATCATAGGAGACCACCACCGGCCGGATGCTGCTTTACCTAATGCATATGCTATTCTGGACCCCAAGCGCCCGGATTGCAATTATCCCTATCCCGAACTATCGGGTTGTGGAGTAGCATTTAAAATTGTTCAAGCCTATGCCCAGCAGCATTACATTCCTTTCCGTGAGTTGGAAAAATACCTGGATTTGGTAGTGGTAAGCATTGCCGCCGATATCGTTCCGGTAACAGGCGAGAATCGGATACTGGCTTTTCATGGACTAAAACTGATGAATACCAACCCGCGTCCCGGTTTTGAAGCGATATTACGATATAGCAACATCCACCGAAAAGGAAATGATCCGAAAGCCCGCAACAATTATATCTTTCACCGGGAACTTACCATTACGGACATGGTTTTTTTGATAGGACCGCGTATTAATGCCGCCGGACGTATTGAAAGCGGAAATAATTCCGTTGAGTTATTGATAAGTGATGATATCGAATATGCCCGCCACTTGGCTGAACAAATCAATGACTTTAACATTGAACGCAGGAATCTGGATGCAAAAGCTACTCAGCAAGCTCAGGAGATGATTAAGAGCGAGCCGGGTGGCGAAGAGAAAAAGACTACCGTGGTGTATGATCCTGATTGGCACAAAGGCGTTGTAGGCATCGTAGCTTCACGACTTATCGAAAAATATTACAGACCGACTATTGTACTGACCAAGTCCAATGGCTTGATAACCGGCTCGGCACGCTCTATCAAAAACTTTGATGTGTATGATGCCATAGATGCCTGCAGTGATTTGCTGGAGCACTTTGGAGGCCATAAGTATGCCGCCGGCTTGTCGTTGCGCCCGGAGAATTTTGAGCCGTTTAAAGAGCGTTTTGAGGATATTGTCGGTCGCTCTCTTAGGGCTGAGAATATGGTCCCGGAAATTGAAATTGATGCTAATCTGCACTTAAAAGATATTAATAGCAAATTTTTTCGCATACTGCGTCAATTCGCGCCGTTTGGTCCGGGCAATGAAGCACCGATTTTCCGGACCTGTGGCGTTATAGATACCGGTTATATCAGGCTTATTAAAGATAAGCATTTAAAAATGGCGGTTATCCATCCCCGGATTTCGGGTTTTCCCATAGAAGCGATTGCTTTTCAGCAAGGGAAGCATTTTGAATATATTAAAAACAGCAATCCTTTTGACATTTGTTATTCGGTAGAGGAAAATGAAATGAATGGAATGTTGCAACTGAATATAAAAGATATCAAACCGGCCGAAACCTGACATTAATTTTTACCGATAAGGGGTTAATTCCTGTTAAAAAGTCACTCTGAAAATAATTATGACTCCGAAAATAATAAGGAGGACGCCGATTATACGATTTAACCAAAATGTCACCCTCGGGCGTAAAATTTTCTTAAATCGATTGCCAATGTAGCATTTAAGTAAGTCAGAGCTGAAGATAGTGGCCAGGGTAATACCAAAGAAAGTAATGACAGTTTCATCAAAGGTATCGGGGCTGGAGTGGGAAGTGACAAAACCCATTGCCGCCAGCCAAAAGAAAAAGATAAAAGGGTTGGCAAAATTTAATAAGAAACCTTTTATGAGCAGAGAAGCCCCGGTAGGATTTTTCGGTGTTTTATATTTTGGACTTCGACGTCGCAGGATTTCCGGTTTTTTGAAAAAAGTATAAATCCCAAAACCTATTAATAAGAAGCCTCCGATTAACCCGATGTAGAATTTACTGGCATCATTGAATATGCTTGAGGCGCCGATATAAGCGATGAAAATAAACACAGCGTCACTAATGAGAATACCCAGCGCCAGCAAAATGCCCCATTTGAATCCCCTATCGACTCCGATTTGGATGACCCCCCAAAATGCGGGGCCAAACGAAAAGGAAACCACAAGACCTAAGCCTATAGCTTCAAGGATAATGTCCAGCATTGATTAATATTTCTTTTTTTGAAATTCTTCTCTCAAAAACTGTACCCAGTCTTCATAATTGTTGTTTTTCAATACTCTGGGGAACTTGTTTTGTCCGCCCATTTTGTCATATTTATCCATGTACTCATAAAAAGCGCTAATAGGTAAGACATTAACAAATACCTCCCTAATGGCCGAGCTTCGTTCAACACGATAATCGTCATTCAGCTTTTTCAGATTATTATCCAGCTCTTTTTTAGCATCTTCGGGATCCAGGGCATCATCGGTACCGATAAACCATTGATGAGCAAACATGCCGTCATAAGGTATTGCCGCAACAGTAAATTCCCTGATATTAACGTTCAGGTTTTTGCCCATCATTTCGATAGCTCTGTTCATGTTTTCCTGCGATAAATGCTCCCCACAGTAGTTGAGGAAAAATTTGGTGCGGCCGGTAATAACTATTTCATTACGTTCTTTGTCAATAACCTTTATTATATCACCAATCAGGTAACGCCAGGCTCCTGCCACTGTTGATATTAAAAGGGCATATTCTTTATTTTTTTCTATTTCATCGATAAGCAGCGTATTGGCATCGGGTCTGATATTTCCTTCTTCATCAAAACCATTATTGTCAAAGGGAACAAATTCCATGAATAGGCCGTTATCAAGAACCAGCTCCATGCCTTCTGTTCCGGGGCGGCTCTGGTAGGCAATGAAGCCCTCGGAAGCAAGGTATGTCTCCATATAGGTGAGCGGCCGTGCCAGTAATTTTTCAAAGCCTTTCTTATATGGAGCAAAAGAGACACCCCCATGTACATAAATATTCAGATTGGGCCATATATCGTGAATCGTGTTTAGCTCGTAGGTGTCGATGATTTTTTCCAAAAGAATTTGCAGCCATGCCGGCACTCCCACAATAACACCGACATCCCAGTTTTTGGCTTTTTTTACGATCTCATCCAACTTGGTATTCCAGTCGCGTTCTTTTGAGATTCGTTTTCCGGGTTTATAAAAATGTTGAAACCAAAAAGGGATATTACTGGCTGTAATTCCCGATAAATCTCCTTCATAATACGTGCCGTTATGCTGCAGATGTGTGCTGCCTCCGAGCATGAGGATTTCCTTCTCATAAAATTCTTTGGGGAATTTATAATTGGCAAGGGAAAATATCTGGCGTATACTGGTTTTTTGGATAGCCTTGAGCATATCGGAAGTTACAGGAATATGCTTGCTGGAAGCTTCCGAAGTACCCGAGCTTAAGGCAAAATATTTTACTTTTCCCGGCCAGGTAACATAGGGTTCATTGTTAAGGGTGCGGTACCACCATTCGCGGTAAATGGTTTTATAATCGTATATGGGTATGTTTTGTTGAAAAGCTTTTACTATATTTCTGGAATTAAGGATCTCATTAAAATTATATTTTTCACCAAATCGCGTATAGAGAGCCTTCCGAAGAAGTTTTTTCAGAACTTTCTTCTGGGTCTCCCTCGGATGGGTCTTCCTATTATCATAGGGTAATTTGCTTCTTAATGCTATTGCGTTCTTAATGACAGAACCTAATATTGGCATGTAAATAGTTTTTAAATTTAAAGGGTAAATTTATAAAATTTATTCCATAACGCTGTTTTCATTTCGCAGATACGGTTATTTTAATTTTTTTAATGTAATTTTAATCTACTCAATATGAAAAGGAAGAGGAATTTTTTAAAAAAGGTTAAAATCATGAAGCTTTCCAGAACAATAAGCAAAAAGCGATTATTTGCTTTCTTTAAGTGGAGTGTAAGGATTATTGTGCTTATAGTGGCCGTTTTTTTGTTTTTTATTGTCTACATTCAGGTGACGGACTATCGACCGCATGAACAAGAACCGCTTGAATTGCGTGGCTTGAGACAGGAGCCGGTCCAAAAAACGCGTACCTTCAGTATATTAACCTGGAATATAGGTTACGGCGGCCTGGGTTCGGAAATGGATTTTTTTTATGACGGAGGCGAGCAGGTCAGGTCGGATAGTAGTACTTATAAGAAGTATTTTAATGGAATCACCGACTTTTTAGTTTCCCACGATTCGATAGATATCATTCTTCTTCAGGAAGTGGATAGAAATTCAAGACGGAGTTATTACAATAACCAGGTGCATCATATTATTAAAACCCTGCCGGCATATAATGCGGTGTTTGCGAAAAACTACGATGTGCCGTTTGTTCCATTACCACTGGCCAATCCTTTGGGAAAAGTTGAGGCCGGAATGATGACGATGGCTTCTTTCAGGCCTATGATGAGCTACCGTTTTGCTTTACCACAGACCCACAATTGGCCTGAGAGCCTTTTTATGCTGGACAGGGCTGTGGTGATGAGCACCTTTCCTTTGCCCGGAGATAAAGAGCTGGTAGTAATGAATATTCATAATTCTGCCTATGTAGAGGATGCAAAAGAGAGGCGAAAAGAGTTGCGAGTTATTAAGAAGCTGGCGCAACAGGAATACCAAAAGGGTAATTACGTGATAGCAGGGGGAGACTGGAATCAGAATCCACCGGGATTTAAACCCAAAGCGCTTCCGGCTGGAGACAAAGTGGGTTTTACACTTCCGAAAGATTTTATTAGCCCTGAATGGCAATGGGCTTATATGGGAGGGCAACCAACCAATCGTTCCTTAAAAGCTCCTTTTGGGAAAGATGTCAAAACAACAATCATTGACTTTTTTCTGGTTTCTCCTAACCTGCAGGTAGAGGAAATAAGGGTGATGAATCAGCATTTTAAAAATTCCGATCATGAACCGGTTTACATGAGCTTTAGTCCTGCTCTTCAGTAAAGAATAAGTCGGCAATAATTCCATCCGAAATAAATTTTCCTTTTTCGGATAAGCGGATGATGGTGCCGCTTTTCTTAAGATGACCTGATTTCAGATATTTGGAAGCTATGGAAGTGAAATGCGCCCCCATCTTCTGGCCAAAGCGTTTGGAAATTAAAGAGCTGTCCACACCCCATTGGGTTCGCAAACGCATCATAACGAATTCGTTATAATGATCGATGAGGGTAAGGGTTTCGCTTTCGGCCGAAACTTGTCCGTTATTTACCGAATCCACGTATTTTTTCAGATGAGCAACGTTCCATTGCCTTGTTGTTCCATCAAATGAATGGGCCGAAGGACCGAGGCCCAGGTATTTTTTTCCAAACCAGTAATTCGTATTATGGACGGCATAGAAATTATCCCTGCAGAAATTGGAAATCTCATATTGCTGATACCCTAACTTTTCGGTTTTCTTAATCAGTATCTCAAATTGTTTTTCAAAAGCTTCATCACTCACGTTTTCCAATTGGCCTTTTTCAATAAAACGGGCTAAAGCGGTTTGAGGCTCTACGGTCAGAGCATAACAGGAGAGGTGAGGCACATTTAGTTTGAAAACCTGCTCCAGGTTATTTTCCCAGCTTTTGGCAGTGGCGTTGGGTAGCCCATATATCAGGTCAATACTGATATTGTGAAAGCCCTTTTTTTGGGCTAATTCCACCGCGCTTATGGCTGTTTGAGCGGAATGAATCCGGTTGAGGTATTGGAGTTCACGATCATAAAAAGATTGGATGCCAAGACTTAACCGGTTTATATGGTGATTGTGAAAGCTTTGCAGACCCGCCTCCGTAATGTCTTCCGGGTTGACCTCAAAGGTTATTTCAGCATCCTGCAAAATAGTGAAATGTGAAAATATCGTATGCATAATCCGGCTAAGATGCCTTTCTTCAAGCATTGAGGGGGTGCCGCCCCCAAAATAGATCGATTGCAAGGGCTCATCAAGTTCATGAGCTCTTTGCTTAATTTCTTTTTGCAAGGCATCTACGAACTTGTCGAAATATTTTACCGATGCAAGAGAATAAAAGTTGCAATAATGGCACTTTCGCCGGCAAAATGGTATATGTATATACAAACCTGCCATAGAGCAAAGATAACAAGAGGAAAGATTCCGCTTTCATTTTATTTTTTATAAGAAGATATTTTTAAGAATTAAGAAAAAAGGGCACTCACAAAGTTTTTTATGATGTACATGTTGGTAATATTCGGAGCAATTTTACGGGCTTTTTTGTAATCTTTAAGGGCTGACCAGTACTTGTTAAGCGCTTTTTTACAATTGCCACGGTAAAGATAGGCATCTGCATGATTTTTATTGAGCCTTAGGGTAGTATCAAAATCTTTAATAGCTTTTTCGTATTTTCCCAGCTTATATCTTGCGTAACCTCTTATATAGTATGAATCGGCATTACCGGCATTTTCTTCGATAGCTTTATCGCAGTATTTCAGGGCAAGAGCATAATCCTCCTCTTTGGTAAGGTAGATAGCCTTTAGCAAAGCATTTGGTTTTTCCTGGGCATTAACCGCTCCGATTGTGCTTATTAGTAACCAACAAAATGTGCTTGTAAAGATTATTATTCTTTTCATAATGGAAATGGATTTTTCTTAGTGTCAAGGTGCAATCATATTGATTTGACGATTGTAAATCCCATTTTGTTACATTTTTTTTTTAAAAAAGGGTGGTACTGCAACTTTTTTAATTATGATTTGTCTCCCCTCAAGAGGACAGTCATAGATAAACTTACTATATCGATTGCCTCGTTATTACTAAAATTATTAAGAAGATGTATTAGGTTAAGGACAATCACCCAAGGGTTGTCCTTTTCTTTTTAGAATGTTCGCCACGTTTTATAGGGATAATTGATAAGGTAGGCGTTGTAATATTTTTCGTTATTGCTGACTTCTGCGCCCAACCATGAAGGTTGTTCAAAATCTTGTTTTTCGTCATCCAGCTCAATTTCAGCCAGCATCAGTCCTTCGTTATCGTTAAAAAATTCATCGACCTCCCATTTCATGCCTTTATAATAGACGATATACCGGAATTTTTCAATAAGCGTCGAACACATGGCCCCCATCATTTCCAGGGCATCCTTTCCGGGAATTTCATATTCAAATTCCTGGCGTGTTAGCCCGGAACTTCGGCCTTTTATTGTTATAAATCCTTTACCGTCAAGCGTTCTGATTCTAACCACATGCTTTGGTTCCGTACTCAAATATCCCTGTTTTACTTCATATTTGTGCGAAAAGCTTTCTTTAAAGCCGGTATGCTTTACCAGGAATTTCCTTTCTGTTTCTTTTCCCATTTTTTGTATAAGTTTGACATGCGAGCGATATATTTCATAAAAAAAGGCTGCATTTTTTTCATGATAAGATGCAGCCTTTTTTGAGGAAGCTTAATTATTCACAGTTTGGCTTTTTGCTTTTTAATTCTGCCTTACTTTTATTTTGCACAATGTCCATTTCGTCGATAAGCCTGTCGGCTCCGGCAAATTTGTCAATTATGAACAAGACGTAGCGAACATCCACCGAGATGGTTCGCTGTAGTTCGGGTTCAAAGGCTATATCGCCGCTCATGGCTTCCCAGTTGCCGTCGAAAGCAATACCGGTCAGATGTCCTTTCCCGTCAATTACGGGGCTTCCGGAATTTCCTCCCGTGATGTCGAGGTTGTTCAGGAAACATACGCGCATCGTTCCATTTTCGCCATATCGCCCGTAATTTTTGTTTTTGTATAATTCTTTCAGCTTTTTCGGGACCACAAACTCATCATCGTTCGGGTCCTCTTTTTCCATAACTCCTTCAAGGGTTGTATAGTAGAGATAGTCAACGGCGTCTTCCGGGCTATAGCCCTGCACTGTACCATAAGTTACGCGCATGGTGAAGTTGGCATTAGGATAATATTTTTTATCGGGGTTCATTTCTCTAAGCCCCGCGACAAAATTTCTGTATCCTTTGGAAAGCAGCTTTTCAGCCATACTATTGTCCTTACGGATTTGACGGTATTTGTTATAAAACGCTTTTACCAGTTCAAAAGCTTTATCTTTTCTGATTTTTCTTTCTCTTGGCTTTTCAAGCAAATCGACCAGCTCTTCTTTATTGTCGAGGGCTGATTTTTCAAAGATGTATTCGGCTGCTTTATGGAAATCCCCGTTAAATTTGTTGTTATACTCTTCGAGCAATTCAGGATGCTGAAATTTCGGCACGTTGTGGTAATACATTTCAAGCATTTTACCCAGTAACTTTTGATCGAGAGGAGCATGGTAGTTTTTGAAATGATCATCCAGGCCTTGCTTGATTTTTTCTACCTCCTTGCTGATGAACTTGTCACTTGAGTCGGCTTTCAGCGCTTTATGAAGTGAGTTCATATTTTTAAGGGCAAATCCGAGAATATCGCTGCCTCTGAATATCGCTTCACTGATATAAATGTTTGAGATAAGCGCTTGCTCCCTGATTTGGTAACCTTTTTTGATATTTTCGAGGGCATCACCGTATTTTTCTTTTCGTTCAGCCTCCTGAGCCACCCAATTACGGAAATCCTTTTCTATCTTCTCTTTTTTCTTAGCTACATTAAGGTTTTTCAGGCCTTTGGTCTGCCCCTTAAAATATTTGTAATAGTTTGCCGTATGAGCATATTTGGTAGCATATTTAATACGGATTTCTTCGGAAGCATCCATGGCTTT
The DNA here is from genome assembly GCA_021738485.1 of Bacteroidales bacterium. GTDB lineage: Bacteria > Bacteroidota > Bacteroidia > Bacteroidales > JAIPAH01 > JAIPAH01. The sequence goes on along the minus strand of JAIPBX010000001.1, from coordinate 93,016 downwards.
TTTCATAATATCCAGCTTTTCGTCGCGGATATTCACAATCGTGGGGTTCTTTTTTTTGATAGCTTGTTTAACACCATGCGATGTGAGATATCTTTGTGTTCCTCCGGGGTAGCCCATAATCATGGAAAAGTCTCCTTTATCGACACCATTCAGAGAAATGGGAAAGTGATGGTCGGGTTTAAGCGGAACATTATCTTCGGAATATTCGGTCGGTTCACCATCCGGGGAGGCATAAATTCTGAATACGGAAAAGTCACCGGTATGACGCGGCCACATCCAATTGTCCGTATCTCCGCCGAATTTCCCTATAGATGATGGCGGGGCGCCCACCAAACGAACATCTTTGTAAGTTTTGTAAACAAAGAGATAAAACTCGTTGCCTTTAAAGAAAGAACGCACCGAAGCATCGTAATAAGTGTCTTTTGTGGCTTCTTTTTCGAGCTTATTTCCAATTTTTCGGATAGTACGATTCCGCTCGCTTTCTGTCATACTGTCAGATAGCCTGGCATTTATCGTATCACTTACATCTTCTATCCGCACCAAAAATTTTGCTTTTAACCCCGGATTAGGTAATTCTTCATCAAAATCTTCGGCCCAGAATCCGTCGGTGAGGTAATCATTTTCCACGGAGGAATGCTCCTGGATGTAAGAGTATCCACAGTGGTGGTTTGTTAACACCAATCCCTTTTCACTTACGACTTCACCTGTGCATCCCCCTCCAAAGACAACCACAGCATCTTTGAGACTCGAATGGTTTACAGAATAAATTTCATCAGGAGTCAGCTGCAGGCCTTTTTCCTGCATGTCCTGGTAGTTAAGTCTTTCGATCAGGAAAGGTAACCACATCCCCTCTCCTGCTTTCAGCAAAGGCTGAAATACGAAGAGCATTGCAACAATTAATATTGAGAGCTTTTTCATAAGTAATTAATAATTTTAGTTAAACGTATTCATCTCCTTTTTCAATTTTAATATCATTGACGATCTGACGAATTTGCTGTTCGTCTTCTTTTCTGATAATCAACAGAGCATTTTCATTTTCAACCACCACATAATCTTTAAGGCCTTGCAGGACCACGAGCTTATCGTTGGGCACGTTAACGATGCAGTTTTCCGTGTTGTAGGTCATCACATTTTTGCCCTGAATGGTGTTTCCGTCTTCATTTTTGGTGCTGACATCGTAAAGCGATCCCCAGGTTCCTAAATCAGACCACCCGAAATCGGAGGCCAGAACATAAACATTTTCAGCTTTTTCCATCACCCCATAGTCTATAGAAATACTTTTGCATCTGGAAAAAGTGGAATTGATGAAACCCTGCTCTTCTGGTGTATCGAATTTATCTGCCCCTTCCAAGAACAAACTATGCAGGTCGGGTAGAAATTTCTTAAAGGCTTGCTGGATTGTTTGCAGGTTCCACAAAAAGATGCCGGAATTCCATAGAAAATCTCCTGATTCCAAAAATCTTTTAGCTAGTTCAAGCTTAGGTTTTTCTGTAAATGTTTTTACTTTCCTGATGCGTTCATCTTCCCGGTAGGGCTTTGATTCGTCAAACTGGATGTAGCCGTAACCAGTGTCCGGACGATTCGGTTTTATGCCAAGGGTCATCAGCCAATTGTTATTCGCTACGGCTTTAAGAGCGGTTTTAATATCGTTAGTAAACTCTTCCTCCTTGAGAATAATGTGATCGGAGGGAGCAACCACCAAATTGGCCGTATCCGTCTGTGAGGCAATTTTGTAGGTGGCAAAGGCTATTGCCGGAGCCGTGTTTCGGCGAGCAGGCTCCCCCAAAATATGTTTATCCAGCACTTCGGGGACTTGTTCCCGGATTAAGCTCCGGTATTTTTCGTTGGTAACGATGTAAATGTTTTCAGGGGGACAGATTTTTTTGAATCTTCTGACAGTTTGCTGGAGCAAGGTTTCTCCGGTACCCAGAATGTCGATAAATTGCTTCGGATGGGAGGTGCGACTCATAGGCCAGAATCGCGATCCGATGCCCCCGGCCATGATAATGCAATAATTATTGGCGTCCATACGCGTGGTCTTTTTATCTTTGATTTATCAGCAAAATTAACAATTTATTTTTCGGTACTTAAGTTTACCCGTGCCGCCGGGCTAAACAAGTAGTCTTTCTTGTCATTGAAACAATAGCACAGATATCTTTTTTTCAATCGGCTTTTTTTCCTGAAAGCCCGTCCGTCATGTAGTGTAAATATCGTTGAATCAGGAATATCTTCTATTAATACGGCATCACTCTCGTCGTAAGCCATTAGTGCTCTGGTTAGCCCAATGTCTGAGAGGGTGGAGGCATAACCTTTATTTAAATGGTTTTTTATAGAAGGCAGTAATTCTTTGGGGAAACAGTTTTCGTTCATTAAGGGAATCATAAGCTTGTGAAAGCTTTCCTGCCACTCACGACCGTGGGGTCGCGCCTTTGAGCCGTGCTTTTGCCAGACTTCAAGATGAGCGATTTCGTGGATCAGTGTTAGAAGAAAAGCAAACCGGTTCAGGTTATTATTTACCGATATACGATGTGTAGTATGTAAGACCGGGGGGCGATAGTCCCCTTGCTTCGTTTGGCGGTTCTTTGAAATAGTGAGGGTAATTTTATACTTTTTTATCATAGGATATACGAATTCAACCGCATGATGAGGGATATACTTCGAAAGAATCTCCTTGTATCTATGATCGGGATTTTTCTGCATCAATTGTATTTTCTTTAACTTCCGTATTATTCGACCAGCAGGGGCAGTCGTAATCTTTTATTTTTTTCCCCGGACCGCATGAACTGATTGCCACGATTAATGCGACAAAACTAATCAATAAAGCACTTTTTTTTATCCGTTTCATCTTTTTATTTTTTATAAAGTTAAAAAACACCAATAGAATATTCACTAGAATATCGTTATTTTAGCAAAAATATTTTTTTGATGAGATTTATTACATACCTGGGACAATATCTTCAGTACATGGCTGAGGTATTGAGAAAGCCCGATAAAGGGAAAATGTTCCGTAAACAGGTCTTTATGGAAATGGATCATATAGGCCTGAATTCTTTTGGAATCGTTTTCATCATATCGATATTTATGGGGGCTGTTTTAGCTATTCAAACGGCAGCTCAGACCGATAATCCCCTTTACCCCGGATATCTCATTGGTTTTGCAGTACGCGAATCTACTATACTGGAATTTTCGCCCACTATCGTCAGTTTGATACTGGCGGGGAAAGTGGGTTCAAGAATAGCTTCCGAAGTAGGAACTATGCGGGTAACCGAACAAATAGACGCCCTGGAAATTATGGGAGTCAATTCAGCCAATTACCTGGTGGGGCCCAAAATTATTGCGGCATCTATAGTTAATCCCGCTCTTATCATTGTTAGTATTTTTTTAAGCCTTGTAGGCGGGTGGGGTTCGACTTATATTGCTGATGTTGTGGCGCCTAATGAGTTTTTGAGCGGGCTTCAGATGTGGTTTGTTCCTTATGAGATTTTTTATGCATTAATAAAAACCGTGGTATTTGCTATTATTATTACTTCGGTTTCGGGATTCCAGGGTTATATAATAAAAGGAGGAGCACTTGACGTCGGAAAGGCCAGTACTAAAGCTGTTGTATACAGTAGTATACTTATTATCCTGTTTAATCTTCTTCTGACAAAATTATTGCTTGTATGATAGAAGCACGAGAAGTTACCAAAAGATTTGATGGAACGGATGTGATAGAAGATATCTCCGTTAAATTTGAACAAGGTATCACCAATCTTATCATAGGGCAAAGCGGCTCAGGTAAAACGGTATTGATGAAATGCCTGGTGGGCTTGCACGAGGTGGATGACGGAGCGGTTTATTTTGAGGATACGAACTTTACCCAAATGAGACGCCACCAGCGCAAAAGCCTGCGAAAACAAATGGGTATGCTTTTTCAGGGAGGCGCCTTGTTTGATTCATTAAATGTTGAACAGAATGTGAGGTTTCCGCTTGATCTGTACTGGAATAGCTCTTATAAGGAAAAACTCGAAAGGGTGAATTTTTGTCTGGAAAAGGTGGACCTGGCCGGGGTTAATGATAAAATGCCCGGTGAACTTAGCGGGGGTATGGTTAAAAGAGTAGCCATTGCCAGGGCGATTGCCCTAAATCCGAAATTTCTTTTTTGCGATGAACCGACTTCCGGACTCGACCCCAAAACTGCTAAGCGTATTGATAAGCTTATCTATGATCTCACCAGTGAATTTAATATGACTACCATAATGAACAGCCACGATATGAATTCAGTGCTGGAAATTGGCTATAATATCGCTTTTATTTATCGTGGAAAACTATGGTGGACAGGGACAAAGGAAGAAATACTTGAATCGGATAATGAAGAGCTGAATGATTTTATCTACACCAATGAGATGATCAAAAGGTTTAAGAATAAGTAATAATAAATGGTATGAACATCCTTGATATTGTTATTGGTATTCCAATTTTATGGCTAGCCTATCGGGGATTTACCAAAGGATTCGTTATTGAGGTTACCACCCTGATAGCTCTTTTGTTAGGTATTTATGCAGCTATTAATTTTTCTTCTGTCACTGCTGCTTTCCTTAAGGATTACTTTTCCCTTGAAGAAAATTATATGACCGTATTATCTTTTGCCGTAACTTTCATTGCTGTGGTTATTGCCGTTATATTCATCGGAAGGTTACTTGAAAAATTTATCAACATGATAGCCCTGGGATTTCTGGATAAATTGGCCGGCGGGGTTTTTGGCATACTGAAAGCCGCATTTATAATTAGCGTAATTTTTCTTTTTATTAATAGTTTTGATACGAATGAAAATTTGATAAGTCCTAAAATGAAGGAGAATTCGGCCCTTTATGGACCGGTGCAATCGCTGGTACCTACCATACTGCCAATGATAAACCTGGATGATTTTGAAATTCCAGTGGATAAGGACGAGTTGGAAAAAAAGATTACATGAAAAAAACGCACCTGAAAGAATGGCAGATGCGTTTTTTTGGCGTTTACTAAATTTCAAGCCTGGTCTTCTTCGATAGCAGCTATTCCCGGTAACATTTTTCCTTCGACATATTCCAGCATTGCTCCGCCGCCTGTGGAAACGCGGCTCACTTTATCCTCGTAATTGTATTTGTTGACAGCAGCTACCGAATCGCCACCACCTACGAGTGAGAAAGCTCCTTTTTGTGTGGCTTTGGCGATACTTTCCGCCATAGCTACAGTCCCTTTTTCAAAGTTGGACATCTCAAAAACTCCCATGGGGCCATTCCATAGAATGGTTTTGGATTGCATAAGAATGTTTTCAAACTTCTGTGTGCTTTCACTACCTATATCGAGTCCCATCCACCCTTCGGGGATGTTATCCACGGGGCTGACTTTGGTATTGGCATCATTGGCAAATTTATCGGCAATAATAGTATCTACAGGAAGCTGGAGCCTGATGTTTTTCTCTTGGGCTTTGCTAACGGCTTTTTTAGCCGTCTCGAGTAAATCATCCTCAACCATGGAACCTCCGATTTTCCCGCCAAGGGCTTTAATAAAAGTAAACATCATGCCCCCGCCGATAATCACATTGTCGGCTTTTTCGAGGAGATTATCGATGACTTCTATCTTGCCTGAAACCTTTGCACCTCCCAAAACCGCCGTGAATGGTCGTTTTGGATTATTAAGCACTTTTTCGAGGCTGGCAAGTTCGTTTTTCATGATGTAGCCGAACATCTTTTCATCAAAGGATTTTGCTACTATCGCCGTGGAAGCATGGGCGCGATGAGCGGTACCGAAAGCATCATTTACGTATACATCTCCATGGCGAGCCAGATTTTTTGAAAACGTTTCATCACCTTTTGTCTCTTCCTTGTGGAAACGCAGGTTTTCTAATAATAAAACCTCCCCGGCCTTCAGATTGGCCGAGAGAGTGAAGGCTTCCTCTCCCACACAATCGGAAGCAAATTTTACTTCCTGCTCTAACAGCTCGGACAATCTTTTGAGAACATGTTTCAGGGAGTATTTATCTACAGCCTCTCCTTTGGGGCGCCCAAGATGGGACATTAACACCGCACTGCCGCCCTGATCAAGTACAGCTTTAATTGTTGGTATGGTCGCTTTGATGCGGGAATCATCCGATACCTCCTGGTTCTCGGTTAACGGAACATTGAAATCTACTCTTATAAGAGCTCGCTTGCCTTTCAGATTAAAATCATCTATTGTTTTCATAGTCGTCTTTCATTTTTAATTGTATTGGTTGCGAATGAATTATCACAAATTTAATCAATATTCTCTTTTGGAGGAATATCAAACTATGGAAACGTTTTCGTTCCGATTACTTTTTCTCGTTGCCGGTAGCCAGAAAGTACCCGGTTATGGACATAATCATAAGGAATATGGCAAAGGACTGGCTAACTTCGGGGTTTACATCATATGTTAACAAGTATAGCTCCAGCAACAACAATATCAAAGCTGAAATAACGGTAATAGAGCTCTCCCGAAGTAATCCGCCCGCTAATAACAAAACACTAAAAAGACTGAAAATCAGGGCTACGAAATAACCCAAATCCCCGAACTGGAAACTCCGGATGACGTCAAAATACATGACATATGCATAAAGCACCAGGCTAATACGCATAATCCATCGAAAAACGGGTAGAAGAATTTTTACTGGTTTCATAAAACTAATTTTGGTTATTATTCAAAATTAAGGATTTTATTCCTAATGGTACTATTTCTGTTATGTTTGTAAAATCAAATAATTGATAGATAATTCATGACAAAATATTTTACAGTATCTAAGCTGAAATAATTTTATGATTACGAGTTTTAGAAGTATATTTGAATAAAGTGATAATCATAAGCCATGAAAGATAATAGTAATCCAATAAAGCCAAAACTGAGAGAAATGAAGACCTCGGTATTTGCCGTGATGTCGCAAATGGCGGCAGACTACGATGCTATTAACCTCTCTCAGGGTTTCCCGGATTTTGAAATTTCCGGGGAGCTCATAGATAGAGTGAATTACCACATGAAACAGGGGCGCAACCAGTATGCTCCTATGAAAGGTGTGCCGGGGTTAAGGGATATTATTCAAAAACTGTATTTAATGAATCATAATGCCGATTACGATTCGGAAGATGAGATTACAATTACCGCCGGAGCAACCCAGGCCTTATATACTGCTATATCCGCTTTCGTTAGGGAAGGCGATGAAGTGATTATCTTCGAACCCGCTTATGATGCTTATGCTCCGGCTGTTCAGATGAATGGAGGGGTCGTGAAATACAGTCGCCTGAAAGAACCCGGGTTTTATATCGATTGGGATGAGGTAGCCAAAATTATTAGTCATGACACCCGGATGATTATCGTTAATTCGCCGCATAATCCTACCGGTGCTATTTTATCCGAGCAAGATATGCTTCAGCTCCAAAAATTGGTCAAAGAGAAAGATATTGTAGTCATTAGCGATGAAGTATATGAACACTTGGTTTTTGACGGTCAGGAGCATCACAGTGCGGCACGATTTAAAGAGCTGGCGGGGAAGACTTTTGTAATCGGCTCTTTTGGAAAAACCCTCCATGCTACAGGCTGGAAAACGGGTTATGCCCTGGCTCCGGCCCCTCTGATGAAAGAATTCAGAAAGATGCATCAGTTTGTGGTTTTTGCCGTTAATACACCCGTACAATATGCTATAACCGATTATTTAAAAAAGCACCCTGAGCTTAAAGGATTAGCTGGTTTTTACCAGGAAAAACGGGATTATTTTGTTAATCATATTCAAGATAGTCGTTTTAAGGTGATTCCGTCGAGAGGAACATATTTTCAGCTTTTGGATTATAGTGAAATCACCCGGAAAGACGATCAAACTTTTACGGAAGAACTGATACAAAATCATGGAATAGCGGCTATCCCGCTATCGCCTTTTTATCACGAAAAACAAGAAAATATGAATATCCTGCGTTTTTGTTTTGCTAAAAAGCAGGAAACGATAAAAAAAGCAGCCGAAGTATTATGCAGGATTTAACAGTGACACTTTTTCAAGCCGATTTGGTGTGGGAAGACCCAGACGCCAACAAAGAGAAGTTTTCCAGGAAAATAGCGAATCTGAAAACTTCACCGGATTTAATTGTATTACCTGAGATGTTTAATACCGGGTTTTCTGTTGAGCCGCACAAAGTGGCCGAACCCGTTAACGGACCAACGGTTCGCTGGATGCACGAGCAGGCTGAAAGCAAGAATGCTGTTGTAACCGGTTCGTTGATTGTGAAAGACGGGGACGATTATTTTAATCGTTTGATATGGATGCAGCCCAATGGGTTTTATCTGACCTATGATAAGCGTCACTTGTTCAGGATGGGCGGAGAACATAAACGTTTTACAGGGGGTAAAGAACCCTTGCTGGTGACTTTGAAAGACTGGAGAATCAGGCCTTTGATTTGTTATGATTTGCGCTTTCCGGTCTGGAGTAAAAATGTTTTTAACGAGGACAGGTATGATTATGACCTGCTGATTTATGTGGCTAATTGGCCTCATAGCCGGGTGCATGTATGGAAAACGCTGCTTCATGCCCGTGCTATAGAAAACCAGGCCTATGTTGCAGGCGTAAACCGGGTAGGGGAAGATGGAAATAATCTGACCTATTCCGGCGGCACACGTGTTATTGATGCAAAAGGAGATTTGTGGAATATTGTGGCTGATAATGAAGAGGGCTCTGTTACCCAAACCTTATCCCATCAAAAATTGGCAGATTTTAGAGATAAATTCAAAGTAGGGTTAGACTGGGATATTTTTGAAATAAAAAAATAAGGTTTATCACTGCATTTCTGCCTGTTATTGCTGTTGAAAATCAGGACTAAAAACGGATAATGATGTTCTCAATTATTTTTTCCAAATTTGCAGCAGGTTTAATAAAAGAAGATTGTGAGAATAAGAAAGAGCCTTTTAAGATAATCAACTTTGTATTCCAAAGGTTTATTGTTTTAATGAAATGCAGAAAGGAATGCATTATTCTTATTCTCGCTTTTAATGAAAACCCTCAAACTTTGTAAGAAAATTTTAGTTTAATGCCGGATACTATTTTGGCTGTTTATTTTAGAACTATTTTTAAAAGACTAAAAAACAAGTGAAATGAAGGTGATTATAGCAGGCGATGGGGAAGTAGGATTTTATCTTGCCGAATTATTGGAAAAAGAATATCAGGATATTACCCTCATTGATAAACAAAGTGAAAAACTTGCCTTCACTGAAAACAAGTTAGGAATTGCAACCATTGCAGGAGATGCAACGAGCTACAAAGTCTTAAAGCAGGCCGGAATTAAAAACGCTGACCTTTTGATAGCTGTAACGTCTGTGGAGCCTACAAATATTACTACTTGTTTAATTGGCAAGAAACTAGGTGCAAAATACACTATTGCGCGTATCAACAATATGGAATATTTAGTTGATAAGGATACCCTTGATTTACGTAATTTAGGAATTGACGAACTCGTTTCACCGGAATCACTGGCCGCCCGCGAGGTAAAATATTCACTAAAATCTCCTGTGCTTACGGAAGTATTTAATCTTTATAAAAAAGACTTATACATGATGGGGGTTCGCGTGGAGAATGATGCCCCCATTATTAATCGCTCCATTGCCGAATCAGCCCAGCTATTATCCAATAGTTCTTTTATGATTGTTGCTGTTTTGCGTGACGGAAAAACGCTGATCCCCTCAGGCGACCTGGTAATATTGAAAGGCGATTTATTATATTTTGTGGCCTCAGATAAAGGTAAGGAGAAAGTTATTCAATATGCCGGAAAGAAACCCATCAAAATCAAAAATATCTTGATCATCGGGGGGAGCCGAACAGGAAAATATATTGCATTAAGGCTGGGTGAGTATTATAATATTAAATTGATTGAAAAAAACCTTGAAACTTGTAATTATTTGGCAAAAAATATTCCGCATGTGCAATTTGTGTGGGGAGATGGCGCTGATATTGACTTGCTTGAAGAAGAAAAAATATCCGAGTATGATGCGGTTATATCTGTAACCGGTAATGCGGAGACAAATATTCTTTCCAGCCTGTTGGCCAAAGACCATGGTGTGAAAAAGACCATTGCTATGGTTGAGAATATGGGCTTGTTCGACTATTCGCAAAAAATGGGGGTGGATACCTTGATCAATAAAAAAATGGCAGCAGCAAATTTCGTATTTCGCCAAATACTTAAAGGTAGGGTGCTTACTCAGCTTTATGGGATTAGAGCCGAAATTCAGGAATTTACTATTAAAAAGAATTCCAAAATAATCAATAAACCCATCAAAGAGTTTAATTTCCCTGAGGATGCCATAATTAGTGGTGTTATCAGAGATGGCAAAGGATATATAACTCTTGGAGATTTTGAACTAAAGCCTGATGATACTGTATTTGTATTTTCTCTGCCTCGTAGCGTGAAGGAGGTAGCAGCTTTTTTTAAATAATGTATAAAACTGAAATACAATGAATTTGATTCAAGCCACTAAGCTGGGCACGTTAAAAATGATATTCAGGCAAATTGGAGGTTTGCTGATTATTTTAGGATACGCGATGGCTATCCCCCTGGTGGTGTCGCTAATTTATTCAGAATTTTATTCGGCAACCGGATTTTTATTTTCAGGGTTGATATGCTATTTCATCGGGCTTTTACTTCATAAAAATATTAAAACAACCACGGAACCCTTAAACCGTCATGCATTAATCATTGCGGCTATGGGGTGGCTTTCTATAGCCGTGATGGGCGCTTTACCTTTTATCATCATTGCCTATATTACTCCGGTAGAGGTCGCCCAGCAATTTGTTCCCTCCACAGCAGATTATCAGTCGAGCCTCTTCTATTTCAGGAACCCGTTACATGCTTTTTTTGAGAGTATGAGCGGCTTTACAACTACCGGGCTGACGATGTCTGTTCATGAACCTTCTATAGGGAAAGGGTTGCTTTTCTATCGATCATTGTCCCAATGGATAGGCGGGGCCGGATTTATTGTGCTGGCGCTGGCTGTTTTAACGCAATCAAGCGGAAAAATTGCTTTTCTGCTTTACGGGACAGAGTCCTCCGGTGAGCGTTTACGTCCGACAATTATTGACACCGCACGTTCCATTTGGAAAATCTATTTGGGCGTGACCCTTTTTAGTTTTGTATACCTGGCCGTTGGCACCTATTTGATTTTGCCGGAATATAACCTGACCGAAATTATTTTTAATTCGATTAATCATGCCATGACTGGTCAGGCAACCGGAGGATTCAGCACTTTTGATGATAGCATAGCCGGATATAGCTCCAGGCCAATGGAAATTTTACATTTCTTGCCTATGTTGCTCGGAGCCTTGTCACTACCATTTTATTTCAAAGTTTTTTACGATAAAGAGTTTAAGCAAATCTGGAAAAATTTACAGACGTGTTCGATTATTATTTCATGTATTTTGGGTAGTCTCTTACTTTCATGGATGCTTTCAAAGGCAGACATATTAGCAGAACCTTATCGTGATGGGGTTTTTCAATATATCAGTGCTTTAACAGGAACCGGATGGCAAACCTCAAACATACACGCATGGGATGCTCCTTCTATTGTCTTTATTGTAATGGGAGCAATGGTTGTGGGTGGTGCGGCCGGATCAACTGTGGGGGGTGTTAAAATTATCCGGGTTCTGCTGCTTTTTAAGGGATTGTTTTGGCATATCAACAGCTACTTTTTTTCTGATAATTCTATCAAAGTGGTAAAGTTTAATGAAAAACGTTTCTTACCCGATGAAATGAACAGGGAGCTTGCAGCAACAGCTACTTTTGTATTTATTTATATCACATTTGTTTTGATTGCAGCATTCATAACATATTATTTGATGGGCCCGGATTACTCAATAACCGATGCCTTGTTTGAATCAGCCACCGCGCAAGGCACGGTGGGCTTGTCATGCGGAATTACCCATCCCGGGATGTCCCCGATTCTTGAAATTACTTATATCATTCAAATGTGGTTAGGCCGACTGGAAATTATCCCCGTACTTATATTGTTCAGAACAATCTTTTTGGGAACAAAACCTAAAGTAGAATAGTTTAACCTCTTGAGTAGGATTTTAAAACTATCTTTGTAATCATCAACTTATTAAAAAGCTATGAAAATCAAAACAAATAATTATCTGGGTTCTTCTTTTTACGGAGGAATCGCTTTTAGCGTGAATGTTTGTTCTTGTAGATAAAAAAAGAAAATTGGCAAATTATGATGATTGTTGATAATGTTTTAATATCGGAAGATATCGTTGAACGGAATTTTGTCTGTGATTTGGCAAAATGCAAAGGAGCCTGCTGCGTGGAAGGGGATGCTGGCGCACCCCTCGAAGAAGAGGAGATTGGGGAGCTTGAAGAGGATATCGAAGCAATACAACCTTTTCTTACTCAGAAAGGAAAAGAAGTTATAGAACAAACGGGGTGTTTTGATTATGACTCGGATGGCGAATACGTTACGCCGCTTGTTGAAGGCAGAGAATGTGCTTTTGCTATCTTTGATCAGAACGAGGTGGCTTCCTGTGGTATCGAAAAAGCATTTGAAAATGGAGTAACGGATTTTCGCAAACCCGTTTCCTGTCATTTATACCCTATACGGGTAGAAAAGCATACTCATAACGAGGCAATGAATTATCACCGGTGGAGTATTTGCGATCCGGCACGCGAGCTGGGCGATAAACTAAAAGTGCCTGTTTGTAAATTTGTAAAAGAGGCTTTGATACGTCGATATGGTGAGAATTGGTATGAAGAGCTTGAAAAACAGGTAGAAGAAAGAAAAAACGGCTGCTATAAAAAATAACAGCCGTTTTTCGCTACTTTATGCTTTTTCTTCAGTGCCGGACGAACTACCTCCGCCTCCGGCCATTTTTTTCAATGCCATATCGATTTGCAGGAGCCCGCCTTTCGAGTCGCCCGCAAGATTCATTTTATCGATGATAGAGTTCATAGTACTTTCTTCTTCCACTTGTTCTTCAACATACCATTGCAGGAATTGAGCGGTATTGTAGTCTTTTTCGTTTAGTGCGGTTTCATAACACTTGTTAATCTCTCCTGTAATAAATTCTTCATGAGCCAGCACTTCCTCAAAAAGCTTCTTTAATCCGTCCCATTCTTTTTTAGGCGCATCGAGTGCCTGCATTTGGGCATGGCCACCCCGGTCATTAAGATAGTGGATAAGCTTAAGCATATGCATTTTTTCCTCATCAGCCTGAGCATAGAGGAATTCAGCAGCGCCTTCGTATCCTTTCGTTTCGCACCACGATGCCATGGCAAGGTAGATGCGTGAAGAATGTTCTTCATTCTTTATCTGGTTGTTGAGGACTTCTTGTAACTTATTTGTTATCATAGCTTTCTGTTTTTATAGTTTAACCTTCTAATGCTTTTGCTCCGGATACAACTTCAATAATTTGATTTGTAATAGACTCTTGCCTTGCTTTGTTATATTTCATCTGCAGGTCATTGATAAGCTCGGTAGCATTATCGGTAGCCTGATGCATAGCCGTCATTCTGGCTCCATGCTCTGCCGCATTGGAATCTAAAAGAGCCTGGTAAAAATGTATTTTTAAAGTTTTTGGTATCAATTCGCGGACAATTTCACTTTTACTGGGTTCAAAAATATAATCGCTTTGCACATTATTATCTGTTGACTCATCATGTAAAGGTTCGAGAGGCAGAAATTGTTCAACTTTGACCTCCTGAGTAGCCGCATTAATAAATTTGTTGTAAATGAGGTAGATTTTATCGTACTGCTTTTCCTCAAATACCTGCATTAATTCTTTGGCGATGGCTGTGGCGTTTTCAAAGGTGAGATTATCGTATATTTCATCATGATTACCGGTTAAATGATAATCGCGGCTCCCGAAATATTCCGTAAGCCTTTTACCAAGTGTAAGCAAATGCACTCCTCCCTGCTTATATAAACTGTTAAAATTTTCATGCACCTGCCGCTCGGTTTCCTTAATAATATTCGCATTAAAAGGACCGCACAATCCCTTATTAGAAGCAATAGAGACCATCAAAATATTATTGACTTCACTTTCCCTCAGATAAGGATTATCGGTATGGTCACCGAGACTATCACTCAAATGGCCCATAATTTCCTGTATTTTGTGGGAATAAGGGCGCAAAGCTATGATAGCATTCTGAGCTTTACGCAGCTTTGAGGCCGCCACAAGTTTCATGGCACTGGTGATTTGTCGTGTCGACTTAACCGAGTTGATTCTTGTACGTATCTCTTTTAAATTAGCCATAGTATATTACTCAATTTATTCCTTATTCCTCCGACTTTTGTTCATACTTCGAGGCTACCTCTTTTGCGGTTTTTTCCAAAGTATTAAGAGCTTCGTCGTCTAACTTCCCTTTTTTCAGAATTTCAAGAACGTCGGAATGTTGTTCTTGCATTACAGACAAGAAATCTTTTTCAAAGGCTTTTATTTTATTTTCCGGTACTTGTTGTACTAAGCCCTTAGTTCCGCAGTATATAATGGCAATCTGCTGCTCTACGGGCATGGGATTATTCAGATCTTGTTTGAGAATCTCCACATTTCTGCGGCCCTTGTCGATAACAGCCTGGGTAGCTTTATCCAGGTCGGAGCCAAATTTGGCAAAAGCTTCCAGCTCACGGAATTGTGCCTGATCAAGCTTCAGCGTACCGGCGATTTTTTTCATGGATTTTATCTGGGCGCTACCTCCTACGCGGGAAACCGATATCCCTACATTGATAGCCGGTCTTACGCCGGAGAGGAAAAGGTCTGATTCGAGGAATATCTGGCCATCCGTAATTGAGATTACATTCGTAGGGATATAAGCGGCTACGTCGCCGGCTTGTGTTTCGATAATAGGTAGGGCCGTCAAAGAACCGCCACCTTTTGCCTTGTCTTTGATTGACTCCGGTAAGTCGTTCATTTGCCGGGCTACGCTGTCATCTTCAATAATTTTGGCGGAACGTTCCAGGAGACGGGAATGGAGGTAAAAAACATCCCCGGGATATGCTTCACGACCCGGAGGTCTTCTCAATAGCAAGGAAACTTCCCTGTAGGCTACCGCTTGTTTCGACAGGTCATCGTAAACTACTAATGCCGAGCGCCCGGTATCCCTGAAATATTCGCCGATTGCCGCTCCGGCATAAGGGGCATAAAACTGCATCGCTGCCGGATCAGAAGCTGTAGCGGAAATGACTATGGTGTAATCCATAGCTCCGTGGTCCTGAAGGGTTTTTACTATTTGAGCCACTGTGGAGCCCTTTTGTCCGACAGCCACATATATGCAATACACGGGCTCGCCTTTATCATAATTTTCCTTTTGATTTATAATGGTGTCAATAGGAAGAGTGGTCTTACCAGTTTGTCGGTCACCGATAATGAGTTCTCGCTGTCCTCTTCCAATAGGAATCATAGAGTCGATAGCTTTTATTCCGGTTTGAAGCGGCTCATTTACGGGTTGCCGGTATATAACACCCGGAGCACGGCGTTCCAGGGGCATTTCTACGAGGTCGCCCTCAATGCTGCCTTTTCCGTCGATGGGTTCTCCCACACTATTGATGACACGCCCACACAGGGCTTCCCCTACATTGATTGTCGATATTCTTCCGGTGCGTTTGACAATATGTCCTTCCTGAATATTTTTGGCTTCTCCCAACAGCACAATACCGACATTATCTTCTTCCAGGTTGAGGACAATCCCTTTCAGGTCACTATTTTCAAATTCTACTAATTCAGCGGCCTGTGCATTATTTAACCCGTAAACACGGGCGATACCGTCACCTATTTCGAGAACGGTACCCACTTCATCAAGCTGGGCTTCGCTTTTGAGGCCTGATAATTGCTGACGTAGTATAGCTGATACTTCTGAAGGATTAATTTCTGCCATTGTATTTATTGTTTATTGCTATTCTAGATTAATTCTTTTCTCATTTCACTAAGCTGCCGCTTCACGCTGGCATCATAGAGCTTATCTTTATATCGTAGTATAAAACCTCCCAGGAGGTCTTCGTCTACATTTTCATTTAATAAAACCTCTTCGGAAAAGGTTTGTTCTTTAATTTTTTCAATCACTCGTTCCCTGATTTTACTGTTAATAGGGACGGCAGTGTGTATATTTACCGGGAGGATTTTTTTGTAGGTATTATACATTTCAACAAATGCTTCGGCTATGCCCGGTAAAGCATAAGAGCGTTCTTTACGGATAATAAGGGAAACAAATGCGATAGTGAGCTCTCCCACCTTATTATCCAGAAGGGTTTTACTGGTGGATTGTTTTTTGTCCACAGGAACTATTGGGTTTTTAAGCATGTTTCTGTACTCTTTAACCTGACTCAGTTCCCTGAGGTACTGCATATCCTTATTTGTTTGTTCAAAAACATTCTGTTCCAACGCCAGATCAAAGATGGCTTTAGCATATCGTTGAGCAATCCGTTTGTTTTTCATCAGCAAGATATTTATGAAACTTTTGACAGTAGTTTGTTATCGAAAGTCTACTTCGTCAAAATATTTTTCAACTAATTTTTGTTGTTTTTTCTCATCTTCCAATTCCTGCCTGATTATTTTTTCTGCTACTTTCAGCGAAATATCCGCAACGGTTTCGCGAAGCTCCCGGGCAGCGGCTTGCTTTTCATTGCTGATTTCTTTTTTGGCAGAATCAAGAATTTTTTGACGTTCCTGGTTAGCCTCTTCGCGTGCCTGTTCTATAATTTCATTCTGCTTGTCGCGAGCTTGCTTCAAAATTTTATCCCGCTCTTCACGCGCTTCCTGTCGGAGCTTTTCATTATCTGCCTGGAGATTTTTCATCTCTTCACGGGCTTTATCTGCCGATTTGAGGGCTTTATCAATCGATTGTTCACGTTCATGAAGCGATTTCATGATAGGTTTCCAGGCATATTTCCCCAAAACTAAAAGCAACAGGCCGAAAATGACGATCATCCAAAAAATAAGTCCTATTCCCGGATTAACAAGTTCCATATTATCACTTTTTTGTCATTCAATATTTTTAAAACCGGTCTTTTCCGGCCAACCGCCGCGAAAAGACCGGGTAAATGCAATTTGTTTTAGAGTACGACAATCAACAAACAAATTACGATTGCAAAGAAGGAAACACCTTCGATGAGGGCAGCCGATACAATCATATTGGAGCGGATATCACCGGATGCTTCAGGTTGCCGGGCAATCGACTCCACGGCACTACGTCCGATCTGACCGATTCCGATACCTGCAGCGATAGCGGCCACGCCGGCTCCAAGACCAGCTCCCATTAGTGCAAAGGGCGCCAGGCTTGATGCTGCCTGCAGTAAAATAGCTAAGATACTCATAAAGCTACATTTTTGTGATTACTATATTTATTTAATTAATGTTCTTCTTCCATAGCCATTCCAATATACAGTGCCGATAAAAGCACAAATACATAGGCCTGGATAAAAGCTACTAACAGTTCAAGTAAACTAATGAAAACACCAAATAGCAAGGATACGGGTGAAACCGCCCATCCTGCTATAGGGTCAATATTATTTGTGAAAATGAAAATGATACTTACAAAACTTAAAAGCACAATGTGACCTGCCGTAATATTGGCAAAAAGTCGTACCATTAGAACAAATGGTTTGGTCAATATTCCCACAAGTTCAATCACCGGAATAATGGGGATTGGTAATTTGAGTAATACCGGAATACCCGGTGTATTAAACGTATGTCTCCAGTAATTTTTATTCGAGCTTGCCAGCGTAATAATTAAGGTGAATAAAGCCATTACTCCTGTCACGGCAAGGTTTCCTGTTAAATTGGCTCCTCCGATAGGGGGGATCGGCACAAGCCCCAACAGATTCATAAGGAAAATAAAAAAGAACAGGGTAAGAAGATACGGCATGAATTTGTGATATTTTTCTTTACCAATAGAGGCTATTGCCACTTCATCGCGGATAAAGAGAATCAATGGTTCCAAAAAGGATTGCAGACCTTTTGGAGCCTGGTAAGTTTTTTTCTTATAGCTTCTTGCAACTGATAAGAAAATGAGAAGGGTGATGATTGCCACTACAAAAAGGGCGGCTACATTTTTAGTGATTGACAGGTCAATAGGACGTTCTAATTTTGTTTCGTCATTTTCATGGGTAATATGTACTATTTTGCCGGCATTAGGTCCTTCCTGTGCTATTTTGAAGCCCTTATACGATGAGTGACCATGGTCAAAACGGCTGCTCATAAAAACATTCCACTGATTATTGTGATATAGTATAACGGGAAGGTCAATAGCTACTTCGTGACCGTCAATAGTCATAATATGCCAACTATAATGATCCACAATATGATCGAGAATCATATGACCGGCATTGTACTCTTCTTCCCCGGATCCATTGTTACCGGGGTCGGAGCTTTCAGATGCATATAAAGGATTTACCTGAAGTAAAATACCTAATAGAAGTATTGGAGCGAATATTCTTAAAGCTTTGGCTAATTTTACTTTATTCATCTGATCAAAAAATATTTTTGGCTTTTTAAAAGTGCAATTTTACTAACTTTTAAACAATAATTAAAATAAAATCATTCTTTCCCCGCATTTCATAAAATGCCCGGCTTCTTTTGAAGCTTGTTTGATTTACAAAATTGCAAATAGTTTTTTGATATTTATCTCAAAAACACCGGCTTCTTTTAAAACGATTGCATAATCAATACCATGTAACACGATAACCCGGGCAAGGTTTAAAATGAAAAGGTATTTTTGTAATTTTTATCAGGAGAAAGAACCTCATAAGTATTATTCCGCGATTTCTTTTAGCTTTGATCCTGTGTTTGGGTTTTGATTAAAAGAATGATAAATTTTTATGGAATTTAGTGTGTTTTCGGATGAATCTTTTATGAAGGAGGCTTTAAAGGAGGCTCATGCGGCTTATGAAAAAAGTGAAGTGCCGGTAGGAGCGGTTATTGTTTGCGACAGAGAGATTGTGGCTAGGGGACACAATCTGACAGAAACACTGAATGATGTCACGGCTCATGCTGAAATGCAGGCACTGACTGCTGCTATGAATCAACTGGGAGCAAAATATCTTACGGAGTGCACCTTGTTTGTTACCCTTGAACCATGTGTTATGTGTGCGGGTGCTATGCAATGGGCGCAGATTGAGAGACTTGTTTACGGGAGCGAGGATGATAAAAAAGGCTACCGGCTCTTTTCCGGTAATATTTTGCATCCTAAAACAACGATTACAAAAAACATACTTTCCAGGGAATCAAAAACATTGCTGGAAGATTTTTTCAGAAAAAAGCGATAGGTTATGAAGGAGTGGCTGGAAGAGCAATACAAATCAATAGGAAAGGTTGCCGGGTACCTCTGGGACAAAGGATGGGCTGAAAGAAATGCCGGCAATATTTCGGTTAACATTACCGAGTTTTTTTCCAGCGAAGAGCTGTATCGATTGAATAAATCTTCGTATTATCAATTGGAAAAGCCTATGCCCGCATTAGGGGGAGGAATATTTTTGATTACTGCTGCGGGAAGCCGGATGCGGTTGGTTAAGGAACAACCTCAACAAGGGGTGACCTTAATAGAATTGGATGAGTCAGGAAGGAAGTATTGTATTCTATACCCCGAAAAAGATAACAGTCCATCTTTCCCTACCTCCGAGATGCCTGCCCATCTGGCCATTCATGATTTTTTACGAAAAGAGAAAAGGCCTGGGCGTACTGTTTTGCATGCACATGTAACTGAAACGATAGCCCTCACTCATAATCCTGATTTTAAAGATGAGGAAAATATTAATAGCCTGCTTTGGAGCATTCAACCTGAAACTACTCTGTTTATCCCCGATGGGGTGGGCTTTGTTCCTTTCAGAATGCCGGGATCCTATGATATTGCAGAGGCCAC
Organism: Bacteroidales bacterium; assembly: GCA_021738485.1. Classification (GTDB taxonomy): domain Bacteria; phylum Bacteroidota; class Bacteroidia; order Bacteroidales; family JAIPAH01; genus JAIPAH01. The sequence continues at coordinate 73,172 of JAIPBX010000001.1, read as the reverse complement.
CATAGAAAAAATGAAAACGCATAAAGCCATCATTTGGGAAAAACATGGATGCGTGGTGGTAGAAAGAAATCTAGAGGAAGCCTTCGATATCATGGATATTATCGCCAAATCTATTGATATTTATTTTAAATGCCGTATGGCAGGCTATGAACCGGAAGGACTTTCTAAAAAACAAATCCGGGAAATCACGAATAGATTTCATACACCGAAATAGCTTGTACCGATATATCGTCTCAGAACTTTTTTCCTATATTTATAAAGAATCTGAATGAATTGTTGCACTTTGTAAAAAGGGTCTATTGAGCATGAAGGCAGGCATTTATAGAACAGAGAAAGACAAGGAGCGCCGGATTATTTGGGCAGCGATGAGAGCTTCACTCGAGGCTAGCCGTTTTAAGTACAAACGGAATGGAAAAAAGAGTAAAAGTCATTGGACTACCTTTGAGCGGATGCTAGGATTTCTCCGTTTAGGACTTAAACTAACGGGATTATATGATAAGGGCTTAAAAAATGCTTCTGAAATGAAACTTGAAGAACATACCCTGTTTTTTTCAACTCTTCCTGGTGCTTTTGATGGATTCAAAATCCTTAACCTGTCAGACTTCCATATTGATAGCCTGAACAACCATGAAGATAAGATTATCCGGAAGGTTGCCCCGCTTGAGTATGATACGGCTTTTTTTACAGGAGATTACAGAAAAAACATCAGCGGAAGCTTTAAAAATATTCTCGGTCCTATGAAAAAAATAGCTGCTGCCATAAATCCTCCTTATGGAAAATGGGCTGTTCTTGGGAACCACGATTCTTACCTTATGGCTGAATATGAAGAAGAGGTAGGAATAAATTTAATTGTGAATGAGACTTTTGAACTGGAAAAGGAAGGGCAAAAAATTTATATCACAGGGACCGATGACCCTTATTATTACTATTCGGAGCAAGCACTTTTTGCTCTGGAAAAGCCTTTGGAAGGGTTTAAAATTGCCTTGGTGCATACCAGTGAATTGCGGGACGTTGCAGCTCAAAACGACTATAATCTATACCTTTGCGGTCATACTCACGGAGGACAAATTTGCTTGCCAAATGGGAAAGCAATTCTGACTCACCAATATGAGGGCAAGGGGTTTGTTTCGGGTATATGGGATTATAATGGGATGATTGGCTATACCAACAGGGGCTGTGGGGTTTCGGGAATTCCCGTGCGGTTTAATTGTCCCCCGGAAATCACCCTGATAACATTGAAAAAAAAATGACGTTACTTATCATGGAATCAGCCTTATGATTTTTTGTTATTTTAGCTCATTAAAATTACCCGCGAATGGCCAAAAGCGAAGATAAATATTATAAAAGACGATTAAAAAACTCCTATTTTACCACACAGGTGAGCATAACCTTGGTATTGTTCGTTCTTGGCTTGCTGGGAATGTTTTTGATGCATGCCCAGAAAATTACGGAACTCGTACGTGAAAATATTGGATTTACCATTACGTTGAACCAGGATGTAGAGGAGACGGATATTATACGCTTTCAGAAAAAAATGGAGGTAAATGATTATGTTCGCTCCACTAAATATATATCGAAGGAGGATGCTGCCCGCACCCTGAAGAAGGACCTGGGTGAGGATTTTATTGGGTTTTTGGGCTACAATCCTTTATCACCCCAGGTGGAAGTTAAGCTGAAAGCTTCGTATGCTAAAAGCGATAGTCTGAAGCTTATAGAACGTCAGCTTATGCGCAATAGCAACATCAAAGAAGTGGATTACCAGGAGACAATGATTACGAAAATCAATGACAACATTGAACGGATAAGTTATATTTTACTTGGAATTAGCATTTTACTTCTTTTTGTCGCCATAGCACTAATAAACAATACCATAAGACTGGCCGTTTATTCCCGTCGTTTTTTGATAAGAACAATGCAATTGGTTGGAGCTACTCAGGCTTTTATTCGCCGGCCTTTTATTAAGCAGGGAGTGCTGCATGGACTGCTGGGAGCTATTATTGCCATCCTTTTGCTGGCAGCTCTGGTTTATTTCGGCGAAACTAATTTGCCGGAGCTCCGGGCACTGCGAAACCTGGAGCATTATTCCATCCTGGCAGGTGGTATTTTACTATCAGGAATATTGATCTCATATTTTTCTACATTCTTTGCAGTTCGTAAATTTTTAAATGTAAATAACGATAAACTTTATCAGTAAATATATGGCACAACAAAAGAATCAAGAGAATCAGGAGAAAAGCAGGCACACTTTTGCTTTTGGGAAAACAAACTATAAGCTTTTGCTGATTGGGATAGGATTGCTTTTTCTGGGGTATCTCCTTATGATAGGCGGGGCTTCGGATACACCCAATGAATTCAGCCGGGAAATATTCAGCTTTAGAAGAATAACTCTGGCTCCTATTATTATTATCGCCGGTTTTGTGGTGGAGGTTTTCGCCATTATGAAAAAATCGGAGGACGAAAAATAAATGAATTGGTTACAAGCATTGATCCTGGGATTGATTCAGGGTTTGACGGAGTTTTTGCCCGTCAGTAGCAGTGGTCATCTTGAGTTAAGTAAAATATTGCTTGGGGTGGATGCTGAAAAAAGTTTGCTTTTTACTGTCGTCGTTCATGGGGCCACCGTGTTGAGCACGATAATTGTATTTCGGAAAGATTTGGCTCAAATTATACTTAAGTTTTTTGAGTTTAAGTGGAATTTTGAAATGCGGTATGTGATTAAAATATTTATCTCTATGATCCCGGTATTGATTGTAGGTTTGTTTTTTAAAGAGCTGGTAGAAGGTTTTTTTACCGGTAACCTTCTGTTGGTGGGCTCTATGCTTTTAATCACTGCGGTTTTGCTGGCCTTCACCTATTATGCAAAGGCTCGGGAGAAGGCAATATCGTATTGGGATGCTTTAGTGATAGGTGCTGCACAAGCTTTGGCCGTTATGCCGGGTATATCCCGGTCGGGTGCTACCATTTCAACCGGATTATTATTGGGAAATAAAAGGGCGAATGTGGCCCGTTTTTCTTTTCTTATGGTTTTGATTCCTATTATTGGCGCCAATATGAAAGATTTATATGAAGGCACGGTAGCGATTGAAGGGGGATTGGGTGTACTGCCTCTTCTTATTGGGTTTTTAGCCGCATTTATTTCAGGCTTATTAGCCTGTAGGTGGATGATAAAACTAGTAAAGCGTGGAAAACTTATTTATTTTGCTATCTATTGTGCCATTATAGGTTTTACAGCTATTGGTTTCTATTATTTTGGATAGATAAAAAGTTATGGAGCACGACAAGCCGAATAAAACATTTGATTTTCTTAAAGGAGAGATGGTATTGATTGATAAACCTTATGGCTGGACTTCGTTTGATGTGGTTAATAAGTTACGCTACAAAATAAAGTATTATCACAAAGTCAAAAAAGTAAAGGTGGGCCATGCGGGCACCTTAGACCCCCTGGCTACTGGATTATTAATAATTTGCACAGGACGTAAAACCAAGGAAATAGATAATTACCAGGCTCGCGATAAAGAATATACCGGAACTATAGAATTGGGCACGGAAACGCCTTCGTTTGATAAAGAAACGGATGCTAATAAGCTGTATGATATTTCGGCAATTACAAATGCGGAGATCCTAGCAACAGCCAAAAAATTTGTAGGCATTCAGGAGCAACTGCCTCCACAATATTCGGCCAAGAAAGTAAAAGGCCAAAGAGCTTATGATTTGGCCCGCAATAATGAAAAAGCAGATATTAAACCGGTTACCGTAAATATTAAAGAATTTGAATTGACACGAATTGACCTTCCTTACATTACTTTTAGGGTGGTTTGCGAAAAAGGGGTGTATATCCGTACGTTAGCCCATGATTTTGGGAAGGCGCTCAATAACGGAGCGGTACTTTCTGCATTGCGAAGAACCCGTATTGGCGAATATGAAGTAGAACAGGCACATGATCTTTTTAAACTGGAGGAAAAACTTTCTTTAGAACAAGAGTCTTCGGGGTAATTTAACCGGAAGACCCTTTAAAGTGTAGAGGTAAAGTTTTTAAAACCCCGTGATCCATGATATCTTATTACCGGTGCCTGTAATAGCCGCATCAATAAAAGAATAGAAGCCCAATTATCAAATATTTTTATTGGGGCATGTATATTTTTATTTGTTAAAATTTATTAATAAATGATTTTAAGAAATTCCTGTATATGCTTTTTGCGGGCGTTTTTATTTATCCTTTGACAAACAAGCATTTGCTTTTAAGGGTTTAAAGTATTATCTTTGCAGTCCAATTTTTGAGGAAGGTATAAAAAGGTTAATCGCAGAGGTTTATGAAGCTTTCACAATTTAAGTATGACTTACCAAATGAGCTGATAGCAGCACATCCCCCACAGGAAAGAGACAATTCGCGAATGATGGTTCTGCATCGCAAAGAACGCAAAATTGAACATAAATATTTTCGTGATATTGTTAACTATTTTGGCGAAGGGGATGTTTTCGTGCTGAACAATACCAAAGTATTTCCTGCACTGTTAACAGGGGAGAAAGAAAAGACAGGAGCTAAAATCACCGTGTTTTTGCTTCGGGAATTAAACCCTGATGCCAGGTTATGGGATGTTCTGGTGGATCCGGCACGTAAGATTCGTATAGGGAATAAATTATATTTTGGAGAAGATGATTCATTGGTAGCGGAGGTTATCGATAATACCACTTCTCGTGGTCGAACCCTTCGGTTTTTGTTTGACGGCCCTTATGAGGATTTTAAACAAACCATTGAAACATTGGGTAAAACACCTGTGCCCCCGGAAATACAGCGTATAAGGGGCATCACCGATGAAGACAGGGAAAGATATCAGACTATCTATGCTAAGCATGAAGGGGCTGTGGCAGCCCCGACAGCTGGGTTGCATTTTAGTCGCGAACTGATGAAACGCCTTGAGCTGGGAGGAGTTAGTTTTGCTGAAATTACCCTTCATGCAGGCTTGGGGAACTTCCGAAATATAGAAGTAGAAGATCTTACAAAACATAAAATGGACTCGGAGGAGGTTCATATTAGCCAGGGAACGGCTGATGCAGTGAACGAAGCCAAGAAAAAGAAAAAAAATGTATGTGCTGTGGGGACGACTACCATGAAAGGTATTGAATCTTCAGTCTCTATATCAGGAATGCTGAAACCGTACAAGGGATGGACGAATAAATTTATCTTTCCTCCCTATGATTTTAGCGTAGCCAACTCCATGATCACCAACTTTCATTTACCCAAATCCTCCATGCTTATGATGGTAGCTGCTTTTGGTGGATATGATTTTGTAATGGAAGCTTATGAAGAGGCTGTTAAAAAAGAATATCGGTTTTTTTCATATGGGGATGCTATGTTGATAATTTAAGGTTAATAAGTTTATTTTAAGGCCGGATTTATATGCATGGTGTCAGAGGGAGTAGAGATACTGTTTTTTTCATATAAATTCCGGCCTTTTTTATTGATTATGAAAAAGTATGTGATTATAGTAGCCGGTGGTAAAGGGGAGAGAATGAACTCCTCTGTTCCAAAACAATTTCTTCCTCTAAATGGGAAGCCTCTCCTTATGCATACCATGGAACGTATTTATAGCTGCGACTTATTTGACCAACCCGTCGTACTTGTTTTACCCTCCGGACAAATTAATTACTGGCAGCGTCTGTGTAAAACATTTTATTTTAATATTCCTCACATTATTACAGAAGGCGGAGAAACACGTTTTCATTCTGTAAAAAATGGCCTTCAAAGAATACCTGAGGATAGTCTTGTAGGGGTACATGATGGTGTGAGACCGTTAATTTCTTCAGATGTGATTATCAACACATTTTCCCAGGCTTTAAAGTATGAGGCCGTTGTTCCGGTAATTTCCCTACAGGAATCGCTTCGCAAGATAGAAAAATCCGGTCATAATAATTTTCCCGTTAGCCGGGATGAGTATGTGCTTGTGCAAACCCCCCAAGTGTTTAAATCCGATCTGTTAAAAAATGCTTATCAAACGCCCTTTATTCGTTCATTTACGGATGATGCCTCGGTGGTTGAACACTACGGATATAAAATTCATATGGTGGAAGGCAACCGGGAGAATATTAAACTAACGACACTGACTGATTTAAAGTGGGCTGAAACGTACCTGCAACAAAAAACCGGATGAATTTGAATAAATCCATCCGGTTATCGTTGATGATGTAAAATCGTATTTATCGAAGATCTACGTATGTCTGGCTAAGTTTTCCATTTTTGGAGTATACATCAACCGTATACTGCCCTTCAGGTAAATCCTTGTCTTCAGGAGCTTTCCAGTCTATGCATTTTCTGAAACTTTCGCCGTCATAGTCAAAATCATATTTGATTGTATACTGCATTTTTTGTTCGTCATATTCAAAAGTGTAGGCACTACTCTTGGTAGGCGTCATAATTTTGCCTGAGGGAGTAGCCACTCTGAAATAGAGGGTCTTTTCGCCTTTTTCCGTCAATTCATTCTCGCCTACAGTAAAGCAGATGTTAAATTTATCCGTACGGCGGGCTTTGTCCGTTTCTTTTTCATTATTGAACCAGGTAATCTTAATCCCAGTCGCATCAATGTTATGGACATTAAGCTGAGCCGCTTTATTGACTTTTTTATTCAGCTCTTCTTTTTCACGCGTAAGCTCCTGAGTCATTTGCTGTTCTTTGCGGAACTTGGTTTTGATTTCTTTATTTTCTTCCTTCAACTCCTTATTGACCCGGTAAAGCGAATCGATTTGTGTCAGGTAACCCTGGGCAATTTCGCGAAGTTTGCTAAGTTTTTTCTGGACTTTTTGATACTTCCATTTGGTGTCCAGCAATTGATCAATTTGCTTTGCATTTTCTTTAATGACGCTGTCTTTTTTCTGAAGGGAGTCGGTAAGCTTGCTGTACTCCGATTTTACTTCATTATGTTCTGTCATTAAAGAATCTAACTCTTGTTTGAAATATACTCTTTGTTGTTGTTTATCTTCTTTAAGTTTTTTGACTTCAGAAGAGGTGTTCATGTATAAAATACCACTTACTATAAAGAGAGCTAAAGCCACTATGAATAATATGATCCACAGGAGACTGCTTTTTTTCTTTTTATTTTGTTGCTCTTGGTTGCCTGATGCATTCTGTTGTTCGGCCATTTTTTAATAACTTTTTAATAAGACATTGTAATATAGGCAAAAATATAAAAAAAATCAAATAGTAAATTCAAAAAAATTTTAATAATATGCGTTAATAGATTATTTGAACCTAATGCAAATAATAATTGATAAAAACTTTATTCCCAACCAAATGTTGTTATATACAGTAAAATATATCGTAGTTTAAAATTTTGTTTCTTTGTCAGAAAAGGAACTATCTTTTCACTTGCAAAAACCTCTTAAATGAATTATTTTAGGAACAATTATTGATATGGACAGATAGAAAATACAGCCTTTTCACATTACACTTGGAAATTTGAAAAGAAGGTTTTCGTTTATATCAAAAATTATTATGCTATTGATGATAGTGAGGTAGGAATCTATGGGATCGAAAAAGAAAAGAAAAAAGCAGAATATTGATAAAAATTCATTTATTGATACGGTACTTTCAGTTTTTGCGTATCATCCATTTGAAAGTTTTAATTTTAAACAGGTCTCCCATGCTTTAAACATACATGATAAGCCCAGCAGGGATCTTGTCAAAGAGATGCTTAATAAGCTTGTCGACATGGGAGCCATTATGGCCGTAAAAAGAGGAAAATATAAACTAAATTCGGATTATATTGCTCCCGGACTAACACACTCCGTTATACAGGGAAAAGTGGACATGAAACAAACCGGGAAAGCCTACATAATCAGCAACGAGGTAGAGCAGGATGTTTTTATTGCCCCAAATAATACCAACCATGCCCTTAACGGCGATGAAGTAAAAGTGCAGCTTTTCCCCAAGCGCAAAGGTCGTAAACTCGAAGGGCAGATTACGGAGATATTGAAAAGGGCAAAAACCGAATTTGTCGGGAATGTAGAAATGAACGATAAGTTTGCTTTTTTGATTCCCGATGTGAAAAATATGCCTGTTGACATTTATATACCGGGAGAAAAAATTAATAATGTGCGGGATGGTGATAAAGCTGTAGCCAGAATAACCAACTGGCCGAAGCACATGAATAATCCTATTGGGGAGATTATTGAGGTGCTCGGTGAGCCGGGAAATAACGAAGTTGAAATGAATTCCATACTTTCGGAATTTGATTTTCCTTTGCGTTTTCCACAGAAAGTGGAAAAAGAAGCGGAGGGAATTTCCGGGAAGGTTCCTCCCGGCGAAAAGAAAAAGAGAAAAGACTTCAGAGAGGTTTTCACCTGTACAATAGACCCTAAAGATGCCAAAGATTTTGACGATGCCTTATCGATAAGAAAACTGGATAATGGTAATTGGGAAGTGGGAGTACATATTGCCGATGTTTCTCATTATGTGAAACCCGGATCAGCTATTGATGAAGAAGCGCTGAAACGGGCCACCTCTGTTTACCTGGTTGACCGTGTAGTGCCTATGCTTCCCGAAAAACTTTCAAATGAAGTTTGCTCTTTACGTCCCGATGAAGATAAACTGGCGTTTTCAGCTGTTTTTGAAATGGATGAGGATGCGAAAGTGCACTCCGATTGGTATGGTAAAACATTGATACGCTCGAACCGCAGATATAATTACGCGGAAGTACAGGATATTATCGAAACAGGTGAAGGAGAAAATAGCCGGGAGATTAATGTTTTACAGCATTTGGCTTCTATTTTGAGAGATCGGAGATTTAAAAAAGGGGCGATAAATTTTAAATCATCGGAAGTGGCCTTTGAGCTGGATGAAAACGGGAAGCCTCTTTCAGCCCATATTAAGGAGCAAAAGGAGTCTAACCAATTGATCGAAGAGTTTATGCTGCTGGCTAACAGGAAAGTAGCGGAACGCATCGGACGCAAAAGAGGGAAGCAGGACCCCAAAACATTTATTTACAGAGTGCATGATGAGCCTAATCCTGATAAGCTTCAGCAGTTTACCGATTTTGTAAACCGGCTTGGTTATAAAATGCGCCTGGGCTCGCGATCCGGGCTGGCGCGGTCATTCAACGATCTTTTTCGCCAGGTAGAAGGGAAAGGCGAGGAAGTGATGATTGAAACCATTGCCATACGAACGATGGCCAAAGCGGAGTACTCTACTCAAAATATAGGCCATTATGGTTTGGCATTTAATTATTATACGCACTTTACGTCTCCCATTCGCCGCTACCCGGATTTGATGACTCACCGCTTATTGCAGCAGTATCTTGAAAAGAAACCATCGGTGAACCCGCAGGAGTTTGAGGAGCATTGCATTCATTCATCTGAGATGGAACGTAAAGCCATTGAGGCCGAGCGAGCTTCTATTAAGTACAAGCAAGCTGAATATATGCTCGATAAAGTGGGTAAAGAATTCGAAGGGCTTATTTCCGGTGTCAGTAAATGGGGGATTTTTGTTCAGTTGAATGAAACCAAGGCTGAGGGCCTGGTTTCTATGGCAGATATGAATGATGATTTTTATATCCTGGATGATGAAAATTACCAGGTTGTCGGAAAAAGGTATAAGCAAGTCTATAAGCTGGGTGATCCGATTCGTGTTAAGGTGAAGAGTATCGATCTCCCAAAAAAACAGATGGATTTTCTCATAGTTTAAAGAAAGCCCCGGCAGGTTACATCAGTTTCTTATAGGCCTGCCACCACTTGTCGGGTAGCTCATTGGATGTGGCTTTTTTGTAATCATCCAGAGAACATGGCACAATGTAGTGTCTTTCATATTTTAACTGGATATTGTCAGGGGCCATCACTTGCATCCACCATCGGTCGCTATATTTGCTTTTATAAAATAGCAGGTCTTCATTGAAATCTTCCATCTGTACTTTGTATTTGATAAAGCCTTTTTCATTTTGATGAGGAAACTCATTTCGTCGATGGTAGAAGCCTTCAATAAAATACCAGATCATTTGGGCCGCTAAATGGGACGTTTGGCCATTAAAATCAAGCAGAGGGCTTATTTCGTATAAACCAAAAGAGGTTACCCTGTCGGAAAGTCCGGCGTACCAGCATAGCTGACAAGCTTCCTCGCCATAGAAACCATTTGGGGATGCGTGACCATTGCCCGGAGCATCGGGCTGACGAATGGCGGAAACATCGAAACTAATCATATCGGCATTGCGCAGGATAGGCTCCACTTGTTTCATGTCTGCCCTGATATCTCCAAGACGGTAAACGTCAAAAAGCAGGTTGTTCATCAATTCTATGGCTTCCTGATCAATAAAATAGCTCTGGTAGCCAATGTTAGAGTAATTGAAGAGGTAATTGGGCTGATGTAAAATAATTTTGCTGAGGTATGAGTGAGCGGATAACTCTTCTTCGGCATTGCCAATGTCAAACCGCGAATCAATGGCGGCTATGTTAATGATTTGGCCGTTATTTTCATAAGCTCTGTAATTGGCAAAAGTAAGGTCCTGACTTCCTCCTATAATCAAAGGGATAACATTATTTTCCAGCAATTCTGAAATGGCTGAGCTAAGAGCAAAATAGGTGTCATTGATTGTATTGCCCTGGATAATATTCCCCAGGTCGACGATTTTCGGGCGATAGTCACCGGGAAAAAGCCGGTAAAAATATTTCCTGATTGCTTCAGGAGCATCTTTACAGCCTTCGTTGCCTTTGCTTTTTTGCGACTCCTCTACACCAATAATAGCCAGGTCAAAGTCACTGATTTCAGGAAAATAACCTTTTTCTGAAAAAACAGCTATAGAGTCCCCAAATCTCGGACGCTTTTCATCAAATTGAAACCACGAAATATCAGTTGGCTGAAAATAAATGGATATGTCCATTTCTGCCTTTTTTAAAACTTACTTTTTCTTCTTTGTACGGGAATTTTTCTTTTTTGTTCCTGCTTCACTGATAATTTTTTTACAATCTTCCAGCGTAAGATCTTTGGGCTCTTTGTCTTTTGGAACTTTATAGTTTTTCTTTTTATGGGAGATATAAGGGCCCCAGCGACCGTTTAACACTTGGATGCCTTCCTCTTCAAAGGTTTTGATATATTTATTCTTATCCTTTTCTCTTTTTTCCTTTATTAGCTCTATTGCCCGCTCTTTGGTGATAGTAGCCGGATCGTCTTCTTTCTTTAAAGAGACAAACTTGTTGTTATGCCTCACATAAGGGCCAAAACGTCCTATTGAAACGGTGACAGGGGATTCTTCAAATTCACCTAGCTCGCGGGGAAATTTGAAAAGCTCCAAAGCTTCTTCAAGAGTGATTGACTCTATACTTTGGTTTTTTCGCAAGCCGGCAAATTTGGGTTTTTCTTCTTCTTCCCTGTCGCCTATCTGAGCCATGGGTCCGTAACGGCCGAGCTTTACATAAATATTACGACCGCTTTTGGGATCTATCCCGAGGTGTCTCTCCCCTTTCACCCTTTCGCTGTTTTGGAGGGTGGTTTCCACTTTTTCATGAAATGGTCCGTAAAATTCCCGAATCATTTCATTCCACTTTTTCAGCCCATTGGCAATTTCATCGAACTCCTTTTCCACTTTTGCAGTGAAATTATAATCCATGATATTATCAAAATATTCTAATAAGAATTGGGTGACCAGGGTTCCAATATCCGTAGGGATTAGTTTGCCCTTGTCTGCTCCCGTTTTCTCGGAAGAAGGGTCTTTTTGTATTTCATTGCCTTTCAGCGTATAAACCTGGTAGGTGCGCTGCGTTCCTTCACTGACACCTTTCGTGACATATTGTCGTTTTTGGATGGTGGAAATTGTTGGCGCATAGGTTGAGGGCCGCCCGATGCCGAGATCTTCCAGCTTTTTCACAAGACTCGCTTCCGAATATCGGGGCGGTGGAGAAGTAAAACGCTGGATAGCATTCATTTCTTCGAGCCCTAGTTTCTCACCTTCTTTGATGGGGGGTAGTAGTCCTTTTTCTTCTTCTCCATCGTCATCCTCTTCCCTCGACTCAAGATAAACTTTAAGAAAGCCGTCAAATTTAACGATTTCCCCTTTAGCGATGAATTGCTCTTTGGCCCTGGAAACATCAATTTTAACGGTGGTTCGCTCCAATTGGGCGTCAGCCATCTGCGAGGCTATGGTTCGCTTCCAGATCAATTCATAGAGTCGTTTCTGATCCTGACTTCCCGAAGCTTCGCGATGGTTTAGAAATGTGGGCCGGATAGCTTCGTGAGCTTCCTGAGCTCCCTTAGCTTTTGTAGCAAATTGACGCGTTTTAGAATATTTTTCACCAAAGTCTTTGATGATTTCTTTTTTGGCCTGGCTTAAAGCCATGTTTGATAGATTGGTGGAATCGGTACGCATATAGGTTATTTGCCCCGATTCATATAGCTGCTGGGCAACAACCATTGTTTTTGAAACCGGGAAGCTGAGTTTCCTTGAAGCTTCCTGCTGAAGCGTGGAAGTTGTAAAAGGAGGGGCCGGAGATTTTTTACCGGGCTTTTTCTCAATGGAAGCAATGGTGAATTCTGCTTCTTTGGATTTTTCCAGGAAATTGTAAGCGGCTTGCTCTGTTTTAAAACGTTTTGGAAGTTCGGCTTTAATCTGATGGTTTTTTCCGTCTTTTGAAAGATGGAAAATAGCCGTCACTTTATATGATGATTCGGGTTTGAATTTTTTGATTTCCTGTTCCCGCTCTACAATCAGGCGCACTGCAACGGATTGCACCCTGCCTGCCGACAAGGAGGGTTTTATTTTCCTCCATAATAGAGGTGAAAGCTCGAAACCGACCAATCGATCCAAAATCCGTCTGGCTTGCTGGGCATTAACCAAGTTTTCATCAATGCCCCGGGGATTTTTTATAGCTTCCGTTATCGCTTGCTTGGTGATTTCGTGGAATACAATTCTTTTGGTTTTGTTTTGATCAAGGTTGAGCGCCTTTACCAAATGCCAGGAGATAGCCTCTCCTTCACGGTCTTCATCAGAAGCCAGCCATATAGTTTCAGCATTTTTGGCCAGCTTTTTTAATTCCGTAACTACTTTCTTTTTGTCAGAATCTATTTCGTATACGGGTTTGAAATCATTTTCTATTTCAATACCCTGATTCTTTTTGGCCAGATCCCGTACATGTCCATAACTGGATTTGACCAGATAATCTTTTCCAAGAAATTTTTCTATCGTTTTTGCTTTTGCCGGTGACTCGACGATTACCAGATTTTTAGCCATGGTGTTTCCCCTGTGTTATTTTATGCAAAAGTAAAACTTTCAAACAAATGGTACCCTTATAGAGTTTATGCTTACAATATTTTGTATAGCACACAATATTGAGTAATGTTTTTACTCATAAAGTTGTGGAGAATGTGGATTCATTTATACGGAGAAAACTGAAAATGGAGTTAGAACATGAAAGTTAGAAGTATTGAACCGGGTCATAATCTAATAGAAAGTAAATTAATTTGATGTTAATTACAAAACTACTATTTTTGTTGAATAAGTTTTTTGATATACTTTTGTGCATCAGATAAACTTCACTCTTATAAACAAAAACGCATTTTTAATAATTAGTTTTATGACAACAGAGCACGAATATTTAAATAAGCCGGAGGTAGAGGTATTGTTTTTCTCATTCGCTATTTCGGGGAGAAATAAGGCAAGATATATGTGTTCAGAAAGTTTTCTCATACCAAGTTTTTCTCAATGATAAAGTCACTTATACTACTAATTCTAAATGAATACAACGCATGGCCGAAGATTTAAGACAATTTAACGAGTTTCAACAACAGCAGGAAGAAAGTATTGATTTTAAAGCAATTTTCTTCAAGTTGATAAATAACTGGTATCTATTTGTAATAACAGTTTTTGTAGCTTTAGTTATTGCATTTCTTTTCAATAAATATAGTAAAACGGTCTATGAGGTATCCACAACCGTCCTTGTTCAGGACGAAAAAGGAACCCTTTCCACCCAGGAACTTATTGGTATTGAGATGTCGGGGGATAAGCAAAATCTTGAAAATGAGATCGGAATTCTCAAATCATACGCAGTAGCCAACAGGGCTATAAAAAATCTTGATTTTGAGGTTTCTTATTTTCAGGAAGATAATTTCATCGTTAAAGAATTGTATGATAACCCGCCGTTTAAAGTTGCTTTTGATGCGTCTCATCCCCAGATGACAGGAGTTCCCATAAATATCGAAGTTATTTCACCAAATAAATATCGGATAGATATTGAGGCGGAAAAATTTTCCACCTATGATTATAAAAACAATAGCAGCTTAAAAGAAGTTGAGGAACCTTTCAATTTTAAGAAAGAAATAGGTTTTGGTGAATGGGTGGAAACCGAATATTTTAAGTTTAAGATCGATTCATTGAGGTTTGAGGATGAAGAACAGCTCGAAAAAATAAAAAACAACAGATTATTTTTTCAATTTAATAATCTTAATTCCCTTACAAAGCGATTTCAAGGCTTTAGTATTGAGCCAATCAACCGGGAGGCTTCTATAGTTCGCTTATCCATGCAAGGGAATAACAAGCAAAAAGCTGTGGATTTTCTTAATACTTTGACGGATGAATATTTGGATAGGGGCCTTGAAAAGAAAAATCAAATAGCTTCCAAAACTATTGATTTCATTGACGATCAGTTGAAGGATATTAAAGATTCGCTGAATAAATCGGAACAAAAACTGCAAAAGTTTCGTTCCAAAAATGAAGTGATGAACCTGGAGCATCAATCGCAACAGCTTTTCGAGCAGATGAAAGAGCTTCAGAATAAGAAAGCCGAATTAATGGTTAAATCGCAGTATTATCATCATCTTAAAAACTATATAAAAAATAATGAGTCGGTTAATATGGATGATGTTATCGTTCCATCGGCCTTGGGGATAGAGGATCCTGTGCTAGCTGGATTGGTTGAGAAACTGACGGAGCTCTATGAAGAAAAGTCCAAATTGGCTTTCAGCACGAAAAAGCAAAATGTGTTGATTGGCCAGATCAACAACAAGATTAAGCTTACAAAGCAAACTTTGTTAGAAAATGTCAACAACATGATTAATACTTCTGAGATTTCTATTTCTGATATTAATCAACGGATTGAAAAGCTATCAAGTCGGTTGAACAGTTTGCCGGGGACACAACGAAAACTTTTTAACATAGAAAGGCAATTTAAGCTCCTGGATAATATTTATACCTTCTTAATGGAAAAGCGTTCCGATGCACAAATCACCAGGGCCTCCAACCTGCCTGATAATGAGGTTGTAGATGAGGCCCGGGTAGAAGCAGCGGAGAAAGTTTTCCCCAAAACGACATTAAATTATTTGATTGCATTGCTGTTGGGATTGATTATCCCGGTAAGTTATGTATTCGGTAAGGATTATTTTAATGATAAGGTTCAGGACCGGAAAGATATTGAGGATAATCTGCAACAGGCCTCCATGATTGGGCAGGTGCTACATAATAATAAAGACACCAATCTTGTAGTTCATAAATCACCAAAATCTTCAATATCCGAATCTTTCAGGTCGGTAAGAACGAATCTTGAATTTGTAACCAAGTCGAGAGAGAAATCTGTGATACTTGTTACATCCGTTTTTCCGGGAGAAGGAAAAACCTTTGTAGCGGAAAATCTGGCCTTGTCATATGCTTCTTATGGTAAAAGCACGTTATTAGTTGGCTTTGATCTCAGGAAGCCTAAGATCTATCAGGATTTTGGTCTTAATAATCTTCAGGGTTTATCAACTTACCTTGTCCATAAGGACAAAATGGAGGATGTAATACAACATACAGATATAGAGAATTTTGATGTTATCATGGCAGGCCCGGTGCCACCTAATCCCGCTGAAATCATTGCATCCGACGAAACCGATGAAATGATGAAAAAGCTACGGGAAAAGTATGACTATATAATTATTGACTCGCCTCCAATCGGGCTTGTAACCGATGCGCTGCTTTTGATGAAAAATGTGGATGCCAGCATTTTTGTAGCACGCCAGGATTTATCTCATGCCAAGGGCTTTGCTAATGCTGTTAATGATGTTACAAATCAGGGTATTAAAAACGTTAATGTGCTGATAAATGATATTCGTTTTAAAAAAGGTGGTTATGGTTACGGCTATGGTTACGGCTACGGTTATGGTTACGGTTATGGCTATTATTCGGATGATAATGAGGAAGAAAATAATTCTTTCTGGAAAAAGTTGTTTAACCGCTAAAATCGGTTAATAAATACCTAATGAAGGCTTAAGAGAGGAAATATTATCGCCTTTTTTAAGCCTTTTTTTATTGTATTAAAAAAATTTAAAAAATTATATTTGTGGCTTAATTAAAACTAAATGAACTAAAATATGAAACAAGTCAAGTGGAGTTTTTTTATGCTGGGATTCCTTTTTTTATTTTCTGCGAATACCGGCAAAGCATGTACTAATTTTCTTATAACAAAGGGGGCTAGCACTGATGGGTCTACCATGATAAGCTATGCCGCTGACTCGCATGTATTATATGGTGAGCTGTATTATTGGCCGGCTGCCACCTATGAAGAAGGGGAGAAGTTAGAGATTCATGAATGGGATACCGGTAAATTTCTGGGGAAAATTGATCAGGCTAGTGAAACATATACAGTAGTTGGAAACATCAATGAACACCAGGTAGCTATTGGAGAAACCACCTATGGTGGCCGGGAAGAATTACAGAATCAACCCGATGCCATCATGGATTATGGTTCCCTCATGTATGTTGCTCTGCAGCGTGCTAAATCAGCCCGCGATGCTATAAAAACAATGGCTGAGCTGGTAGAAGAATATGGCTATTATAGCTCGGGTGAGTCCTTTTCCATTTCTGATAAAAATGAAGTATGGATTATGGAGATGATCGGCAAAGGTGAAGGCGAAAAAGGTGCTGTTTGGGTTGCGCGAAAAATCCCCGACGGATACGTATCAGGACACGCTAATCAGGCAAGAATAACCACCTTCCCGCAGGAAGGTAATAAAAGCTCGATATCTTCTGCGCATTTAGAAGATATTTATAACAAGGGTGTCTCAACGGTATATCACGAAGATGTCATTTCTTTTGCCCGTAAAAAAGGGTATTTCGATGGAAAAGATAAAAATTTCAGCTTCTCCGACACTTATGCTCCCGTATCTTTTGGGGGAGCCCGTTTTTGTGAGGCTAGAGTGTGGTCCATGTTCAGGAAAGTAAAGAGTGGTATGGATAAATATACCGATTATGTGAAAGGACACGACCTGGATAATCGCATGCCGCTTTGGATTAAGCCTGAAGAGAAAATTTCTGTTCAGGATATGTTTGGTTTTATGAGAGACCATTTCGAAAATACGCCACTGGATATGACCCAGGATATCGGGGCCGGACCATTTGATTTGCCGTATCGCTGGCGCCCCCTTTATTGGGAAGTTGATGGTGAGCAGTACTGCAATGAGCGTGCTGTGGCTACCCAACAAACAGGCTTTTCTTTTGTAACCCAATCACGAAACTGGCTTCCCGATGAAATTGGTGGTATCAACTGGTTTGGTGTTGATGATGCCGCTTCTTCGGTTTATGTGCCTATGTATTGCGGAATACAGGAGGTGCCGGAGACTTACGCTGAAGGAAACGGTTCTTTAAGCGAGTGGTCTGATAATTCAGCTTTTTGGACTTTTAACCAGGTCTCTAACCTGGCTTATACCCGCTATAATGAAATACATCCCCATATTGCCGATTTGCAGGCGAAATACGAAGACAGGTTCGTAAATTACGTTGATGGCGTCGATGAAGCAGCAAAGAAAATGTATGATAATGATAAGCAAACAGCCTTGGAATTTGTGACGAATTTTTCTGTAACGGCTGCTAATAAGCTGGTGAATGACTGGAAAGAGTTTTATCATTTCCTCTTTATGAAATATATGGATGGGAATATCAAAAAAACCGAAGGAAGGAAATTTCTTACGAATGGTCATGGTGTGCTCAAACATCCCAATCAACCCGGTTATGGTGAGGAATGGTATAGAAAAATTATCAAGCAAACCGGTGATAAGTTTAAAGTTCCGGAAGGCGAAGGACATTAATTAAATAGGGTAATATTTGTTTTGAGAGCCCCCTCATTTATTGTGAAGGGGCTTTCTTTTTTTATGAAAATGGACTAACTTAGAGGCAATAATAAGTGCCTGCCATGAAAAAAATATTAGAAAGCCTTCTATACCTTCTTTATCCGGAAATTTGCCTGAATTGTGGTAATAGTCTTGTTGAGGGCGAAGAAGTGTTATGTATTTCATGCGAAGTTAATTTGCCCCGAACACGCTTCCATTCCGATCCTGATAATGTGGTAAGTCAGATTTTTTGGGGAAGAGCTGATATTAAAGCCGCTACTGCATTTCTTTATTTCAGGAAGGGTGGATCGGTTCAGAATCTGGTACATCAGCTAAAGTATAAGGGGGAGCGTGAAATTGGTGAGTATCTTGGTCGATTATTTGGAATTGAGCTGGAAAAAGCCCCCTTTTTTTCTTCAGCGGATATGCTCATCCCGGTACCCCTGCATCCCGGCAAGGAGAAAAAAAGAGGATACAATCAAAGTTATATGATAGCCCGAGGCATGGGTGAGGTTATGGAGATCCCCGTAAATACAGAGAATCTGCTGAGAAAGAAATTTTCAGAAACCCAAACGAAAAAAACCAGGTATAGTCGCTGGGAAAATGTCAAAGAAATTTTTGAAGTAGCTGAAAAGAAATCTTTAGCGAACAAGAAAGTCATACTTGTGGATGATGTGGTAACCACCGGGGCAACGCTGGAAGCATGCGCAAAAGTATTAACAGAGGATGCAAAATCCCGGGTGGGGATAGCTACGTTAGCTATTGCGAGTCATTAGAAGGAATGGTATCTTTACCGATATTCGACGGATAAACCGGAAAACCCTCATATGCTTCAGGATTCCCATGTTTTCTCCTATTTCTTAAAATTTTTCGACGTAAGCGTTCATTTTCATTAAATCGGTCATACAACATTTGAATAGGTCCTTTAAACCCGCTTGGAGAAGCTGGCCCCAG
Organism: Bacteroidales bacterium; assembly: GCA_021738485.1. Lineage (GTDB taxonomy): Bacteria > Bacteroidota > Bacteroidia > Bacteroidales > JAIPAH01 > JAIPAH01. The sequence goes on along the minus strand of JAIPBX010000001.1, from coordinate 54,172 downwards.
TAAGTCTAATTCTTCATCAATAGATTTTAATGCTTCCGTGTTAACAGGGATGGGTTTAATGTCTAATTGAACGAAATCTCTTTTGAATTGCTCATAAGTTTTTCCGTAAATAGTAACTCTTTCCATACTTAATGGTCTGAATTTTAGCGGAATGATTACCGGCACCTGAAGGTTGCGGTGGGAGTTTGTTACTTCTAGGGTTTTCGTTTGATAGCCCACCAATGATATTTTTAAGCTATCGCTAGGTGAGGTATGAATTTTAAAACTTCCGTCAAAAAAACTGACAGCCCCGATATTTTTTGTTGTATTTACTATATGAGCATTATAAATTCCTTCCATCTTCCTGGCATTAACAACCTTCCCTTTAAAAATAAAAGTGGTATCTCCGGATTCATTTTGTGCATGGGCATCCATTAACGCCAGAACATAAAATATAATCGCGATATATTGAACAGGGCTCCTTTCCATATTTTACAATAATAATGTTTTATAAAAAATCGTACTGTTAATATTTGTTAATGATTCATGAAAAACTATAAAATTCAATGGCCGGCTATGATCACGGTTTTTTTATAGTGTTCAATATTTCCTTCTAAATCAAATAATTCTATCAAAATAATGTAATGTCCGGTTTGAACCTGCTTTTTATCGGCATTAGTTCCATCCCAAAAAAACCGGCCGGATGTGGCTAGTTGTTTATTGCTGAAAAGTTTTATAACCTCCCTCCCACGCGCATCGTATATAATTACATTAGCTGAATAACCAGGTTTTGGCAGCTTGTAGCTGATTTGTACCTGGTCATTTTGACCGTCATTGTTTGGCGTAACGATTTCCGGAGAAACGGTTACATCCATATTTTGGATTTCCGAGGTAACAGATTGGGAGTTTGCATACCCTGGTGTGGCAAACCCGGCAGTCTCGGAGGCCGAATGCCAGTTATCTTCGTCATTCGATGATTTATCAGTGCTTACCCGTTCCAAAGAAACGCCATTGGTATTTCTGATGAGAGGAAAGTGCATGTCTTCTTTATAGATCATCCTATCCAGCATTGTTCCTTTTACATCCGATATTTGAATTTGACCGCCGGAATTAGGAAAATTGGGTAGGTCATCCACTTTCAGTAAATTTTTGGCTACAGCTTTCGGATAATGCGCTCTAATAACTTCGGGGTTTTGTGTTAATGCAAGATAGCTGTTTTTGACAAATATTAGTCTCTCTTGCGTTAAGGATACTTTTTTTTCCGTTTCACCGCTTAAAGGATCATTTAGTTCTACGAAAAGGGAAGAAAGATCAATGGCATGACTTGATTTGTTATAGAGCTCCAAAAAGTCTACACCCTGTTCCCGGGGATTGAATAATATTTCATTGATGACTACATCGTTGGTATCAGCCAGAATTGGATAGGAAAATTTCAGGGCTTCCGGCACTAGCAATCCGTTGTTCATACAGTCTTTTATGCTGTTTGATGCTGTAATAGAATATATTATATCGGATTGGATTTCATCTTCAAAGCTTAGTTCCACCGCTTCGAAAGCTGGGTCAACAGGATTAATGGCGGTTAAAGCCCCCAATGATGGATTCACTGAATATGCGTTTGTATTCATCAGAGTGGCACTATCTATCCTTTCGTTGAAATACAGTCGGACGGTGCTCGGAGAAACGACGGCAATACGATAAATGTCAGGGGAGTGGATGTCAGCATTTTCGGTTTTAACCGAATTTTCAAATCCGGGGGTGCCCCCGGATGGGTTTGTCGAAGCACTCCAGTTACTGCTCTTGGAGCAAAAGTTATTAGGATCAATCATTTCCAGGCTCCACCCCCCCTCTTGTTTCGTTTCGTCGTCATACCAAAATAGCTCGAAATCTGTATAGAAGATAATCTCACCATGCTTTTTGCGGAGCGTTATCGCATCGCCTGCATTAGTGATTCTTAGCGAGGGAACCAGGTACAGGTCTTTACTGCTGCTCAAGTTGGCATGTTCTTCAGAAACGACAAGATAGCCTCCTGCTTCAATGGCTTTTCCTTCTTCAAACGAAATCTGTTTATCTCCAATATTTACGGAAATGGAAGTCAAATCTACCGGAAAATCACTTCTGTTATAAATTTCAAGATATTCTGCCGGAGGAAGTTCCCGTGGTTGCGGATTAATATCTGCCATGATTTCCTGAATTATCAGGTCTCCGTAGTGGGGGTCATAATTAGCAAAAGATTGCGAAGTCGTATCGATTTGGTTTCCGCTGCAATCGAGGGCTGTTCCGGATATAGTCAAAACATATATTTCTTCATCTCTAAAAGTTCCCTTTTCAAAAGATAGAATGACAGAAGAATAGTCAGGAGGCAAAGGGGCCGCTGTTTGAGGCTGGAGATTAAGATTTTCCACCTTGTATAGTTCGGTTCCGGAAATGCTTATGCTATCCATACTTTCGGAGAAAGTGACTTTCAGGGAAGAATCATTTTGTATTTTGAGGTAAGTGATTTCAGGAGCAGTATTATCGGGGTTTTCCGAATCTATGGAGTTGATGTTTCCTGGTGTACCCCCTTTTTCATCTACAGAGCCTCCCCAGTTATCAGCGCATCCGCAGGGATTATCCGGGTCGATGATTTCCAGGGACCATCCTCCCTCTTCCTTATTTTCATCGCCATACCATTTCTTCTGGTAGTTAATGGTATGTATAATATTTTTTTCTGCTGATTTTAATGTCATTCGGGTTTCATTGTTGACCGGGAAGCTGTTGAAATAAATCAGGGATGAAATATTCAATGGCGAATCATCATCGGTAATCAATAAGTAAGAGTTGGGCCGGATATACGTTTCGGGTGGAAATGTTTTGTTGTGAGCGCCAAAGCTTAAAGTGGCTCCCGAAAGATCAACCAGGTTATTCGTTCTGTTAAAAAGCTCTGCATAATCATAAGGGGGTAAATTATTGGGTTCGGGGTTGACATCCGCCAAAACTTCATTGATCACCACATCAAATGCTTCCGGGACCTGCGGTTTTAAATATTCAAAAGAAATTTCTTCTTGTGAGGATTGGTTACCGCTAAGGTCTTCAATGTTTTCAACCGATAACACATAAGTGGTTTGATTTTGAAATATTTCGGAAAAATAGAGATGTACCTGGTTCGAAGTTAACGGGTTGCGCATTGAAGAGTCTGGCTGGCCGATACCCTGGTTTAGGTGAAAATTAGCCGGATTCTGAGCCGAGGTCTCAGAAACAACTTCATCAAAATGTACTATGATTTCATTTTCAGCCGGTGTTTCCACTTCTTCCAAAGCCGGGGGAGTAGTGTCTTTTTCCAGCGGTTTGACAATAAAATCATCAAAGAAAAATTTATCGCTATTACTGATAGTGTAGTTGCAGAATACCGAAAAATGAGTGGCTTCAAAACTCCCCTCCGAGTGACCGCTAGCCTCCAACTGATATAACCCACTATTCACAGGGTCAGTGAATATTTTCCATACCCCTGAGCTGTTACAGGTGACTTTAACGGCCATAGAGAATGAACTGCTAATCAATCCCTCTGTGCCCCGGCAAATCATACTATCGCCTGTTTCGGTTCGTTCAAAAAGGGTGATAGCATCATCCGATCCACTTTCACCGAATTGAAGAAAATAACTTTTTCCGGGATTGTTCGGGTTGCCCTGGTCGGCGGCTAGATACACCCTGGCATTATTGTTTGAGGAGGGAGAAAAGCCGAGACGAATCCAGAAGTGCCACTCCGTGCTGTCCAATCGTGTAGAGGCCGTTGAGAGATAAGCGCTGCTTTCTTCATCATCATCAAGTTGTAACCGTTTATCATCATTTACCTTAAACAGGGAAGTATTACCTATCCATTGGGGATTTTCCGTAATGTTGCCATCGGTAAAAAAATCTTCGAATTGAGCAGTCGCGATAGCTGGGAGTAGAACGATTAATATCAGAAGGTTTTTCATGGTTGTAGTAGATTAATATTGAGTGCTATTTAGGTTAAACAGATGGAATAAATATAGTAATTTTGTTTAATGATTACAATTTTGGGTGACTGTTTATTAAAGAAAAATCAATCATGAAATATAAAATAGCTGTTGTGGGGGCAACGGGTCTTGTGGGGAAGGTGATATTGCGAGTGTTGGAGGAGTATAATTTCCCGGTTTCCGAGTTGATACCTGTTGCATCTTCAAAATCTGTCGGGAAAAAGATTACGTTTTTCCATAAAGATTGGGAAGTGCAAAGTGTGGATCAGGCTCTGGAAAAAAACCCCCATATTGCTATTTTTTCTGCCGGCGCTAAATTTAGTAAAACGTATGCTTCGAAGTTTGTAGAAAAAGGAGCTGTAGTTATTGATAATTCTTCGGCGTGGCGTATGGAGGAAGATGTTCCTTTAATTGTTCCTGAAATTAATGCCGAGAAGATCGGCCCTGCTAATAAAATTATAGCTAATCCCAACTGCAGCACTATTCAACTGGTTGCAGCTCTGGCCCCTCTTCATCAATCCCTGAACTTAAAGCGCCTGGTTGTGTCCACCTACCAATCGGTTACCGGGTCGGGGGTAAAAGCAGTGGAACAGTTGGAAAATGAACGAAAAGGGGATTATAGTGTTGAGTTTTATCCTCATCAGATTGATTTGAATGTTTTGCCGCATGGGGGGGATTTTCTCGAAAACGGATATACGAAGGAGGAAATGAAACTTGTAAACGAGACGCAGAAAATCATGGTGCTACCGGATTTGGAAATAACGGCCACGGTGGTTAGAGTGCCGGTAAAGGGTGGGCATGGAGAAGCGGTTTCAGCGGAGTTTGAGAAAGATTTTGATGTGCGCGATGTGCGCGATGTATTGGCAGTTACTAAAGGGATAACCATGCAGGATAACCCTTCTCAGAATATTTACCCAATGCCCCGATATGCCGGCGGAAAGGATGATGTTTTTGTAGGTCGATTACGGAAGGATCTTTTTAATGAAAAAATACTCAACTTTTGGATTGTTGCGGATAATTTGAGAAAAGGAGCGGCTACTAATGCCGTACAGATTGCTGAATATCTGATTTCGAATAAATTAGTTTAAAATTTGAGACTTCATACAGAGAAACAGGACTTAAGTGCGTTAGAAATAAAGAACCCGGTTGTTACGGTAGGTACTTTTGACGGCCTTCATAAAGGGCATCAAAAAATTGTTGAACATGTTAAGCAGAAGGCTCACAATATCAAAGGTGAAACTGTTATCATTACCTTTCAGCCTCATCCCCGTGTTGTTCTTAAACCGCAGGATAATACTTTTAAAACCCTCACTACACATCTTGATAAAATAACCCTCTTTTATCAGTACAAAATTGATCACCTGGTGGTTTTAAAATTTGATAAACGATTGGCGAAGCTCAGAGGAGAGGAGTTCATACAGAAATATCTTATTGATAGGCTGGGTATGAATTATCTTGTGTTGGGTTATGATAATCGGCTGGGAAGTGATCAGTTACACGACGACAGTGTATTTCAGGCATTATCGGAACGTTTAGGTTTTAATTTTGAAAGGGTCAAACCTTTGAAAGATCAGGAACGTATTATTTCCTCTTCGCTTATTCGTGACCGGCTGGCTACAGGAAATATTAAGGAAGCCAACTATTTGCTGGGTTACGAATATTTTGTTTTCGGGAGAGTGGTCTTTGGAAACCGAATTGGGAAATCAATAGGTTTTCCCACAGCTAATATTGAAGTTAAGGATACCCGCAAAATGCTTCCTTGCAATGGGGTTTATATTGTTAAAGTCAACTGGAATGGCTATGATTATTACGGAATGTCAAACATCGGTATACGGCCCACTATCAACAAAAGTCACTTCACATTTGAAGTGCATTTATTTGATTTTCATCATGATATTTATCATGACTACCTGACCGTTTATTTTTTGGAGCGCATAAGAGACGAGAAGCGCTTTGAGAGTCTTCAGGAACTGGAAAATCAGATTGCTCGTGATAAAGAGACAGCCCTTCAGTTTTTGGAGAGCATAGAATAAGTTGCAGGATGTTTAGCTGGAATGTTTTTGCCGGATTAATCCCTCGTTTGTTTCAGCATGATTCCGGCGCTTTTGATATGAGGTGTATTATATTTGGGAATAAGCTGCTCTATAGATAATTTAGCTTTTCCTGCTTTATTGAAAGTAAAGCCTCCCCACAGGGTTTTTTTTAGATGAATAGAATCTCCCCTTTTTTTTCCGATGAAATCATCCGCCTTGTTTCTGACATTAATTTTAAACTCATTGATGCGTTTTTCACCGGCCGGCGTATTCATAATTATATGAACCGGAATTCTATCATATTGATATTCTGAAGTATAAACCATTGAAAATATGATGTCATAATTTTTGTCTGTATTATCCACAGGAATAGCGAAATTTAGCTTATCAAAACGGTGCCATGTATCATTTTCAAAATACCGGTGCTCTTCATAAATTGGGTCAGGGCCGGAACATTGTACTAAGGCTACGGTGAATAATAAAAAGAGAACTCTTAAATGTTTCATTAGACCTGTTTTTTGACAAAATTAAAGCTTTTTAATGATAGAAAAAGGGCATAGATTTGCAACACGCATCCATGCCCTTTTTCATACTTAAATTAAGATCCGGTAAACTCGTTATAAAATCTCTTCAAGCTTATTGTGTAGTTCTTCTCCCCTGAGGTTTTTTGCTACGATAACACCTTCTTCATCAAGGAGATAGTTTTGAGGTATAGACATAACACCGTATTTATTACTGGCTTTGTTGTCCCAGCCTTTTAAGTCCGATAGATGGGTCCAGGTAAGGCTGTCTTTTTTAATCGCTTTAAGCCAGTTCTCTTTATTCCGGTCAAGGGAAACCCCAAGCACAGTGAAGCCTTCGTCTTTGTATTTTTGGTAAGCTTTTACTACATTGGGATTCTCTGCCCGGCAAGGACTGCACCAGGCCGCCCAAAAATCCAGCAAAACATATTGTCCCCTGAAATCGGAAAGAGAAACAGGTTCTCCTTTGGTATTTTTCATAGTAAAATCAGGTGCTTTTTTGCCCACTTGGGTTTGTTCTAACTTCTCAACCCGGTTTTTCAGGCGCTGGACAAAATAAGAAGGTTCAATGGAGGGGTCGAAGCGATTGACTGTTTTTTTAAGTTCATCCAGGTCATAGTTAAAGGCCACACGGTTAGCCACATAAGCAGATACCACACTGGCAGGGTGCTTTTCTATGAAATCATCACTGTAGCTGTTCCTTAGGCTGTCCAGCTTTCTGTACTGGTTTTCATATAGCTTCATGCTATCTTTGTTGCCTTGCTTTTGAGCTTCCTGGTATTTGTAATAAATATCGCGCTGCTGTTCCTGAAGCTGGTTAAGCCTTGTTTGATATTTTTCATAAATTTTTTGAGTTTCAGAACCTTTTACTGTAGTCTTTTTCAGAGAATCAACTTTTCCGTCAATTTGGATTTCCGCAGCTTCTGTAAAAAGGCTGATTTCAGCATCCAAATTATCGAAAGATATTTTGTGTCGTGTGGGAACGTTTATTTCTCCTGTAAAAACAAAATTTCCGTTTTCCGATTTGACGGAATCAATAACTTGATAACCGTCATTCGCCGGACCTTTCAGGTAAACCCGCTGATTGTCCAGACCTTTTATGTTTCCCTCTATTTTGTAGGTGTCGGCATTGTCCGTGCATGATACCGCAATAGCAATGAGTAATGAGAGATAAACCAGTTTTTTCATCATTTTCTTCTTATGTGTTTTACTTTTTGTCGGCTGTGAAAATATAAAAAAATATTCGTTTTTGTGTTAAGGTCCTGTTAAAATAAAGCTCACTGAATACCTATTTGATAATTACCTTATAGATTACTTTTTTGGACGTTTTGGGAAAAGATATTGACTTAAGATAACAAGCATGAGAGTGACCAGGGCGCTTAAAGTAATACGGTAAATTAATTCGACCGGTTTATTAAACCGGAAAATTTCAAGCGTAAACAAAAGCGCATGGTGTAGAAGAATAAGATAAAGAGAATAAAGATAAAACCATTTAGAACCCATATCAGTAATGCAGGGCTCACTCCCGGTATCGAATTCTGACTTTTTTGAGATGAGATTGATCACTCCCGGACGGGCAAAAGCCATAAAAGTAGTGGCAGCAGCATGTATGCCCCCTGTATTACTGAAAATATCAATTATACTTCCTGTAAAGAAACCCATAACTAGTAACAACCACCTGGGAGTTTCGAAGGGTAATAATAATATAAAAAGAAGGTATAAATAGGGATCTATATAGCCGTTCAGGTTTACCTGGTTGAGGATAATTACCTGGAGGAGGATAAGTAAGAAAAACCTTATGACATGTTTAAGATACACTATTTAGTTATTTTTGATTCTTCAATAAGATTTTGTTGCTCTTTTCTGTAAAGATTTTTAATAACATAACCATATTGCAGAGCGTTAAAATCTTCGGCAAAGCGAAATGTAATATCGTAATTATTTTGTTTTTTATCCACACTGGCCTGAGTAACCTTTCCTATCAAAAGGCCTTCGGGAAAAATATTGGAAAAACCGCTGGTTATTATAGTATCTCCGGATGCCACATTGATATGTGTGGGGATATCACTCAACGTACCGGTTTTAAAATCGTTGCCCTCCCAGCTAACCGTGCCCATTTGATTGTTTTTCTTCAGCATGGCACTTATTCTTACGTTGCTGTGAAGCATTGACATAGCCCAGCTGAAATGGGGGGATGTACTAACAACGATTCCCATGATGCCATCAGCGCCCATAAGGCCCATATCTTGTTCAATCCCATGTTTTTGGCCTTTATTAATCATGATATAATTGTTGGCTTTATGTATGGAATTGTGGATGATTTTAACCGGTTCGTATACGTAGTACTGGCGATAAGAAGAATCCATGCTCATAAACGAAAGCGTGTCCTGTTTTTTTGCTGTAGATGTGTCGTTAATAATAACAGAGCTCTTCAGTATATTTCTGAGGGCTGCATTCTCCTGCTGCAACTCTTCATTGATAGTAACCAGTTTAAAATATTCAGAGGCGTTGTTAAATAGCATATATACCGAACCTGTCAATTGGTTGGTGTATTGATTCACTACGCTTCTTTGATAGTTATGGTGCTGGACAACCCAAATTAATGCAATACCTTCCAGCAACAGAAACAGGAAAAAGAACGTATGACGCTTCAGAAAAGCTATTAGGTATTGCATAAAAATGGCTTACCCTATTTTATCAAGAAAGTAAATTTATCAAAATTCTTCAAAGCAATTCCTGTTCCCCTGGCAACGGCCCTGAGCGGGTCTTCTGCCATATGTACAGGTAGTTTGGTTTTCATATTCAAACGCCGGTCAAAACCTCTTAGTAAAGCCCCACCGCCGGCCAGGTATATTCCCGTCCTGAAAATATCCGCTGATAATTCCGGGGGCGTCATCTCCAGGGCATTTAATACGGCAGCTTCAATTTTTGAAATCGATTTATCAAGGGCATGAGCAATTTCAGCATAATTGACCTTTATTTCTTTCGGAATCCCCGTGAGCATGTCTCTTCCGTGTACGGCAAAATCCTCCGGAGGATTTTCCAAATCTGTTACTGCTGCTCCCACTTCCCGTTTAATACGCTCGGCGGTGCGCTCTCCGATATTGATATTATGCTGTTTACGCATGTATTCTACAATATCGCTGGTAAAGTCGTCTCCGGCAATGCGTATGGACTTGTTATTAACAATTCCCCCGAGAGCCACGACTGCTATTTCGCTGGTGCCTCCACCCACATCGATAATCATATTGCCGGTGGGTTCAAGCACGTCAATACCAATACCTATCGCTGCCGCCATAGGCTCATGGATCAGACGTACCTCCTTAGCTCCGGCTTGTTCGGCAGAATCTTTTACCGCTCTTTCTTCCACTTCGGTGATCCCGGAAGGAATACAAATCACCATCTTTAAAGCTGGTGGGAAGAGAGTGTTCTGTGATCCTATCATTTTGATCATCTCCCGAATCATATACTCAGCCGATTGAAAATCAGCGATGACTCCATCCCGTAAGGGTCGTACCGTTTTAATATTTTCATGGGTTTTCCCATGCATCATCAGGGCTTTCTTCCCGAAAGCTATAATTTTTCCTGTGCTTCTTTCAATAGCGACTATAGAAGGCTCATCTACAACTACTTTATCATTGTGGATGATAATGGTATTTGCTGTTCCAAGGTCTATGGCTATCTCTCTGGTTAAAAATGAAAATAATCCCATTTCCTGAAAAGTTTGTTATAAATTAATGTTTAAAATGGCGAACTCCCGTGAAGACCATTGCTAGTCCGTTTTCATTACAGTAATCAATCGACTCCTGGTCTCTGATCGATCCTCCCGGCTGGATGATAGCAGTGATACCTGCGTTCTTAGCAAGCTCCACCGAATCGGCAAAAGGGAAAAATGCATCAGAAGCCATCACGGCTCCCTGTAAATTATGATTGAAATGCAAGGCCTTATCAATGGCCTGCTTTAATGCATCCACCCTGGATGTTTGTCCTACTCCGCTTGCCAGAAGCTGATTGTTTTTGGCTAAAACTATTGCATTGGATTTCGCGTGTTTTACCAATTTATTGGCAAAGATAAGATCTTCAGTTTGTTCTTCTGTGGCTTGGGCATCGGTAACGGTTTGTAAATTTTCTTCCGTTTCAGATTTAAGGTCCTTGTCCTGCTTTATAACGCCGTTCATCAGCGTCCGAAACTGGGCCGTGGGGAACTGGTAATTATTTTTTTTCAGAATCACCCGTTTCTTTTTTTGTTTTAAAATCTCCAGAGCCTTGTCGTCATAGCCGGGGGCCAAAATAACTTCAAAGAAGACCTTATGAATTTGTGAAGCCGTTTCTTCATCAATAACCGTATTGGTTATTAGAATTCCTCCGAAAGCTGACACAGGGTCTCCGGCAAGGGCGTCTTTCCAGGCTTCCGGTAGCTCGGGTCGAATAGCCATGCCACAAGCGTTATTATGCTTTAAAATGGCAAAAGTAGGGTCCTCACCAAAATCCTGTATAAGATTAATGCCTGCATCTATATCCAGTAAATTGTTATAGGAGATCTCTTTACCGTATAGCTGGGTAAAAACATTTTCCATATCTCCATAGAATGAGGCGGCCTGGTGGGGATTTTCTCCATAGCGCAAAGGCGTGTGTTTTATTTCGGAATGACGGAATTGGTGAATACTTTCCTCTCTGTTAAAGTAATTAAAAATGGTCGTATCATAATGAGATGATACAGAAAATGCCTCAGCTGCATAGCGGCGCCTTTCTTCAAGTGTTGTGCTGCCTTCGCCTTTTTCAAGAAGATTCAGTAAACCATCGTATTGACTCATAGAAGAAATGGTGAGGACATGCTCATAATTTTTTGCCCCGGCCCTTATTAGCGAAATACCTCCAATGTCTATCTTTTCAATAATCTCATCTTCTTTGGATGTTGATTTGAGGGTGGCTTCAAAAGGGTATAAATCTGCAACCACCATATCAACGGGTAAAATGTCATATTCTTTAATATCTTGTTGATCTTCATTTTTTTCCTGATTAGCCAGCAGACCACCGAAAATTTTGGGATGTAGTGTTTTGACCCTGCCGTTAAGAATGGAAGGGTAGGACGTTAGGTCTTCTACGCGGCGGGCTTCATAACCTTTTTGAGTGATATATTCATAAGTCCCTCCGGTCGAGATAAGTTCTACTTTTAGCGCATGGAGCTTCTCTAATATTTTATCTAATCCTTCTTTATGATAGACTGAGATTAATGCCCTCTGAATTGTTTTTTCCTCCGCCATATTAACGTACTCTTTATCCTTTTGCAAATTATTTAAAGTCAATTGTTTCCGCAGGAAAGGCTGCTTCTTTTCCAAAGGTGCAATTTTAATTAAATTCCAGCCAAGAAACAATATATTTTTTATTTATTTAGGTTAATTTATCATAATTTTGGAACTCAACAAAAATGAGATAAAATAATCTGGAAATTATGCTTTTCCTTCGTCTTTTCCGAGAGAGTTATTTGTTTGCAATACAGGCCATTTTGTCTAATAAGGTACGAACAATTCTTACCCTTTTAGGCATTACCATAGGGATATTTGCCGTTATATCTGTTTTTACGGTATTTGATTCCCTGGAACGTGAACTTCGTTCTTCAATCAACCAGTTTGGTACGAAAGTGCTGTTTATTCAAAAGTGGCCCTGGTCGGTAGGGCAATCCGATTACCCATGGTGGAAATATATGAATCGACCTCAACCTTCTGTTGAAGAACAAGAACGAATAATCAACCAGGCCGCTACAGTTAAATATGCAGCTTTTATGACGAATGTGGATCGGAATGTTGAACTGGGCAGTGCTGCTGTTGAGAGTACGATGATTTCCGGAGTTTCTTATCAGTATTCTGAGGTCATGGCCTTTGATGTTCAAAGAGGCAGGTATTTTACACGATTAGAAACAAATGCAGGGAGAAATGTAGCGCTTATCGGAAGTAAAATTAAGAATGCCCTTTTTGGGGATGTAGAGGCCGTAGGCAAGGAAATCAAGGTGTCGGGCAGAAAAGTGACAGTTATTGGCGTGCTCAAAGAAGAAGGGGAAGACCCTTTTGGCGAATCGCATGACTGGCAAGTGCTTGTGCCGGTTAACTACTTGCGCAGGCTGGCCGATCTCAGAGATGTGGGTTCTACCATTATGGTGAAGGGAAAAGACCGGGTTTCCATAGAGGAAATGAAAGCGGAAATAAGAGGAATAATGCGTTCTGCCCGAAGGCTCAAACCGGGCGCGGAAGATAATTTTGCTGTAAACGAAACAAGTATTCTAACACAAGGATTTGACCAGTTTTTTGGGGTTGTTTCTATGGTGGGATGGTTGATTGGTGGATTCTCGCTGTTAGTAGGGGGCTTCGGGATAGCTAATATAATGTTTGTGTCGGTTAAAGAACGCATCAGCCAAATAGGTATCCAGAAATCATTAGGGGCAAAAAAATATTTTATTCTGTTGCAGTTTTTGTTTGAAGCTGTGTTTTTGTCATTAATTGGGGGGATGTTCGGATTGCTTTTTGTATTCCTGGGAGCCGTGTTGGCTAACTCCTTCGATGCAGGGATTCATTTTGTTTTGACAGCCGGTAATATTATCCTGGCAATTGGTGTGTCGGGGATTATTGGGCTAATGGCAGGTCTTATCCCGGCTTTTCAGGCTTCACGTCTCGACCCTGTGGAGGCTATGCGTTCGGTGTAGGATGATTCTGATGATCCAGTTATCCTGGAAAATGGTTTTGAATACGGAGCCCTTTACGGGGTATCGACCCATTTTTTTGTAATTTCGCGGCGAATCAATAAACAACGAAAAAATGCTCAGAACTCACACCTGTGGAGAATTACGTCTGGAAAATGAGAATGAAAAAGTAACCCTGACCGGTTGGGTACAACGCTCCCGCGATTTGGGAGGGATGACCTTTATTGATCTTCGTGATCGCTACGGTATCACACAGTTGGTTTTTGATGTGAAAGCCGATAGCAAATTGGCGGAAAAGGCCCGGAAACTGGGACGGGAGTTTGTGATACAGGTAAAAGGGAACGTTGCCGAAAGAAGCAATAAAAACAAACAGATTTCTACAGGGGATATTGAGGTTTTGGCAGACTCACTCACCATTCTTAACAAATCAAAAGTACCTCCTTTCACCATTGAAGATGAAACCGATGGCGGGGAAGAATTAAGAATGAAGTACCGCTACCTTGACCTGCGCAGGAAGGTGAATCAAGACAGCCTTGTTTTACGGCATAAGATGTCGATTGAAACAAGGAAATACCTGAACAATCTTAACTTTGTGGAGATTGAAACACCTTATCTGATAAAATCCACCCCCGAAGGAGCCAGAGATTTTGTAGTTCCTTCCCGCTTGACCAAAGGGGCATTTTATGCACTTCCTCAGTCACCTCAAACCTTCAAGCAGCTATTAATGATTTCCGGGTATGACAAATATTTTCAACTGGTAAAATGTTTCAGAGATGAGGATTTTCGATCTGATCGCCAGCCTGAATTTACCCAGATTGATTGTGAGATGTCCTTTGTTGAACAGGATGATGTCCTGAATCACTTTGAAGGCCTTTCCAAACATCTGTTTAAGGTGATTAAAAATGTGGAAATGGAAGATTTTCCGCGAATGCCATATGAGGAAGCTATAAGGCTCTATGGTTCTGATAAACCGGATATACGGTTTGGTATGCAATTCGTTGAGCTTAATGCGGTAGCTCAGGGCAAAGGTTTTAAAGTTTTTGACAGTGCAGAATTAGTGGTGGGGATTAAAGCTGAAGGCAGTACGGGTTATACGAGGAAACAACTTGATAGTTTGACAGATTTTGTGAAGAAGCCTCAGATAGGCGCTAAAGGCTTGGTTTACCTGAAATATAATGAAGATGGTTCTTTTAAGTCTTCGGTCGATAAATTTTTCAGCGAAGAGGATTTCAAAGCGTGGGCACAGCAGTTTGAGGCAAAACCTGGTGATTTAATGCTTATTCTGGCCGGAGAAGCAGGTCCGACAAGAACGGCCCTGAACGAACTACGTTTGGAAATGGGTAATCAGCTTGGACTGCGTGATCCGAATGTATTCAAGGGATTATGGGTGGTGGATTTTCCTTTGCTTGAATGGGATGAAGAAACAAAACGCTATCATGCTATGCACCACCCCTTTACCTCTCCAAAAGATGAAGATATCCACCTCCTGGAAGAATCCCCCGAAAAAGTCAGGGCCAATGCCTATGATATGGTAATAAACGGCGTGGAAATCGGGGGTGGTTCCATACGTATTCATGACCGGGAACTTCAGGACAGAATGTTTTCTGCTCTCGGTTTTTCAAAAGAAGAAGCACACCAACAGTTCGGGTTTCTGCTGGAAGCCTTTGAATATGGCGCCCCACCACATGGAGGTATAGCATTTGGTTTTGACCGTTGGGTGTCCTTGTTTGCCGGAAGGGAGTCTATCAGGGATGTTATTGCCTTCCCGAAAAACAACGCCGGTCGTGATATTATGATCGATTCTCCTTCGACCATTAGCGAGGAGCAGTTAAAAGAGCTAAATATTCAAATCAGCAAAGACGAAAAAAAGGAATAGCCTGACAACGTCGCTGTCAGTTAATCAAATAGGATTGCCCCGAATGCACGAATGGAGAATTTATATTATCCGTGTATTCGGGGCAAATTATTTTTATTTTTTGCCTACAACCACTTTACCAGGTTGAAAGATTGACGATGGGGTAGCAAATGATGTTTGGGATATAGCCTGAAGGCATAATCAAATACACCCGCTTTAGTAACAGGGATATCACAGGAATAGGTAACGATATTTCCGTTTACTTCCTTTACAACCATACTTTGTACCTGCACAAATTCCTTTACCTTGTCTTGTTCTTTATGGCCAAAAACAATTTCTATCCCCATCTCTTCAGGCGATAAACCCGGCAGGTTTAGCTTTATTTCGGCCTGGAAATGATCCCCCAGCTTAAGCGGACGGTCATAAGAATCAGGTAAGTGCATGTCGTATACTTTTATCTGTTCCCAGACATTCCAGACTTTACGTTTCCATCTTACGAGTTCTTTTGCGCCGTCATAATTTTCCGAAGTAAGAGCCTCATTCTGGCTGAAAAGCTTGTTATAAAAACTTTCAAAGTAATCATTAAGCATTCTTCGTGTCGTATAATGCGGGGCTATCTCGGCAATATTCTTTTTAACAGCCTTTACCCATTTTTCAGGAATGCCCTTATCATCCCTATTATAAAAAGAAGGAATAATTTCTTCTTCAAGCAAATCATACAACGTTTCGGAATCAAGTTCATCCTGAATATTCTGATTATGAAATGCCTTTTCTACAGGTAGTGCCCAGCCGGCTCCTTCCACATAACCCTCGGCCCACCATCCATCGAGGACGCTGCAGTTAAGGACACCGTTTAATGCGGCTTTTTCTCCGCTGGTGCCTGAGGCTTCCAGGGGACGGGTGGGAGTATTTAACCATAAATCCACCCCTTGAACCATCTTTCGGCCCAGCCGGATATCATAATCTTCCACAAAAAGAATCTTACCGGCAAACTCCTCCCTTCTTGAAATTTCTATAATCCATTTTAACAAGTCCTGCCCCTCCTTATCATTAGGATGGGCTTTCCCGGCAAAGACGAATTGAACGGGACGCTCCGAACTATTGACGATAGCGGAAAGACGTTCGAGATTTTTAAAGAGCAAATGTGCTCTTTTGTAGGTGGCAAACCTTCTGGCAAATCCAACCGTAAGTTTATGCGGAGATAATTCGTTTTCAATTTTCCTGAACATTCGGGGGCTCTCCTGGTGCATCATCATACTGCTTCTTAAGCGTTTCTTCAGATAGTGCACCAATTTATCCCTCTGATAATTTCTTATCTCCCAGATTTTTTTGTCTGTGACCTTGTAGATATTTTTCCATATTTCAGGGTTGGCCATGTCTTTTTTCCAATCCCTGCCAAAGGTTTCATTATGTAATCTTCTCCATGATCCGGATGTCCAGTTAGCGTAATGGACGCCGTTTGTGACATAACCGATGTGTAATTCCTCGGCCAGATAACCGGGATACATATCTTTAAACATATCACGGCTTATTTCGCCATGCAACTTGCTTACGCCGTTTACTTCCTGGGAGAGATTGAGCGCCAGTACGCTCATAGAAAATTTTTGGCTTGTATCTTCGGGATTTCTTCTTCCGAGGCCCATAAAAGCTTCCCAATTGAGGTTTAGCCGGGTAGCATAGTGCGGAATATATCTGCGCAGGATATCCTCCTCAAAAGCATCATGCCCGGCAGGTACGGGCGTATGGGTTGTGAATAAATTTGAACCGCGGACCACTTCCCGGGCCTGATAAAAACTCAGATTATGTTCCTGGATTAACTTTCTTAACTGCTCCAGACCAATAAAAGCCGCATGACCTTCATTGATATGATATAGCGTGGGATGAATATCGAGCAAATCCAACATTCTTATTCCTCCAATGCCAAGAAGGAATTCCTGTTTGAAGCGGTTTTCATTGTCCCCGCCATAAAGCTGATGAGTAATAAACCGATCACTTTCCTGGTTTTCCTCGATGTCTGTGTCCAGTAAATAGAGCGGGACACGCCCTACGTTTAGCTTCCATATCTTAGCTATGACGTTTCGCCCGGGTAAAGCAAGGTTAATGGTCAGCCATTCGTCGTTTTCATCCCGCACCGGGATCATTGGCAAGTGGGTGAACTTTTGCGGGATATATTCGGCTTGTTGTTCTCCATTGCGATTGATTTTCTGAACAAAAAATCCATACCTGTATAGTAAACCCACAGCGACCATATTTACATTTGAATCACTGGCTTCTTTGATATAATCACCGGCCAGCATACCCAAGCCCCCTGAATAAGTCTTAATAGTATCATGCAGGCCATATTCCATACTGAAATAGGCAATGGTTCGGGGGTCTTGCTCTTTTCGGGCATCCATATAGGTTTTGAACCGGTCATAAACTTTGTCCAGTCGCTCAAGAAAATCCTGATCATTGGCCAGGTTATTGAGTTGCTCATAGGTCATTCTTTCGAGCAAATAGATTGGATTATAGTTGTATTTTTCCCACAAACCGTTTTCTATAGAAGCTAAAAGTTTTTTAGCCTGATGATCCCATGTCCACCAGATGTTACGCGTCAGCTCACGCAGTTTTTCAAGGTTCTGCGGGAGTGTAGGTTCAATAAGAATTTTTTTCCACTGGGGCTCATAAATTGCCTTTTTACTGAGGGCCGTTTGGTCTTTGGGGATTTCTTTGAATTCATACTGTTCAAATCTTTTTGCCGCCTCTTCAAGCGCCCTGTTGTAAGCATTAAAGTAATGGTTGATAAGGTGGCTCCAGAGAGCTATCCTCGAAATTTCCCAGGCATTCCGTTTCAATTCCTCAATATCTTCCTGCGGATAAGCCAGGATTTCTTTTATGGTATCGGCTATCTGCCGAATCACTTCATTGTGGTTAGACTCATCGCGATCAATGACCTGTATTCCCGGAGAATTATCAGGATAACGCTCCTTGACCCATTGCCCCATCCCCGTAAGGGAGGTGGTAACTGTCGGCACCCGGTAGGCCAGGCTCTCCAGGGGCGTATATCCCCATGGTTCATAGTAAGATGGGAAGATGGTCAGGTCGAAACCCGATAAGAGCTGATAATAGGTCAGATTTAACAAACCATCTTTTCCATTCAGATATGCCGGTACAAAAACAATATGTACTTTTTCATCTTTCCCGTTAGTGAAATCATTATTTCTCAGGAAATTAACGACTGGATCATTATTGGGGTTATCGAGTTCGTGGGTAGCAAGAAGGGATTCCTCGGATGTCTCTGTTATGTTGTTCCAGCGTTCCAGCACTTTTTTATCAGGTCCCTTGTGACCGGCAGGCACAAGCACATACCCCCATATTTCCCTGGAAGGTTGCTCATTGCGCAGAGCATTGAGCGCTTCCAAAAATACGTCAATGCCTTTATTGGTATATTCATACCGTCCGCTGGTGGCTACAAAGAAAGCATCTTTGTCAGGTTCTTTTCCTTTGGTGGCTTTGGATAGTTTAATCAATGCTTCCCGGGAGATACTGCGATGTTCATCAAGTTCTTTATCTGAGGGGGCAAAGGCTTCATCAAACCCATTCGGGGTCACCTCGTCCACTTCCCTGCCGAAAAAGGCATGGCATTCGCGGGCTGTTGTATCGCTAACGGTAGTGTAAGCATCCGCTTCCTGCACGGCCAGGCGCTCCATCGAAAATTTGGATGGAATCCCCAGACGGCGGGCCATTTCCTCCGGGTTGTAATCTTCTAGCTTGCTTTGCAGCGGCAGGCCTCTTCCGGCAATGCTTCTTCCCAGAGTAGTCGCGTGGGTAGTGAATACCGTAGCTACCTGCGGGGTGTTTTTTTTCAGGTAAAGCAATCCAAGCCCGGTCATCCATTCATGGAAATGGGCGCTGATTTTATCGTAAGCGGTCACATTATACTCGTAGAAATGCTCAATGACTTTTGCGGCAGCATATCCGAACATAGCCGGTTCAACATAGTCCCATCCCCCCTGCAGGGAATCGAGCCTGAAGGTTTCCCAATATTCTTTAAAAATCTCATCTTTTTTGGAAAAGTATTGAGTAAAATCGACCAGGATGACGATCGGTTCACCTGCTATTTTCCATCGCCCGATGCGAAAATTTAATCCATCTTCATGTGCTTTTTCCACCCAATGACTCAAAAGGGTCTTGTCTTCTTCAAAATCGGGGTTCCCGGAAGTTTCTTTCCAGACCTCCGGGCCTATCATTATAAGCTGGTCTCCTAAATTTTCTTTGAGTGTTTTTGCTTTTGTGGAAAGCACCGTGTAGATACCGCCCATCATGTTGCAGATTTCCCAACTGGTTTCAAATAGGAAATCAGGTTGCATATGTTTATTCATTAGTTTTGTTATTTTCTAAAATAATATAATTTCAATACTCCTCACTATCAAGCCCAAAAATAACACTTACCTGAAGGTTAAGTTTTTTTATGGTTGCATTTTCCATTTTAAAAAGCGTAGACGAATGTAACAAAATCGCCCGATAAATCTTCCACAAACGTTTTAAACGGGCTTTTGCTGCATGAGTCCGGTCTAAAAAGCCTTCAAACTGTTGATTTTTAGTGTTTTTACCCCTGATCCCAAAATACCAACGGTTTGAAAAAGTCCCCTTTAGGGGATTTAGGGGTAATATGGCTTTTTAAACTGAGCTCATGCATTAATACTGGTATTGCACTAAATCCAGAATTTCCTGCCTGCACTGGTTGCGCATTTCGTTATTGGGTTTGTCTTTGCTTAACATTTCATATTCTTTAAGCGCTCTTTTGCCCAGGTTTGAAAGTATTCGTTGTTTTAGTTCCTCATCGGAGTTGTGCAGTGCCGTTGCTACTGTTTTTGTTGTAACCTGTCGCAGCGCTTTTTTGAGTACGGTTTTCGGCGCCTTTCTTAAATCATCAAACGTATCGGGCTTTTTGGCTCTACGCCGGTCTTTTTTTACTTCCGGGTTCATTTGTTTTTCAGTGGGTTTTTCTTTTTTCGACTGATGGTCAGGGCTTTTTTCGCTGCATTTTTGATTAACCCTAAGAATAAAATCGCTCAGGATATTCATGTAATTGATAAAGGCATCGTAGGGACTTCCGTAAGGGTTGAAGTAGCTGTGCACATCGCCGTCGGAGAACCATTTGGTACACATGTAGTAAAAATGGTCGCTGGTCTGCAAACTCATCCAATCGTTCAGAATTTCATTGTCTTGGCACTGATGTACTTTTTCCTCCAGGGCGTATAGTTTGTCAAATGCTTCATCCTGAAGTTCGTTGCCCACCCATGCAGTCAAATCACGTTCTTCATCGGCCCATGAAATGGGGTAAGGCACGTGTACCGCCGACACAGGTTGCAGTTGTTCGGCTACCTGTCCCGGTGTTTGAAATTTGAAATCGGAGTTATCGAAAACGGCCTTTGGTAGCGCTTTCATGAATTCAAAAATACCAGTATCAGCCCACTGGTGCTCGCCAATAGTCTCATAGTCCATAAACAGATTCACCACTTCATCCGAGGTATCGATACTATGGAGCCACGAGACAAATTTTTCTGCCGTAAGCGGCCATTCCTCCCACGATTGATCAGAGAACCGAAAAGCAATATCGTCACTAAGCTTATAGTTTTTTAACAGAACCTTCAGTTTCGGATTAATACTGTTGGCATACAGGTAGTTTGGGCTCTTCCAGCCCAGCACGTGTTTGGCTCCTTCGGTAAGCATAGTTTTATATCCGAGTTCGCCTACCATAGCCCCGATTTCATCAGAATAGATAAGCTCGGTGTTTCTGAAAACCTTAGGATCGTAATTGAATAACTCTTTGATTTTGTGACGATGCAACTCTACCTGCCGCTTAAATTCTTCTTTGCTTTTCAGCGTGGCCAGGGAATGGGCATAGGTTTCGGCTAAGAATTCCACCTGCCCTGTATCGGCCAGTTTTTTAAAGGAGTCGATAACTTCAGGGGTATATTTCTCAAATTGTTCCAGGGCTATTCCCGATATGGAATAGGCAATGGAGAAGTCTTTTCCGTGTTTTTTAATTAAATCGAGCATCATTTCATTGGCCGGGAGGTAACATTTTTGGGCCACCTTTTGGGCAATATGGCGATTGAGATACTCGTCGTAATAATCATGCCGTTTACCGATATCGAAAAATCGGTAGGTTCTTAACCTGTTGGGTTGATGCACCTGAAAATAGAAACTAATGGCTCTCATACTAGTGGTTTGTTTTTGAATTCAATACTTTTTTGTACACTTCTTTGACATGCATGGCTGCCTTTTCCCATTTTAAGTTGTCGACTTCTGTTTTGCCGTATTTCCTGAACATTATCGATAAGGCATCGTAATGCAGCAATCCGTATATGGCATTGGACAAGGCGTCGACGTCCCAAAAATCCACCTTCAGGGCATGTTTCAGAATTTCGGAAACGCCTGATTGTTTGGAGATTACTACCGGCACATTCGAGCGCATCGCCTCCAAAGGCGAAATACCGAAAGGCTCCGATACCGAAGGCATGACATACACATCGCTGAGGGCAAACATCGTGTCGACATCCGGACTTTTCAGAAATCCGGTAAAATGAAACCGATCGGCAATGCGCAAGGCAGCAGCTCTACGGATGATTTTTCGTAGCATATCGCCAGAACCGGCCATAACGAAACGAACATTTTTATCGCGTTGCAGGATTTTGTAGGCGGCTTCCACAAAATACTCCGGTCCCTTCTGAAAGGTTACTCTTCCCAGAAAAGTAACGATTTTTTCGGGGAATGCTTTTTCGGCTTCTGTAATTTCTTTGGCCTTGGGAATGACAGCGTTGTGTACCACATCAATTTTATCCTCCCGAATGCCATAATCGTTAATCAATATGTTTTTGGTAAGCTGGCTTACGGCAATAATTCGGTCGGCAGCTTCAAAGCCTCGTTTTTCGATATCATAAACCAGGTGGTTGATATTGTCCCTCCCCGATCGGTCAAACTCCGTGGCATGGATGTGGATTACAAGTGGTTTGCCCGAGGCTTCCGCAGCGGCGATTCCCGAAGGGTAGGTAAGCCAGTCATGAGCATGAATCAAATCATGCGGTTCTTTTTTGGCAATTTCGGAGGCAACGATAGCGTAACGCATGATCTCTTCATGCAGGTCTTTGCCGTAACTTCCCGAGAAATCATAGCGGGTAGTGAAGGTCTTTTCGCCCTCTTGTTCCGTTCGCTTTTCTTCTTTATTGACAATGTCATAATATTCTTCGGGGGAGACATAGGGTACAAGGTTGGAGCCTACTTCGACATAGGATACCCGGTTCCAATAATCTTTAAAAATGAGATCGTTGTAGTTGACCTCCACATCCGAGGCATTGACTATCCGTACATTGGTTTCGTCTTCGTCGCCATAGGCCTTGGGCACCACGAAGCGGATATTCACTTCATTAGCTGCCAGTCCGTTTGTCAGCCCGAAACATGCCGTACCCAATCCACCGGTGATGTGGGGAGGAAACTCCCAGCCAAACATCAGTATTTTCATCAGGACACTCTTTTTATTTGTTTATTTTTCATATTGTTCAATCAAATCCCTGATTCTTAACAGTCCGGCGACATTCCATGCTTGTGAAATGTTTCCGCCACTTTCATGCGGGGGATTCCCGGAATACACCTCCGAAATTGTTCCAATACCATGATTAATCATCTCATCTTCAAATCCGTGATATAATTCTTTTATGAGCGGTAATCCCTGTTCTCCGTTAATTTTAAGATACCCTTGTGCAAAATGTGTCAGCATCCAGGGCCAGGCCGTTCCCTGGTGATAGGCCCGATGACGCTGGTTTTGATTTCCTTTGTATTCACCTTTGTAATTTCGGTTTCGCGGCGAAAGCGTTCGTAAGCCTCTTGGAGTTACCAAATGGTCATGGACTACATGCAAAATGGCTCTTCTTTTGCCTTCATCAATCGGCGTATAAGGCAGAGAGGTAGCAATAACCATATTGGGCCGGATTTCCCAGTGGGACTCCTGGTGGTCCACAAAGTCGGCAAGATACCCTTTCTCCTGGTTCCAGAACGTATTCATAAACCTTTCCGGGAAGGTCTCCGCCTGCTCTTTCCATTGATTGACAAAGGTTTTGTCGCCCGCTTTCTCGGCGGCCTCCAGGGCAAATTTCAGGGCGTTGTACCACAAGGCGTTGATTTCAACCGTCATTCCTGTGCGGGGAGTAACGGGTTGGCCTTCTGCGTAAGCATCCATCCATGTTACTGCTTTTCCCTGAATACCGGCCCATACCAAACCATCCTCCTGTACCTTAATGTCAAAGTCGGTACCTTCCAGGTAACCGTTCAAAACTGTTTGAATTGGTTTTTTGTAATCTTTCCATACTTTGGCGGCATCGCCGGTGTACTCGGCAAGCTGCTGAAGGCTTCGAATATACCACAACGGAGCATCGGCTGAATCAAATTTTTCTTTTAACACCCCTCCGACATTGGGAAACAAAGGACCTTTCATTGCTTTGACCATTGTCTTAACCACTTTGTGGAAAATGGCGGGACGATCAAGGGAAAGGGTCAATCCCGGAAGGGCTATGAAAGTATCTCTTCCCCTGATACCAAAACGAGGGTATCCGGCCACCACTTCCGCCTTGTCTTTCTCCTGGATAATGAATTGTTCCGCCGAATTTTCGAGGCAGTGCTCAAAGCTATCCCTGGGAATGCGCTTATTTTTTTCCCGGTAGAACATGTTTTTCAGGGAAGCCGGATTCACCTCATCCAGGCTGGCTGTAAATACAATACTTTCCCCTTTTTTAATAGGTATTTCAAAATAACCCGGTACATAAAGGTCCTCCTGATAGTCGTAACCCCGTTCCTGCTCGCGGAAATATTCGATGTTATAATACCAATCAGGGACATGCACATATTCGGGGTTTTTGGAAAATTGCAGGAAAACAGGCGTATAGCTGTCGTATAATTGCAATTGAATTCCGTTTTTTGCCGGATGGAATTTTTTATTGACGTAGGTGTTTGCCTTGCTCAGCGAATGCCTTCCTCTGAATGCCATGAAAGGTCTGAACTGAAGATATGTATCGGAATGAGCATCCATTAATGTATACCGAATCATTAACCGGGAAGTGTTAAATGTAAAAAGACTTTCTTTTTTAAGAACCACACCTCCTACGCGATATATCAACGTCGGAATGGGTTCGGAATCAAAGTCCCGGATGTATTTATGGCCTCCGGGTTTGTAAAATCCTCCCGGAAATTTATGGATACCCAGGTTAAAAGCCGTATCGCGCTGGATAATGGTTTCGTCAAAAGCGGAGAGTAACACATGTAGCTCGTTGTCGATGTTGGGTTGAGGAGCCACAAGTAATCCGTGGTATTTTCGGGTGTTGCAGTTGATAATGGTAGTGCAGGCATATGCTCCTGAACGGCTGGTTCTTAGCATCTCCTTGCTGAGGGAATACTCCAGGTTGATAAGTTGGTTTTTATCAAAATTGATGTAGCTCATGATGGTTTTGGTTCGTTATATTTTTCTGAAAGCGTTATTTTTAAATGCAAAATTATAGCAATTATTTCTTAAAAATCAGACTAAAATCTTAAAAATAATGAAATATTTATGCAATCGATGCAGGAAGAGATTAAGAATTGGTTAGATAGTCGTTTTTTGGGTTAGTGAAAGTTTTTTTTGGAAATCTACATGTGTTTGAGTTGGCAATATGCAGTCGGCAACCTTTCAAAATGGCTGCCAACTGCCAACTGCCTTCTGCCAACCTACTTCGGAGGTGCCATAAACTCCGGCCCTACCGGGTCTTTTACGGTATTCCCGATGATTTTATCGATTTCTTTAAGGTCGGTTTCATTCAGTTCCCAGCCGAACATTTCATCCAGCGGGCTCATTTGTTCGGGTTTCCGGCCGCCCCAAAGAGGAATATGCGCTCCGGGCTGCTGAAGTATCCAACGTATTGCCAGGTGAATCACACGCTTGGCGTGATGCTGACGGGCATAATCATCCAGTTGCTGTACCGCGTAAAGGTATTGGTCATATCGCGGGTTTTGGAACTTCGGATCCACGTTTCTCAGATCATCGCCTTCCCATTTTGAATCGGGCTTCATTTTACCGGTGAGCAATCCCCGGCACAGGCTGCTGTAAAGTAAGGTGGTGATGTTGTTCTTTTCGCAGTATGGGAGCTCATTGTTTTCCACTTCTCTCTCAAAAAGATTGTAGGGCGGTTGCAGGGTATCCAGTTCCGCGGTTTTACGGAATTCCTCCATCTGTTCCACGGAGTAATTACTAACCCCAATCGCTCTGATTTTACCTTCCTTCTGTAACTCTTTAAGTGTAGACGCCGTTTCCTCAAATGAGGTGTTGTGGTCCGGCCAGTGGATTTGATAAATGTCAATGTAATCGGTCTGCAGTCGTTTTAATGAGTCTTCAACTTCTTTTTTTATCTGGTCTTTGGAGGAATTTCTTACGATGCTTTCATCCTCTTTCCATTCCAGCCCTCCTTTAGTGGCCAGGATAATTTCATTTCTGGGTTTTTTCCCTTGTTGTAAGGCTTTTCCAACAATTTCCTCCGATTTGCCGAAGCCGTAAACTGCTGCCGTGTCAATCAAATTTATTCCTTTTTCTAAAGCAGCATGAATAGTTTCTATAGATTGCTTTTCATCGGTGCCTCCCCACATCCAGCCACCTATGGCCCAGGTTCCAAGGCCTATGCGGGAAGCTTCCATATCGAGTCGGGGTATTTTAATGTATTCCATAATTTTTTGGGTTTAATTTCACATTTTGTTAACATTTAATTGGTTAAGATGTTTATCTCACCCTTCTTTTCAAAAATATCAAATAACAATACCCAAATTTCAAACAATAATCAAATAAAAAACCCGCACAAGAAGAGCGCCATGCTCACTCATGCGGGTTAGCCAAATCAAATCAACCCCGAATTAACTATGCTTGTGGTAAATCTTTCCGACGATTTTCCAGCCATCTTTGAATTTGTACAGGCTGATATAGTCGGTAAAAATCTTTTTATCCTTTTTGTAGAGCTCCACCTTAACCACTGCGGCGTCGTCGGTGACATCAATCATGGGGTATTTGGCAGTGGTTTCTTCTTTAGGGCCTTCAGGATTTTTAGCCTTGCGCTTTTTAGCGCTTTCTCTCCAATTGTAAATCGGGTATTTAGAGAGGCCGTCGTTCCGGTTTTTAATCAACATTTCAAATCCCGGATGAAATCCTTCATCAATGGCTGCAATTTCTCCGTTGTTATGGATAGCCTTCACATAAGCGGATTCAATAACTTGCTTAACGGCTTCCTGCTTCTTCGATAAATCTTGAGCAACGCTTGTAAATGAAATTAATACGGCGAGGGCTGCAATAATCTGTTTCATAATTTTTTGATTTTAAGTTTGAATGTAAAAATACAGAGATTATACCGTTTTACGTAACGGTCTAATAAACAATAAGTTGCAACTCGGGGGCTAAATAATTTATGTGCGAGGTGAGACACTTATCGTACGTCAGTGAACATTTTTTCCGATAAGAACCTGGTACTGCTTTCTGAAACGGATGAAAAACAAAACTGCCGCTATGCCCAATCCGGCAACAAAACCGATCCATATTCCCACCGGTCCTACATTGGCCGTAAATGTCAGCAAGTATCCCAGCGGCAAATTCACCACCAGGTAGGCAAAAAAGGCATGAACCATAGCTTTTTTCACGTCTGCCAATCCCCTTAAAGCTCCTAGCATCACCACCTGCATACCGTCAAAAACCTGGAATATGGCGGCCATAATCAGTAGCTGAGCCGCCAGGGCAATCACTTCGGGATTGGGGGTATAAATCTTCGGAAGAAATCCGCGGAAAATCAGAAAGGCCAGGGCTGTAGTACCCATAAACGCAAGCACCAAATGGACGGAGGCCATAGCCGCCTTGTACATGTTTTTGTAATCTCCACGGCTATACTGGTGCGACACCCGAATGGTAGTCCCTGAAGCAATTCCGGTAACGATCATAAACGTCACACTCGCCAGCCCCAGGGCGATCTGGTGGGCTGCCAGCGGGACTTCGCCTATCCAGCCCATCATAATTCCGCTTAGCGCAAATGCCGACACTTCCAGCAGCATTTGCCCGGAAATCGGGTACCCCACATGGATTAAATTTCGGATTTCCTTTTTCAGGAATATCGCATCCCGCATCAAAATAAAATAGCGTTTAAGCCAATCTCTTTTGAGAAAAACCACCAGGAAGAATGCTGGCATCAGAACACGGGCTATCAGTGTGGCGTAGCCGGCTCCGTTTAAACCAAATGCCGGAGAACCTAACTTTCCGAAAATTAGAATGTAATTCAACCCGATGTTGATCAGGTTGGCCGATAGTGTGATGTACATGGCTATGGCCGTGTTGCCCAGTCCTTCGACAAATTGCTTAAACGTAAAATACATCAGGAAAGGAACCATCGAAATCACCAGGATGCGGAAATACGGCACCGCTTCATCCACCACTTCCGGGGGCTGACCCATGTGTTCCATAAAAAATGACAAACCGTAAAGCACGACGGCAAGTGCTATGGCCATCACAAAGTTCGTTAGAAAAGAATTTCGGAAAAGCGAGGCGGCTTTCCTGTGGTTTCCGGCAGCCCAGGCATGACCGGCCAGTGGGGTAAGCCCGAAAGTAAAACCCATGCCCATCACCATGCCGATGATAAAAATCGAGTTAGCAAAGGAGGCGGCCGCTAATTCGGTCGTTCCAACCCTACCTACCATCATATTATCTACCTGTTGCACCATAACCTGACCGGCTTGAGAAAGCATGACCGGCAGGGCAACTTTTAGGTTTCTCTTGTAAAATGGCAGATAGGTTTGGAAACTCATCATCTTCAAATTAAAAATGGGTGCAAAGCTACACAATCATCTTCGAATGAATCTCCGTAACAATATTGTGTTTTACAATTCTTTCATAATCGGGAAGATCGAGGTCGTCGAGGGTGGTGAGTACTTCAAAAAGGGCTACGGATTCGGCCTCATTAAAGCTGACGGAAGTCTCGTCAAACTGACGGGTAAGCCTTTTGGCCAGCTTAAAGTAAACTTTTTCAAGGATAAAGCGAATCATGATTCGTTTCGACGGGTCTTCGATGCGGTTGAAATCGACTGCCGTTAACAAATCAAACAGCGCTTTAACCTCGCTCTTGTTGAATTTAAATTTGATTTTCGATTTACTCATGAAGCGCTTTTTCACAAAAATAAAACAATCCTGAATTCAAAACAGCCGACTTTTACCTTCATGAAAAAAATCTATCAACTCAATGCCGGCTTTGAGCAATTGCGTTAGCCGACGTATTTTCTGGACTTGATAATATTGGCAACGTAAACAGACGGGGTATCCGCAGCAGCTACTATCCATTTCAGAAAATAGGTAGTAAATAATATTTCTATAAGCACGCCGGTAGGATAAACGCCAATAAAAGCAATGGCTGTAAATCCGAAAAGATGTATGGTTTGAATAACCTGGATGTTAGCCACAATGGCTGCGATAGGCACCCAGATAAACAATCTCGTTTTTCCGAATATCCGGTAGGATAAAAGTATGAGTCCAAAATTGGCAAGTAAAAGAATGATCCAAAAAATCTCGTTATTCATGATTTTATCCCTGTGTTCGCTTGTGGACGTACAACTGACTTATAACGTACATGAGCTTATGATCCTGAAACGCTTAAACCTCTCTTTAGCTGCATTTTATAAAAATTGGTACAAAAATAGAAGCTTTTTTGAAAACTAAAACAAGATTAAAAAAATGTTTACGAGTTATCAATGAAGCCATGGTGGAATACATGGGCTGGCCCGATAATCAGTCGGCGATAGGTAAAAAGTTTCACTCCCTGCGGGGTCAGGAGCGAGTTGTGGGAGTATTCAAAAATTTTAATGTTAAATCCCTCCACAGTCAACGAAAGCCTTTTGTGTTGAACATGAAGGAGAATGACTGGGAGATCAGGTATTTTGCAGCATGGGTTGCTGTAAAGTATCTTCCCGGATCCGAAAAAGAAATTCTTGCTTTCCTGGAAGAAAAATGGAAAGCCTTTGCACCCTCAAGACCGTTTGACTATACATTTCTTGATCAGGAAATCGACAAACTTTACAGCAACGAGGAGAAAGTTAGCACGCTTTCCGGAATACTTACTTTTTTAACCATTCTTATTGCTGTGCTCGGGCTTTTTGGATTGGTTTCCTTTATGGCTGATCAGCGAACCCGCGAAATTGGCATCCGCCGGACTTTGGGTGCCACCCTTAGTAATATAATCCGCATCATCACCGGCGAATTCATGTGGCTGGTACTGATAGCCAATTTTATAGCCTGGCCGGCGGCTTATCTTGTGCTTAGCAACTGGCTGAAAAACTTTGCATACCATACCAGTATGAATTTCTGGGTTTATTTGCTGAGCGGAAGTATTGCCGCTGTGCTTACTTTAATCATCACTTCGGTCAAAGCCTATAACGTAAGCCGCTTAAATCCCGGCAGCGTGCTGAAATATGAGTAGAAAAATTACGAAAATAAATGATTTTTTGTGAGACGGGATGTAACTTTAACGAAGGATCATCGTCGAATTGAAAAAACCTAAATAACCATGATTCAAACCAATAAACTGACCAAAGTATTCCGCACCGATGAGGTGGAGACCACAGCTCTCAACGAGGTCTCGTTTGGCGTTGACGAAGGAGAATTTGTTGCCGTTATGGGCCCTTCGGGATGCGGGAAATCCACCCTTCTGAACCTGCTGGGACTGCTGGATAATCCCACCACCGGGGAGTATTATTTTATGGAAGAAAAAGTGTCAAATCTAAGGGAGAAACAACGGGCCAAAAAACGTAAATCGAACATTGGTTTTGTTTTTCAGAATTTTAATCTGATTGATGAATTGACTGTTTTCGAAAATGTGGAGCTTCCGCTAATCTACCTTGGAATTAAAGGTTCAGAACGGAAAAAGCGGGTGGATGATGTGCTGGAGCAAATGGGCATGCTGCACCGCCGCAAGCATTACCCGCTGCAGCTTTCCGGAGGGCAGCAGCAGCGAACGGCCGTAGCCCGAGCCATCGTGGCCCGTCCGAAACTGATTCTTGCCGACGAGCCTACCGGTAACCTGGACTCAGCCCATGGCGAAGAAGTGATGAATCTTCTCGATCAGCTCAACCAGAACGGCACCACCATCGTCATGGTGACCCACTCCCCATCAGATGCCGAATACGCCCGAAGAACCATCAACCTGTTTGACGGCCAGATCGTCACCGAAAACATCAAACAAGCGCTTTAAAATCCATTGCATTAAAACCATTTACCCATGATTATCAGCTATCTGAAAACCGCCCTGAGAGGTCTCACCAAAAACAAGTTTTACTCTTTTCTGAATATTATCGGCCTTACGGTCGGCCTGGCAGCCTTTATTTTAATTCTGATTTATGTGCGAACCGAAGCCAGTTATGACCAATATCATGAAAAACATGACCGCATTCACCGGCTGGAATCCAATTTTACCATCTCCGGCAAGAACGATCAGTTTGGTATCGTGCCCATCCCCATGGCCCCGACGCTGAAGACAGAATTCCCGGAAATAGAAAGTTTTGTCAGGTTTTCGGATGCCGGTAATCAACTCCTTCGATACGAAAACAAGGAATCGTACGAAAAGGATTTCTTTTTTGCCGACTCTACAATTTTTGCTGTTTTTTCGCACCCGATGATTCTGGGAAATCCTAAAACCGCCCTGGTCGAACCCAATACGGTAGTGCTGACCGAATCAAAGGCAAAGAAATATTTTGAAGATGAAAATCCACTGGGTAAAATCCTGCTGGATGCAGAGAACAATCAGTTTAAGGTTACCGGTGTAATCGAAGACTTACCGGCCAATTCCCACCTGAAATTCGACGGGCTTTTTTCGGCTACCACCCTGGCTGCACGTATGGGCGAAGAACGTTTCAACACCACGGAGCCTGTTAGTTTCTGGAACATTGGAGTCTACGCGTATGTCCTGCTAAAGGAAAATACATCCATCGATGCCATTCACAATAAGTTCCCTTCGTTTTATGATAAGTACATGAAATCTATCGGCGACCAAATCAACTCATCCTTCACGTTGATGTCTACGCCCCTGGCCGATACGCACTTCGAAGGTAATTATTCGGCCGATGAGCCCAAGGGAAATAAAATGTATCTCTACATTTTTTCGGCAGTCGGACTTTTTATTTTGATTATCGCAGCTATCAACTACATGAACATGGCTACGGCCCGTTCGGTGAAGCGAGCTAAAGAAGTGGGCATCCGGAAAGTGGCGGGGGCACACCGCAAACAACTCATCAACCAGTTTCTCAGCGAATCGGTTATCCTTACGGCAGTTGGACTGGTCATTGCCTTTTTAGTGGTTTACCTTTTGTTCCCGAGTTTCCAGACGCTGATAGGTAAAGAGCTGGAATATTCGGCATTGTTTAACATCGGCCTGTGGCTGGAAGTCATTGGGACGGCATTGATTATCGGATTAATGGCGGGCAGTTATCCCGCTTTCTACCTGTCGTCCTTCAATCCGTCTAAAGTGCTTAAAGGAACCATGTCGGGTAAAGCCGGAGGAAGTGGCCGGTTGCGTAAACTGCTCGTCGTCATCCAATTCTGGATTGCCATTATGATGATTATAGGGACGCTGGTTATTTCCAACCAGTTAAGCTTCCTGCGCAATAAAGACCTAGGCTTCCAGAAAGAAAACATGATCGTTATGGAGCTGCAGGACTCCACCTTCCGAAGTCGCGGCGAAACCTTCAAAAAAGAGCTGCTGAGTCATCCGAACATTGTGAATGCAACCACGGCAACCGGCGTACCGGGGCAAACCGGCTGGATTCAGGTGGTCCGAATGGAAAAAGAGACGGAAATGATTGATGATGCCATGATCATCTGCATTCCGGATTACGATTACCTGGAGACCTATGATATTGACGTGGTAAAAGGACGCTTTTTCAGGAAGGACATGGGCACCGATGCCACTGAGGCAGTGGTCGTGAATGAAACCACGGTAAAACAGTATGGCTGGGAAGAGCCTATTGGTAAAAAAATTCATTGGGGGTTCAACCCGCAGGGGGAGGGTGGCCGTGTGCTGAAGGTCATCGGCGTTATCGAAGACTATCACTACAACTCACTCCACAACAAGGTTCAGCCGCTGATGATGTTTATCCACGACGACATTTCGAAGGGTCTAATCACCGTAAAAACCAACGGCAGAAACAACGCATCTACCCTGAGCTTTATCGAAGAAAAATGGCATGAAATGGGAGCGAAAAGGCCCTTTGAATACCAGTTTCTTGACCAGTCGCTGGACGAGATGTATGAAACCGAACAAAAAACCGGCGTCATCTTCCACATTGCCACGGTAATCACGGTGCTCATAGCACTCATCGGGTTACTCGGACTGTCATCCTTCATTGCCGAGCAAAAAACAAAAGAAATCGGCATACGCAAAGTGGTGGGGGCGTCGGTTCCCAATATCCTGGTTTTGCTGTATAAAGAATTCGCCATGCTTATTCTCATCGGGTTTGCTCTGGCCGCTCCACTTACCTGGTGGGGGCTTGATAACTGGCTGCAAAACAACTTCGTGTATGCGATAGATATCTCCTGGCCTGCCTTTGCCATAGCCGGAATTGCTTCTGTAGTTATCGGATTGTTATCTATCAGCTACCATACCGTACGAGCCGCTAATGGCAATATGGTGGATGCGGTGAAGTGGGAGTAAAGCATCCATGGAGAATATGCATCAGAAAAATAGCATGGCTTAACTGAATCATACTGTTTTCAAAAGTAACGTAAGGATAGAGCAAAAAAAGGTTTAACTCTTTATGGTTAAACCCTTTATTAATTTATTGTATGTATTAATACTGGTTATTTTTTATTTAGCAAACGCCCTATCAACCTCGGCTTTTGCTTTTCTGGAAGCTACTTCATCAGCCACTGCTTTGGAAACGCAAGTTTTGTTTACAGGATTAAAGAAGGTACTTAATGATTTAGCCAATACTAATGCTACCGGGATTCCAACAATTGTAACAAAAAGGCCTGCAATTTGGAAAACTGTCACAACAGCCAATAATAATCCAAAGGGGAAATAAAGAATTCTAACTATTATCCCAAAAGTTTGCCATGCCTGGTTTTGTTCTGCATTAAGGTCTTTTTTATTAATCATTCCGCTTGAGAAAGGAGTCAACAAAAATTTTGATAACTGTATTAGGCCTAAGCCTATTGGAGCTCCAATTACTGTTATAACAAATAATCCCCCGATAAGAAAGGTTCCCAGTGCATTTAAGAATCCTAAAAAGGGCACATGCCACAAAATGTTACCTAATGTTCTCATAATAATTGATTTTAAGTGAATAAATGGTATTTGGTTATCCTACTCATAAAGCTTTTCGGTATCGCTCAGTTTTTATAGTGGTTTCTGCTCCACTTGGTTCTATGATTTGTTAATCTTAATCACCTGTCTTGTGGCTTGATAGCAGTGGAGATAATAGATTTTAATTATCCTTACTATGGCTCGAAATATATTAAAACAATCGAAGCAGAAGAAAAAATTTACCTTAACACGACCTTAACATGACGAAAAAACTATTCATTTGATACTACACTTTCAAAAACTAGATACGCTGAATGTACAGCCCCAAATCTTCTTTTGCCATAATGGCTAGCTTTTTTCTTAGTCGGCTGCGGGCTACGTGGATGCTTTCGGGGCTGCGAAAGGTGATGTGGGCTATCTGTTTGGAATCAAGTCCCATTTTAATCATTCCACAAAGGACTTGGTCGTGTTTAGTAAGGCTGGGGTGTTTCTTGCGGAGTTTTGGAAAAAATTCCTCATCTACTTTATGATAAATCATCAGGAAATCTTCATCAAAAGTATTGTTACTGCTAAGTTGTAAATCCTTAATGACTTTATCGATAGTAGCTCCGTCTGCTTTCTCCTTTAAATTGTTTCTTATAACCTGTGCATTATGTTCATTTCGCATTCGTTGGATCAACTCACTTTTTCCATCTTTAGCAAAAGTATTGCGAAATATGTTTTGTTGTTTTTCTTTCTTTTTCAGAAAATAGGCTATGGTAATTAGGAAAAGAATTATAATGCTTAGCCAAAGGACTCTCAAGACTCTATATCGTTGATTAACTGCTTCTAAGAGGTTGTTATTTTTCTCATTGGAATTTTTAAGTCGTTCTTTTTCTTCTTTAATTCGAGGTTTAGCCAGTGAAGTCCTTTTTTGATTATAGGCTAACTTATTGATAGTCTTTACTTTGGTTGTAGTTGTTTGAGTTTTTATTCTGGCATTTATAGCTCTAGTATAATCTTGGGCAAAGAGAGAATTCCCTAGCAGGAAATAAAAACTAAAAACAAGATAAGTTAATTTGATTGGCAATGCTATCATGATATTGAGGTTCTGTTTGTTTTGTTCACAAGATAGAAATAATTTACTGAAAAATCAGAAAGTAGGGAAAAGCAAAAGCTCTCCAATTATTATGACCCCGATTTTGATAAACATTTCATTCAAAGGATTCATAGGTCATTGATTGTATAAGGTTTTTAACGGTGAAGTATTCTTTCATTCTTAGGGTCTTTTGTTTTCGCCAGGCAGAAGAAACATCTCTTCCGGCCCATTCAGCTACTTTTTTATAGTCTTTTAATTGCATAAAGTAGCCAATTATTTCATAATCTTTTCTGCTCCAGTGGCTGATTATGGAGTGGTAGATAAAAAAGAGCTGATTGAGGTAATCGGTTAGTTTTTTGTCTTTTAGAAAAATCAGATCTATTCCGTCTTGAAGGGATTGCACGATGCTTTGAAATTCGTCGCCAAGGGTAATGGTTAATGGGGAAATGAATTTGGACTTGTATTGAACGGTGGTTTCTTCGACCATATACCTGAAGCCTTTCATAAGTTCAGAACCTTCTCTGCTTCGGCTTTTAATAATATCTGCCATGAAAATATAGTGATTCTCCTTATTCAAATTCAATTATTTTATGGAATTTTACTATCTGAAAGTATTAATTTTAATAAACCAAATTATAATAAATTTACATGAATGATAAAGATAAAATAGATTTCGCCTGGAAAATCCTGATAAATAACCAGGATATGGTAAAATTTGCTGATTCTAAAATCAAATTCTTGTTAGTGATCAGTGGTATATCGACAACCTATGTTTTGACTAATTTCAATTCGCTTTTATTAATTGGTTTACCTGCACAAATCTTAATTGGTGTGTTTCTGATAGCATTTCTTTTGTTTATTGTTTTTGCTCTTTTAACCATTTACCCACGTTATGCTTCCAATACGGACATGTCAGTGCCAAAATTAATTTATCATCATCATGTCTCTCAACGGAACAAAGCGCTGGAATATCGTACCGATTTCAAAGAGACTGAAGAAAACGAGTTTTTGGATGATGTTCTATACCAGGTTTATGAGGTATCAAAAATAGCAGATAAAAAATTCAGATATTATAATAAATCAGGGATATTTATTGGTATACAGTTAGTTGCTTTCGTTGTTATTTGTGTATTTAAAATTTTATAATCCATTAGCTTAGGATAAAAGTTAGATAACTATAAAAATTATATCTCCCTACAAATTCTTACCTTTGCGGACATCAAATCAGTAAGGAAAAGCATTGAACATGGAAAAAAAACAGCCAAAGCGTTATACGGTTACGGCAGCACTGCCATATGCTAACGGTCCGATTCACATCGGGCACCTTGCCGGTGTGTATGTCCCGGCGGATATTTATTCCCGTTATCTCAGGGCCAAAGGCCGGGATGTGGCTTTCATCTGCGGTTCGGATGAGCATGGGGTGCCTATTACCTTGAAGGCCAAGAAGGAAGGGGTTTCGCCGCAGGAAATCGTAGATCGCTATCATAAACTGAATTATGAATCATTCGAAAAGCTGGGGATTTCCTTTGATGTGTATTCGCGTACTTCCAAGCCTATCCACCACGAGACGGCGGCTGATTTTTTCAAGAAACTTTACGACAAAGACAAGTTTATAGAAAAGGAAGAGGAAAATTATTTTGATGAGGAGAATCAGCAGTTTTTGGCAGACCGGTACATCATGGGGACTTGTCCTCAGTGTAGTTATGACAAAGCTTATGGCGACCAATGCGAAAGCTGTGGAACGGCGCTAAGTCCGCGAGAATTGATTAACCCGGTTTCGATGATAAGTGGAAACAAGCCGGTGCTGCGCAAAACCAAGCATTGGTATCTGCCGCTCGAACAGTATGAGGGCTGGCTTCGTAAATGGATTCTGGAGGGACACAAGCACGACTGGAAAAGTAATGTTTATGGGCAGGTGAAGTCGTGGATTGATACGGGCCTCAAGCCGCGGGCGGTGACCCGCGATCTTGATTGGGGTGTGAAAGTTCCGGTAGAGGGTGCCGGAGCGGAAGGCAAGGTCCTGTATGTATGGTTCGATGCACCAATTGGTTATATTTCTGCCACCAAGGAGTGGGCGGAGGAAAAAGGCATCGATTGGGAGCCATACTGGAAAAGCGAGGATAGTAAGCTTGTCCATTTTATAGGGAAAGACAACATTGTTTTTCATTGCATCATCTTTCCTGTGATGATGAAGGCGGAAGGCAGTTACATCCTCCCGGATAACGTTCCGGCTAACGAGTTCCTGAACCTGGAAAACGATAAGATTTCGACATCCCGCAACTGGGCCGTATGGCTGCATGAGTTCCTGGAAGAACTTCCAGGAAAGGAAGATACGTTAAGGTATGTGCTTACTGCGAATGCCCCGGAAGCAAAAGACAATGATTTCACCTGGAAAGATTTTCAGGCACGAAACAACAACGAATTGCTGGCCATTTTCGGCAACTTCGTCAACCGCTCCATGGTGCTGACTAAAAAGTATTACGACGGAACAATGCCCCAAGCCGGTGAATGGACGGAGGAAGACAAGCAAGTGAGCGAAGAAGTTAAAACATTCCCGGAGCGGATCGCTGATAAAATAGAAAACTACAAGCTCAGGGAAGCGCTCAACGAAATGATGATGCTGGCACGTCTCGGAAATAAATACCTGACGGATAACGAACCCTGGAAATTGCAGAAAACCAATCCGGAACGGGTGAAGACCATAATGAATCTTTCACTGCAGATATGTGCCAACCTGAGTACGCTGGCTGAGCCATTTATCCCATACACAGCCGAACGCCTCAGAAGAATGCTGAATATTGAAATGCTTGAATGGGATGATGCCGGACGGATAGACATCATTTCTGAAGGGCATCAGTTTAACAAGCCGGAGCATTTGTTTGAAAAAATCGAAGATGAGGTGGTCACCGGCCAGAAAAACAAACTCATCGAGGCCCGCAAGGCGAATGAAAAAACCAATGCAAAAGTCAAACCGGCGAAAGAGAATATTGATTTCGAGACCTTTAGCGGAATGGATGTTCGGATAGGAGAGGTCCTGGAGGCCGAAAAAGTCCCGAAAACCAAGAAATTACTGAAACTGAAAATCGATACCGGTATTGATCAGCGAACGGTCGTTTCGGGGATTGCCGAATATTACAAACCGGAAGAGATTGTCGGGAAGAAAGTAAGCATCCTGGTCAACCTGGAGCCCAAGAAAATCAAAGGTATCGAATCGAAAGGGATGATACTCATGGCCGAAGATGCCAACGGTCAGCTTAGCTTCATCCAGCCGGATAAGAATCTGGATAACGGATCGGAAGTCCGTTAGATAAACCATAAGGTCGCTTGCATTAGCGCGATATTTTTTAGAATTTTGCAGCGCCAATTTGGCCCCGTAGTTCAAGGGATACCCGCCCGACTGAATGACATCAGTCGTTCGGGCAGGGAATAGAGGTTTCCTAAACCTTTGATCCAGGTTCCCCGCCCGTACCGAACGGTACGTTCGGGCGGGGAGTCCTGGCGGGATTTGTTAAATACTTTACCAGGTTTGAGTAAAAGAATCCAGGTAAGGTAACGATAAGAAATAGCAGATCTTAAGGTTGCTAGCAAAAGTTCTTAATTTTACGTAAAAATTTGGCCCCGTAGTTCAAGGGATAGAATAGAGGTTTCCTAAACCTTTGATCCAGGTTCGAGTCCTGGCGGGGCTACTAATAAAACTAACCCGATATGCCTTTCTATGCATATGTTTTATATAGTCGGAGCCATAAAAGATATTACAAAGGTCATTGTGAAAACCTGGAAGACCGGATTGATGAGCATAACAAAGGAAAGACAAAATCCACAAAAGCTTTTATACCGTGGAAGTTATATTATTATGAGGTTTTTTCAACCCGGCAAGAAGCAATAAAGCGTGAAAAATATTTTAAGACTGCCGCCGGTAGAAGGTATTTAACTAAAAAGATTAAGAAAGAATAGAGGTTTCCTAAACCTTAGATCCAGGTTCCCTGCCCGACTGAATGACGTCAGTAGTTCGGGCGGGGAGTCCTGGCGGGGCTACTTTTCATGCTTTTCAATGTATTCCCTTGCTCAAAACGCCCTTTCTTTTTGCACTAAAATACATTATCTTTGTACAGTATGTAAACGTCACTTTCAAATTGTACAGCAATGATTCAAAGAAATATTGAAAAGGAACTCCTCATATTGGCCAAAGAGTTTCCTATTGTCGTTATTAACGGGCCCAGACAATCAGGCAAGACCACTTTATCTAAAATGGTATTCCCTAATCATGATTATGTATCTCTTGAAGAGCCAGAATTCAGGACACTTGCAGAAGAGGACCCGAATGGCTTTTTTAAACGATTCAATGGAAACATCATTATAGATGAA
Source organism: Bacteroidales bacterium (assembly GCA_021738485.1). GTDB lineage: Bacteria > Bacteroidota > Bacteroidia > Bacteroidales > JAIPAH01 > JAIPAH01. The sequence goes on along the minus strand of JAIPBX010000001.1, from coordinate 15,359 downwards.
GTACAAAACGTGCCTGAGCTTTTTTCTCACTTACAGGGCCTGGCAGATTCAACGGACCAAATGGGGAAATACATCCTGACAGGCTCGCAGAACTACCTGGTTTTAGAGCAAATAAGCCAGTCTTTGGCAGGACGGGTTGGAATAGCAACCCTTTTGCCTTTTTCTTATGATGAAATTGCAAATCATTTCACTGAAAGTTTTGAAGAGGACAATGCCTACATACTGAAGGGGAGTTATCCTCCTATTTACGACAGAAACATACGGCCCTATTCCTTTTATTCGACCTACCTGGAAACCTATGTGGAAAGAGACCTCAGAAGAGTATTTAATATAAGCGATTTAAGTCGCTTTCGTAAAATGCTGAGCTTACTGGCCGGACGGATAGGTCAGCTATTAAACAAACATGAATTAGCAGTAGAGACGGGGGTTTCACATGTTACAGTTGAAAATTGGATATCAATGCTTGAAGCATCTTATATAGTCTACCGTCTGCAGCCTTGGTTTAAAAACTTTAATAAAAGAGTGGTCAAACAGCCAAAAATCTACTTCTATGATACGGGATTAGCAGCTTACTTGCTTGGTTTAAGAGATAAAGACAGCCTGGTATTGCATTTTGCGAGAGGAAATCTTTTTGAGAACATGGTTATCAGTGAGTTCATTAAAGCAAATCACAACCAAAACAGCGGATTTTCCTTTTACTTTTGGCGGAATAATCACAAGAAAGAAATCGATCTTGTCATAGATGCAGGAATCAGAGTTAGGGCTCTTGAGATTAAGTCCTCTCAGACTTTTCGCAAAGAATTTACAGATACGCTAATGTATTGGAGTGAGTTGTCAGGGCTTCCAGCCAAAAATCTTTTACTTATCTACGGTGGTAATATCGAGTTTTCCTACAAAACTATAAAAATCAGAAACTGGAGAAGCATAAGAAAGGAGTTTATGGAGCTGATAAATACTCCTGACTAATGAAAGGAATTTGAAACAACAAAAATTAATGATTATCATTAAAGAAGTTGTTTGATAATCCATCAAGTTTAAATAAATTTGAAGCAGTAAAAACGAGAGTAGCTCAGTGGAAGTCCGCCCTAGGCGGATCCCAAGCAAAGGTAAAATAAAAAAAACAAGCGAGAGTAGCTCAGTGGTAGAGCATCAGCTTCCCAAGCTGAGGGTCGCGGGTTCGAGCCCCGTTTCTCGCTCAGAGACGAATTGCCATGAAGAATTTCCGGGTTTTTAGTCGAATGGCATTCTACTACAAGAGGTGTATTTTTCTTGTTTTCTGTAGCTCAGTGTTAGTCCGCCTCAGGCGGATCCCAAGCTGAGGGTCGCGGGTTCGAGCCCCGTTTCTCGCTCTATTGAAATGCCTGGAATTTACTCCAGGTTTTTTTATATCCACTGCACTTGTTTTCAAGCTCACAATTTTCACGTTTTCTATGAGTTAATTCTTAAAATCTTATAATCATTTCTTTCTGCTTCAATCTCCACCCCACTCTCAACCACTTTCTCAACACCTAAATTCGCATGGAATTCATCATCCCCAGGCTTTTTGAAAGTAATTTCTGAGACATCTTTCATCCCCATCATCTCAAAAGCATGTTTTGGGATCTTCACCCGGATCTGTTTTTCCTCCCCGGAAAAATTTGCTAAAAACAGCAACTTTTGATTTCCGGTGTATCTGATGTATGCGTAGATTTTTTTGGAATCAAACTGCGGGCTGTCCTCATTGAAATACATTAAATCATAGAAGTGTCCATTTACAATGGCTTCTTCTTGGGCTATTTCTCCAATTTCCCTGTATTTTTCTCTGAGCGCTTGTTGGTCATTTGAGAGTTTTCCGCCATCGAAGTTTCCATTGTTCATCCACTTCTGATGCTCCGGTACGCGCCAGTAGTCAAAAATCGTGGTTCGGCCGTCGTCGCCGCTGAATCCGGAAGCACCTTCGGCAGGTTCTCCGACTTCCTGACCAAAATAGAGCATGGCGGGACCTTTGTTTATTGTGGCCGATACCAGCATCGCCGGAATGGCTTTCCACGGGTCGCCGGCAAAAAACCTTGAGGCGATTCGCTGTTCGTCATGGTTTTCCAAAAATCGCAGCATGCAGGCATCATTGCCTTGCAAAGATTGCCAGCAGCCGGTAATTTCGCTGGCCGGCTGTTCACCTCGCATCACACCCTTCAGCGTATCGTACAAATCCACTTTGTCGTATAAATAATCAAATCCACCGCGACGAATGTATTCGCTATAGGCATCCGGATTGTATATTTCTGCAATGAATATGATTTCAGGATTATCGGCTTTTACCTGTTGAATCACCCATTCCCAGAATTCCACAGGGACCATTTCAGCCATATCGCACCGAAAACCATCCACTCCTTTACCCGCCCAGTACTTCAGGATGTGCTCCATTTTTTTCCAGGTATCCGGAATCGGGTCGAAATGCTTTTGGTGATCATTTTCATAATCGACTCCATAGTTCAGCTTTACGGTTTCATACCAATCGTTTATGCCGGGTTGGTGGGTAAACTGATCGTTCCCGGTGGCTTTGGCCGGGAATTCTTCGTAAAGGACGCCCGGAAATCGCTGATGCAGTTCTTCGGGAAGGATTAGTTTCTCGCCCGGGATGTAGTAAAAGTTGTTTTGCGGATCAAAGGCTTTCTCTGCATTATCATCTTCCCCAAAATCTTTCACTCCTTCGGGCTTAACATCCGAATGGTAAATCCGCGCCAGGTGATTGGGTACGAAATCAATGATGACTTTCATCCCCGACTCGTGCGTACGTTCCACCAGCGCCTCGAATTCACTCATTCTTTTGGAAACATCCACAGCCAAATCCGGGTTGACATCGTAGTAATCCTTAATCGCATAGGGTGACCCGGCCTTGCCCTTGATCACCACCGGATTTCCGTCGGGAATGCCGTGCTCAGGATAACCCTGAACCAAGGCATGTTCGATGATGCCGGTATACCAAACATGGGTAATCCCTAGTTCTTTAATCATCTCAAGGGCTTTTTGGGTAATGTCATCAAACTTCCCCGTGCCGTTTTCCTCGCGGCTCCCGTTGAAAGTCATTTTTTCCTGTTTATTCCCGAATAACCGGGTGAAAATCTGGTATATGTAAGGTTTGGTGGTTTTCATTAAATATTGATGCTTTTGTGTAGAGATTTGTTTGATAATAAGTAGAAGGCAAAACTAATTGCCAACTGCATTGTGCCCACTGCCAACTTCTTCCACCTACTCTTTCTTCTTTAAAACCATCGCCGTTCGATTCGGGATGTAGAGCATCAACGGGCTGGTCATTCCTTCCTCAATCGTTTTGTATTCCAACGAATCATCCACTCGCCCGAAACCACCGAAATCTTTGGCATCTGAATTCAGGACAATCTCGTAACTCCCTTTTTCTGCCGGAATCTTGTAATCTTCAAACGACTCATCTGGGTTGAAATTGAACACAAATACAAATCCTTCGCGGTAAAACACCAGGACCTGGTCATCCTCATGTTCGTAGTAGGAATCAGGTCGGGATTCATCCAGGTGGAAGTTCTCGCGGATAAGCTCAACCATGGCCTTATCAAACTTATCTAGCTCCTGGTAACGAAGCTCGTCGTTATCCACCAGGCTCCACTGGCGGCGGGCATACTTATACGACCAGTTATTCCCTTCCCGTGGAAAGTCAATCCATTCGGGGTGCCCGAACTCATTGCCCATGAAGTTGAGGTAGCCACCCCCTGATGTAGCGATCGTAATCAACCGAATCATCTTATGGAGCGCAATGCCACGATCTACTACGATACTTTGGCTGGCTTTGTTCATGTGCCAGTACATTTCTTTATCGATGAGCCGGAAAATGATCGTTTTATCACCCACCAGCGCCTGGTCATGGGATTCAGCGTAGCTTACGGTCTTTTCTTCGGGCCGTTTGTTGGTGAGTTCCCAGAAAATGTTGCCCACACTCCAGTCCTCATCATTTTGTTCTTTAATTGTTTTTATCCAGTAATCGGGAACGCCCATTGCCAGGCGGTGGTCAAATCCCAGTCCGCCGGCCTTCACCGGTGCCGCCAGTCCCGGATAGCCACTCATATCTTCGGCTACCGAAATCGCATCCTCATGCACCTTGTGGATTAATTTATTGGCCAGCTTCAGGTAAGTCAGCGCGTCTTCATCCTGGGTGCCGTCAAAGTACTTATCGTAGTGGTCGAAGGAACGTTCCAGACCATGGTCGTAGTACAGCATGCTGGTTACCCCGTCAAAGCGGAATCCGTCGACGTGGTATTCTTCCATCCAGAATTTGATGTTGGAAAGCAGGAAGTGGATAACTTCATTTTTGCCGTAGTTGAAACACAGCGAGTCCCACGCTGGGTGCTCACGGCGGTCGCCTTCATGGAAATACTGGTAAGGCGTTCCGTCAAAAAGGTTCAGCCCTTCGTTGACATTCTTGACCGAGTGGGAATGAATCAAATCGATGATAATGCGGATCCCCATGCCATGGGCTTCATCTACCAGTTTTTTAAATTCTTCAGGCGTACCGAAACGTGAAGAAACCGCAAAAAAGTTAGAGACGTGATACCCAAACGATCCGTAATACGGATGTTCCTGGATAGCCATAAGCTGGATGACATTGTAGCCCGCTTTTTTGATTCGGGGAAGTATCTTTGTTCGGAACTCCTCAAACGAACCCACATCCTCTTTCTCCGTGGCCATTCCCACATGAGCTTCGTAAATCAGCGGCGATTCATCGAAAGCGTTTTCCGGATCGTTTTTCCATTTGTATTTCTTTTCCGGGTCCCATACCTGTGTGCTGAAAATTTTGGTCTGCTCGTCCTGCACTACTCTATTGGCATATGCCGGAATGCGTTCGCCGCTGCCGCCATCCCAATGCATTGAGAGCTTATACTGGTCTTCATGGTGGATTTTATCTTTGTCTAGTTCAAGCTCCCACACGCCATTGTCTCTTCGCTCAAGCTTGTAGTCCTCCCTTTCTTCCCAGTTGTTGAAGTCTCCTATCAGGAATATAGCTGTGGCATTCGGGGCCCATTCCCTGAAAGCCCAGCCGCTTTCAGTGCGATGAAGCCCGAAGAAATGATGCCCGTTGGCAAAATCGTACATGCTTTTAGCCGTCGTCAGAAGTTCTTTTTCCTTGTCTTCAGCAGCTTCTGCCCGTCCGTCAATGGTCTCTTTGTAAGGCTCGAGCCATGGGTCGGTTTTCCAAATGGGTTGATTCGTACTCATTTTTGCTTTTTTAATGATCCGGTTTGCCCGAATTGTTTTCTTTAGCCAAGATAATGATTAATATGGTTTTCTGCTGAAAATTAAAGTTCAAAATTTACGCAAAGGGATACGTAGAAAAAATTCCAAATTTCAAATCTCAAAAACCAAACCCCTCATCGCGCAAATTGTGCAATTCGACTTGAGAGGAACCTTATAGGAGCAGAATTGATTAACCGCTGAAATATTCGACCTCCTGAGGTCGTCAGGATTTAATGGGAATTTTCAATTTATCACACATGTGATGCCTTCGGCATCATTAGTTTTTACGTCTCTCAATCCTACCCCGTCTCTCAGGTAGAAGTAGAGCTGTCTAGCTCACATTAGCAGAAAACCCCTATTCTTTGGATGGTATTGAAATATTTACTGTTCCTTAATCCACTCGACAATAAAATTCGTAAAACCGTTTACAAACTCTTTATCCAGCGAGCCATATTCCATGGGTGAGCCCGTTTCAGCTTTCTGAAAAAGGTGATTAGCGTCAGGGAAAAGTTTGATTTCAAAATTCTCTTTCCCCATTTTTTCTATTGCCCGCGCATTCTGGCGGGCAGGAACCTGGCTGTCTTTTCCGCCAAACATCGCCATAGCCGGAACACCTACGTCTTTGTAAATCTCTATGGGATTAAGCTTCACAAAATGCCTGAACCACGGTTTTCGCATGGAAGTCATCTGGGCGTTCACCTGTTTTTTTATTGTAGCCGAGTCCATAGCAGTCAATTCCTCTTTCTTCTTCAAGCCTGCAAATCCCTGCCAGAGTTCATCTTTTAGCTTATCCCAATCCACTTTTTCCTTCATTAGGCGGGAATATATTTTTTTGTTGAGCTCGATAATGCTTTTCACATAATTCTCATCCATACCCTGGGTTTTCATGATCGCCTTCGATTGAGCCAAAAGCAATTTATCGCCTCGTACTGCGCTTCCGGCCATAAGAAGAATAAAATCAACTTCCGGGTTATTCCGGGCCACATCTCCTGCAATGATAGCTCCTTCGCTATGGCCTATGATTCCGGATTTTGCTTTATTAACATGCGCGTTGGAAATCAATTTTTGGAAAGCGGCTTCTGCATCTTTCGCCAGCTCGGGGGTGGTGTAATTCATTACATCCTTTCCCTCCGATTCTCCTGTGCCACGGTCGTCGTAGCGGATAACGGCAATTCCTTTTTTCAGCAAGGCCGCAGCCAGCTTATCAAAAACCTTAAACCCGCCCACATTTTCCGAACGGTCCTGACCGCCGCTGCCACTGACCAGGACGACACCCGGATACGTTCCTGTTGAATCGGGTAGGCTTAAAGTTCCTGCGAGTGTCAGGTCACCGCTCTTAAATGTGACTTCCCGGTCCACCCACGGGGTTTTCTTTTGTTGCTTTTTCGTAAGGCAAAATGTGCCCTCGTAGCCTGATTGAAGGAACTTTCCTGTAATGGAATCATTAGCTAGTTCGCCTTCGAATGTGAGATGTGTAGTTGCGGTGTCGACCTTGAAAGATATTTGAGGATTTTTCCACTCCACCGAGTTGAGCTTTAACCCATAAGCACCTTGCGAGGGGATACTTAGGACTCCGCCCAAGTTATTTTTGCTGTTTGAAAATTGGATTTCTATATCTATTTGTTGTCCTGCAACGTCTATACTTCCTTCCCATTTGCCGGCAGGCTGCGCGGCAAGGTCGCTAAATGAAAAACAAAAAATACCCAAAAGGATAAATAATCTGAACTTCTTCATAGAATAGTTATTAAAATTTTGGAAATTCAATTACTTAATAATTTTATGACAGGCAATTTATGAAAAACGTTTCACTATTTTTTTTACGGGTTTGATATGTTCTTCCCCGAATAAGTTTATCTGCACCAGGTATGGATAAAGATTGTAGATATCTACGCGCTCTTTCCAGTTTTTCTCAAGGGGAAATTCTTCATTATAGGCCTCATAAAAACGCTCATCAAACGGGTCAAAAAGCCTTGTCATAGCAACATCCATTTCGCGGTGACCATAATAAACGGCCGGGTCTATAAGGCTGACCTGGTTGTCCTGGGAAACGATATAGTTTTTATCCCATAGGTCACCGTGCAGTAGTGCAGGAGGCTCGGGTGGGAAAAATTTGGTGAGTTGCGGATAAAGATTCTCAAAACCCGAAACGATATCTTTTCCTATGATTTTTGCATCGCGGGCCATTTTTACGAGTCGTTCCAGCCGCTCTTGCACGAAAAAGTCGGTCCACGATTCGTGAGGGCTATTGACCTGTTGCATTGGGCCGATGTAGTTGTCGTAGTCCAGGCCGAAGTAATCATTGCTGCGTTGATGTAACCGGGCTAAAGCTCTGCCGAAGTTATCCCAGAATTCATCATTTTCGGTAGAAGGTTCGATATACTCAAGCAAGATGAATGCTTCACTGCTGGTTTGGTCGTAGAAAATGACTTCAGGCACATGTATAGTTTCAGTAGCGCGGAGGAGCTTGAGGCCTTTGGCTTCTTTTTCAAAAATAGCTGGGTACTCAGCATTTTGATTGTGCTTAAGGAAATATTTACCCACCGACGTTTCTATCAGGCAGGTACGATTGAAAGTGCCCAATTGCAAATCGGTATGATAAGTTATTTTAACCACGCGGTCGTGAACCTCTCTAAGGTAAGATTCAATACTGTTTTTGGTCGAGTCGGCAATCATACACTTCTTTTTTTCAAAGATAAGATTTGTTTTGTAGATCATCCATTATAATAACCTATAAAACGGGAAATGGATGAATAGAGGAAGTAGGTAATTAAAGGCAAAAAAAACTAAGATGCCGTTATTAATCGCCAATCTGTTTTACTTTATTTTTGATTCGGCTAAAGACTTCCGCCTTTTCACGTTTTTCTTCTTCAATATCATAATCATTTTGCAATCCCAGCCAAAATTTTGGGGAATTACCAAAATAAGCACTCAACCTTAATGCCGTATCGGCAGTAATGCGACGTCTGCCTTTTATTATTTGAGAAACACGTGTTTGTGGAATATCGATATCTTTAGCTACTCTATAAGCTGAGACTTTCAATGGCTTTAAAAAATCCTCTTGTAAAACTTCCCCTGGATGAACATTTTGTAATCGTTCCATTTTCTACTTTCCTTTATTGATGATAATCAATGATTTCTACTTCGTATGCTTTATCGTCATTCCATTTAAATATGATTCTCCACTGGTCATTTATTCGAATACTGAAATAATCGGTGCCTTTAAGCTTTTCAAGCCGGTTGGAAGGCGGTATTCTTAAATCATTTAAATCCTGTGAGTTGTTTAACATTCTCAGTTTTCTTCTTCCTGCTTGCTGTATCTCCTGTGGAAGCGACTTTACACGTACCCCATTCCAAATTCTTTCAGTATCCTTTGAGCCGAAGGAGACAATCATAATTACGCATTACGTTACTAACGCCAAAGTTAATTATTTTTTATTGACAAAGCAACTTTGCTGTAGAATCTTGTTTGAAAAACTTCAAGCTTTTTTAAAAAGGGCGCTCATGATCGATAATTTGATTCCATTATTATTTTTTTGGAAAAGCTATGTATTTTTACCATTTGTAATTAACCCCCAATGCCTTGGGATTCGGGCGGGCTTTAATCGTTGCACTTGGGATTGTGGTTTAAATCATTTTTGCCGGTCGTATTACGGTAAATTGGGAGATCCCCTCCCTAATCCCGAAGATTCGTGGATTCGATAAGGGCGCGCTTCAGTCGACACTTCCGAGGATTTGGTTCAAGGCATTGTTGCTAAACGCATTACGATAAATTGGGAGGTCCCCGCCCGAATGTACCGGCATTCGGTACGGGCGGGGGCCTCCTCATTTACACCAATACGGTTTTCGAGCGAAGCGAGAGACCTCCCGGAGCTTTGTAATGGGGTGTGAGAGCCAGCGGTTTTTTTGTATGAAACGCCTCTTGCTGCGCAAAGATGTGATTTTAATCGGCGGCATTACCGGATGCAGGTAGATCTAAGCCCGACTGAAACCATCCACCAATTAAAAAATTTAATCCAAAATCTCACCACCTTTTCGGAATAAAATTTGTTATTTTAACGGAAATCAAACTTAAATAATCATGAAATATCTTTGGATCTCGCTTATTTTGGCTGTGGTGGTATTGCTCTCCGCTTTTGCGAATCAACCGCAGGACAAAGATTATAAGAAACAATGGAAATTAGTTGAAAAATATGCCGACCAGGGCTTGCCACGTTCGGCCCTCGAAGTGGTTAACGAAATCTACAAGCAAGCCAAAAAGGACAACAACACGCCCCAGTTCATCAAGGCCGTGATTAATAAAATTTCTTTCCGGTCGCAGTTTGAGGTGAACTACAACGAAAAGGCAATCAGTGACATCTCTGAGGAAGTAGAAAAAACTCAAAAGCCCGTTCGAAAGGCCATTCTCCACTCTGTGCTTGGCGAGCTGTACTGGAATTACTACAAGCAAAACCGTTATCAAATCAGCAACCGCAGCCAGGTGGATGTAGACTCGTCCCGTCTTTCGACCTGGGATATCCGCACTATTCTTGCTGAAGCGAAAAAGCACTATCTGCAATCTATCCAAAATTCAGAAAAACTTGCCGGAATCTCCCTGGATGTGTATTCCGAAATTCTTAAAGAAGAGGATTACACCGAAGGGTTGCGGCCTACCCTCTATGACTTCCTGGCATACCGCTCGCTGAGGTTTATGAAGAGCTCCGACTACCTGTTAACGGAGGCGAACCTGGAGGTTTATTATAATGATTCAAAATATTTCAGTGATATCGAAGCGTTTGCAAAGTTGGATTTGGATAAAAAGAACAGCCGCTTGCTGCCGCTTCATGTTTACCAGAAATTGTTGGAGATTCACAAAGATGCCCCCAAAGCACTTTCCGAAGCCAATCTCCAGCGCCTGGAGTTTGTTTATGAGAATTACACCCGCCCGGATAAGGAAGAGCGTTACCTGGAATCGCTCGAAGGCTTTGCTTCGAAAGTGGAGGATAGCCCAGAATGGGCGCTGGTTCAGTATAAAATCGCTGAGCTTTATTATTCACCGGGAAGGCAGGTTCCCTACAAATCTGAACAGACTTTCGGAGACCCCAAAAAAGCCATGAAACATTGCGAAATGGCCATTGAAAAATATCCCGGAACGTACGGCGCTAAAAAGGCGGAAGGATTGAAGCAACAGATTCTCCGAAAAAACCTGAGTGTCGATGTGGAATACGGCAACCTCCCCGGAGGGCCTTTCCCCGCCTCGGTCTCTTACCGCAATGTCGATGAGCTTCACACCCGGATTATCCGGCTGAGTCCCGACGGCGAATGGCTCACTAAACGCATGAGTCGCGAAGAAAAGCTCTCCTTCCTCAAAAACCGGAAAGCTATGTATAGCCGGACCGTTCCCCTGCCGGCCACCGGTGATTATCGAAGACATTCCACGGAAGTGAAGGTGCCCGAGCTGGAGGAAGGTTTTTACGTGCTACTGGCCGCTTCTTCTGGGGATTTTTCCTTTAAGGAGGAAGTTGTGGCTTTTTCGGAATTCTGGGTCACCGACCTTACTTTCGTGAATCGCGAGAATAACAACGGCGACCTCATCCTGCGCATCCTGGAGCGCGAAGAAGGCGATGCCGTTAAGAATGCCCGGATCGATTGCTACACCCGTCGCTACGATCACCGCAAACGCCAATACAATCTGAAAAAAGCCCGGTCTTATGAATCGGACCGTGACGGCAAAGTAAAAATCGCATGGAAAGACATCGAACGCGAGTCCTTTTTCCTGGATATCCAAGACGGCGATGACCGGGTATTTTCAAAGAAATTTTTCTATCTCGGTGAACCCCGCGACCGGGATAATACGGATATCAGTACCTATATTTTTACCGATAGAGCGGTATATCGCCCCGGTCAAACCATTCATTTCAAAGGAGTTGTACTTGAAAAAGAAGGAGAAGAAACAAACCTCAAAAAGGGCTATTCCACCGGCATCGAGCTGAAAGATGCGAATCGTCAGAAGATCAGTGAAAAATCCGTCACCACCAACGAATACGGTTCTTTCAGCGGCTCGTTTATTCTCCCTGAGTCCACGCTCACCGGAGATTTCCGGATTATCACCGACGAGGGCCGAACTACCGTGAAAGTGGAAGAGTACCGCCGTCCACGGTTTAAAGTGGAACTAAAGCCCATGGAGGGTACCTACCGGTTGAATGAAACGGTGGAGGTCACCGGAAAGGCGGAAGCTTTTGCCGGCTACCCTGTCGACGGCGCGAAGGTGAAATATACGGTGAAGCGGAAAACGCGCTTCCCGTTCCCCATGCGTTACTTTATCCCTAGACCGGCGTCGCCTGAATACACTTTGACCAGTGGTACAACCCAGACCCAATCCGACGGGTCATTTTCTCTGCAGTTTGAGACCCTGCCTGATCCTACGGTTTCCAGGGATACCAAACCGGTTTTCGATTTTGAGGTGTCGGTGGAAGTCACCGATAAGAATGGAGAAACCCACACGGCGAAGCGATTTATTGCCGCCGGATACGATTCGTTCATCCCCCGCCTCAAAGTGGATGAGGTGGTCGACAAACAACAGCCTTTGAAAATCATCCCGGACATCGAAAACCTCAGTGGTGAGACCATTAATGCCGAAGGCGTGCTTTCGGTTTATCGCTTGAAAGATTTTGACCGCCTCATGAAAGACCGCAAATGGGCGCAGCCGGATAGTCAGATTTACAGCAAGGAGGCTTTTGCCGAACTGTTTGAGCATTATCCGTATGAGTCGGAAAACAAGATTGAAAGCCTTCCGGTGGATAAACGCTTAGTTGAAGAGCCGTTCTATACCGGTACCGACTCGCTCATCACCAGGAACATTCAGGAATGGCCGGTGGGGGCCTACAAGCTGGTGTTTGATGTGTCGAAAAATAGGGAAACCCACAAAGTAGAAAAATGGATTACTGTCTACGACAGTGGTGATGACGAAATGCCACTAAATCAATACGCTTTTTTTAAGACGGAGAAGCAGACAGCCGAACCCGGTGAAAAAGTTACGGTTTTGCTGGGGTCAGCCGCGCGTAAAGTCAAAGCCGTTGTAAAAGCCGAGCAGGACGGAAACATATTTTTTGAAGAAGAGCTGATGATTCGCGATGAGGTGGAGAAAGTCCAAATTCCTGTTAAAGAGAAGCACCGGGGAGGATTTGGTATCCATGCCTACTTTGTGAAGGATAACCAGCTGTATTCGTTTACCGAAAAAATCAACGTGCCGTGGTCCAACAAAAAGTTAGAGATTGATTTGGCTGTAAAAGAGACGCCTCTAACGCCCGGCGGTATGGAAGAATGGACTGTAACCGTGAAAGGGCCTGATGCGGAGAAAACCACGGCGGAACTTCTGGCCGGAATGTACGATGCTTCGCTGGATGAAATTGCCCCGCACAAGCCATGGAATCTCGGACAGATTTATCCGGAGTATTCCCTGGCTCGCTGGTACAGCAACAACATGTTTACTCTGGCATCCGGGCAATCGCTTTACGACATGGAGCCTGCACCCCGACCCCGCCCAAGGACACATCCGCGACTAAACTGGTTCGGCTACCGCCATATGGAAGAGCGGATGTACGAGAAATCCAGAACTATGGAAATGGCTGTTGAAGCTAAAAGCGCGGAATCCAACAAGGCGCAGCAGCTTTCCGAAACGGTTCAGGGTGAAGGCCCCAAGCCGCAAAAGAAATCCAAAGAAAAAAAGAAACCGGTTCAAGTCCGGGAGGATTTTAACGAAACCGCCTTTTTCTACCCGCAGATGGTAACCAAAGACGGGAAGGCGAAAATCAAATTCACCCTGCCCGAGTCGCTAACCGAATGGAAGTTTATGGCTTTTGCCCAAACCAAAGATTTGAAGACCGGACAAATGGAGCGCACCTTTGAGGCTCGAAAAGAATTGATGATCGTTCCCAACCCGCCGCGGTTTGTCCGCCAAGGGGATGCGTTTGCCTTTTCGGCCAAAGTGGTGAACCTGACGGAGGAGGAACAGGAAATTACGGTGACCCTCGACATGCTGGAGCCTTATCCGGAAACGCTGATCACCGAAACGCTTGGGTTGAAAAACAACCAGCGAAAAATCACTGTTCCGGCGAATGAGAGCAGGCAGGTGACTTTCGGACTAAACATCCCGGATACGTACGACCTGCTGAAATATCGAATTACTGCTGCGAACGAGTCGTTTAGCGACGGCAAGACCGAGTTTCTGCCGGTTCTGACCAACAAGAAGCGAATCATCGAAACGCACCCGTTTTCCCTGAGTAAACCGGGCAGCCGGACACTGGATTTGCCCTCGGTGAAGAAAGAGCAAGTGGAAAGCATGACGCTCGAGTACACCGGAAACGCAGCCTGGTATGCTGTTCAGGCGCTCCCATACATGGAAGAGGGAAGCAGCAAATCAGCGCTTTCGGTGATGAACCGCTTTTATGCCAATTCGCTGGCTTACGACATCGTAAAACAGAATCCTGAAATTGAGAAGGTTTTTCAGATTTGGAAAGAAAAGGATTCGGATGCCCTTCGCTCCAATCTCGAGAAAAACCAGGAGTTGAAAAACATCGTGCTGGAGCACACACCCTGGTTGCTGGACGCCAAATCGGAAACGGCCGATAAGAAACGGATTGCCAACTTTTTCCAAAAGAACAAGATTGAAAACGAGCTTTCGAAGTCGTTGTACAAACTCCAAAACCTCCAGGCCTCCAACGGCGGCTGGTCGTGGTATGAGGGGATGCCTCAAAGCTGGTACATCACCCAGAAAATCCTGAAAAAACTAGCCGACCTGGAAAAGCTTGGGGCTACCCATACCGGGGAAATCCGGGAAATGATTAACGACGGGTTGGAATTCTGCGATGAAGAGCTGATTCAGCATTACGAAAAGCTTCGCCGGGATGACGATTTCAAACCGGAAGAGTATAAGCCCTCTGCTCAGGAAGTGCTATACCTCTACACGCGAGCATTATTTCCTGATTATGAATCCAAAGAGAAGGCCGGGAAAATTGAGCAGGAATACCTTCAGCAAACGGCCAAATATTGGACGGATTACAATCATTACATGAAAGGCATGATTGCCTTTGTTCAGGATGCTCACGGAAAGCAGGAAACAGCCGAATCAATTATTGCCTCTCTTCGCGAGCATGCATTACAGAATAAAGAAATGGGTATGTTTTGGCGGGATTTCCGTGCCGGTTGGCAATGGTATCAGGCCCCGATTGACTTCCAGGCTTTGATGATTCGACTTTTTGATAAGGTGGCGGATGATAAGCAAGCCGGAGAAAAAATGAAACTCTGGCTGCTGAAGCAAAAGCAAACCCAGCGCTGGCCGACTTCATCGGCAACGGCTAATGCGGTGTTCGCCCTGCTGTCAACCGGTGAAGAGTTGCTTTCTCCTCAGGGCACCGATGTAACTTTCAAAGTAGGAGACAAGACCATTACTCCCGATAAGCAGGATGTGCAAACCGGTACGGCTTATTTCAAGAAATCGTGGGAAGGATCGCAGGTAAGCAAAGGAATGTCTGAAATCGAAGTAGAGAAGAAGGATGAGAGTGTGTCATGGGGATCGGTTTACGTGCAGTACTTCAAGGAACTTTCAGAGGTGGAAAGCCATGCCACAAAAATCAGCGTGAAGAAAGACGTCTATCGCGTTAAGCAAACCGACCAGGGTGATAAGCTGGTAAAGCTCACACAAGATTCCAGAGTGGAGGTGGGCGATAGGATTCGCTACCGTATCGTGTTGGAATCCGACCGAACGCTGGAGTACGTTCATCTCGGTGACGGACGTGCGGCGGGCTTCGAGCCAACGGCCAACCAGTCGGGATACCACCACCAGGACGGCCTGGCTTACTACCGCGCTATCAAAGATGCGTCGGTAGACTTTTTCATCCAGTACATGCGTCCCGGCACTTACGTGCTGGAATACGACATGTTTGCCGAGCAGAGCGGAACCTTCAGCAATGGCATTGCCACGCTGCAAAGCCTCTACGCACCCGAGTTTTCAGCCCACTCCAAAGGGCAGAAGATTGTGGTGGAGTAGAGAAAAAGTATAGAAGATCATGGAGTTTAAATATAGATTTATTAAGTCGAAAAAGAATATTATTGTTTCCATTTGTTAGGAAAAGATTGTATAT